>DASXTB010000048.1:0-5397 GCA_036505615.1 Acidobacteriota bacterium
GCGGGAAGACCGGCTCGGGTCAATCATCTGGAAATTCTGTTGCACCCTTACCTTGTGCGGAGGTCGATATTGGGGAACTCGACCGGGGGCGTCGCGCAAAAAACGCGCTCTGCCCCCGGCTATACTCTTCGACGCCTTCGGCGTCTAAAGCAAACCAAATCTTTGCGGCTCGTAAGGAATTTAACGGTTAGCATTACAGAGGACACAGCGCGGCAAACCCCAATAAAAGCCGATCACGACTACGTTCACGTTGACGTCCACGCCTACGCGGACGAAAAATACACAATCGCTCACGATTCGACTGGTCGTAGTGGTGAACGTTGACGTGCTCGTGAACGTGGCCGGCTGTTCAGCGCCAAATTTTGTCGAGAGCGCGAGATTTCACCAAATAGAGGGAATGCCCTCATCCCTTCTTGCGTAGCGCCATCGCCTGGCAGATAAAGGCGCCCACTTCGTCGCTGTACGGCTTCTTGAATGTGGACGGCCAGTTGGCCTTGTCGGCGTACATCTTGTTGAGGCCTTCCTGGACGGCGCGGCTGCCGCCGGTGAATGCCTCAAGCAGTTTCGACCAGCGCTCGACAAGCGCCTGTGCCTCCTTGCTCGCCGGATCTTCCCCCTTGGCCAGCGCCGCTTCGATGTCTTTGATCAGGACTGCCCACTCCCGCTCTCCCTCTTCGATCAGTTCGCGGGGTACGTTGCGCTGAGCCAATTCTTTGCGTGCTTCCTCACTGTAGTACTTTTTGGTCCATTCCATGTCCTTATGCATGTTGATCACCTCGATGATTTTCTTGAACGATTCCCAATCGGGTCCGCTGCGGGCGATCAGCCGCTCGGCCCTGGCAATAGCCTGGACGGCCCGGTCCAGGTGACGCCGTTTCTCCTCCATGACCTTGCGCTGGAAACAGAGTGTGCTCTTCAAGTCGAGCTTGCTCCGATCGAGAAGATCCTTGATTTGCTTCAGAGGGAAGCCGATGAATTTCAGGGTCACAATCTGCTCCAGGCGCGCCAGATCCTGTTCGCTGTACAGACGGTAACCAGCCTCTGAGCGGGCGCTGGGGTTAAGCAGCCCCACTCGGTCATAATGATGGAGCGTCCGCACAGTGACACCGGCGCGCCGGGCAAATTCGCGCACCCGATACAAGCGCTCGCTTGTTTCATCGGGCGGTTTGTCTCCCCGAGTATGAAGTCTCATCGCCCACCTTTCACCTCGCTTATCGTAAAGTCTGACCTTAGGTCAGGCTCAAGCCTTTTTTGGATAAAAAGCAGCACATTAGAAGGGGCGCCGGAGTTTTCTCGAACACCGCATCTCGATCTGATAAGAAGCCTGCCGTTACGGCGCACGCAGCGTAAGAGATGTCGTGCATCGTGCACCCTCTTCACTAGCGAGCAGCCACATAGGGCTGCCTTTACAGGCGTTGCACCTAGCGCAAAGCATCAGCGATTCGCGTTAATCCGCGTTTATTCGCGGCCCTGATTGCTGTTCCAAACCAAGACGATTCGCGGCCAGTCCACGGGGCCGAGTTGACAGACCCAAAATCCTCCAAGTATGATCATCTTCTACGATTGTGACGCGGGGTGGAGCAGCCTGGTAGCTCGTTGGGCTCATAACCCAAAGGTCGCAGGTTCAAATCCTGCCCCCGCTACCATCTTTCCAATAGTTTACGGACCACCGTTGGGGTTTTCGAGATAGTGTTGCCACTTTGTTGCCAAGTTACTGATCAATTCGCCTCCCGCCTTGCAGCACCGCCAACACATGTTTGACCGCTGACTGAGGCGAGTAATGGGCGTAATACTTCTCGGTCGTCGCCACTGAGGCGTGACCCATTACCTCCTTGATGTAGCTCATCGGACAGCCGGCTTCCGCCAGCCGGATACCATACGCCCTGCGGAGATCTTTTATCTGCAGCCACTGATGACCTGCCGCTTTCCGCGCCTTTTCCCATGGGTCTCGAGCCTCAGCCCACCTACCCAGTGAATCGGGATGGTAGAAGACCAAATCACACCCAAGCAACTGCGGCATCGCCCGGATCGCTTCGATAGCTGGGTCCGTCAGGGGCACGTTTCTCGCCTTGCGAGATTTGGTTTTCGTAGTGTCAGACGGAGTAAACACGACAGTCTGGTTCTTCAAATCTATCTGCCAATGTTTCAGTGTCAGAGCCTCTTCCCGTCGACATCCCGTTTCCCGAATAAATGTGAACAGCGGTACTACCCGCAAATCGAGCTTCTTAAAAACTTCGTCTACGACCTGATCGGTCGGCCGGGGTCGTTGGCGAACATCTTCGCGGAAGCGCTTGACCTTGCCGAGCCGATGTCCCGGAATGATTTCCTCTTCTACTGCCCAGTTAAGCAGGTGCTTGAGGACCTCAATTTCCCGGTTGACCGTGCTCTCGCTCACCTTATCCTTTTCTTTGCGCAGCTTCTTGTACCTGGTCACGTGACGCGGTCGTAACGACGAAATGGGCAACCTGCCAAACCTGCGCTTGAGAATTTTCAGCTTGCACTCTTTCGTTGCGACTGCCGTGTTTTCAACTTTCACGTACTCCTCCAGGTACTGCTCGGCCAACTCAGAAAACCTGATTGATTTGCACACAGACAGGCCGTCGGCCAACGCTTGGCGTAACTTCGACCAAGTATTGTCGATCAGGGAAAGCCGGATACGTAATTCGCGCTCTTCGGCCTTCGCGGGATCCTTGAAGCGATAGCGCGATCTGACTCCGTCGGGCCATCTGACATCAACTACATGAAACCTACCACGCGTCTTTATCACTCGTTCCTCCTTTCGTCGGCGCGTGGTGAATCCTCGATGGCCGCTATCGTAGCCTTTCCAAAATGTCGGGGCAAGCGCGACAGATAGAGGTCCAGGTCGTCCCGAAGGTAAATCCTGCGCTTCCGCCCGATATGATTTCTGAATGGAATTGTCCCGGCTCGCACCAAGGAGCGAAACGCGTGGATAGAAAGCTTTAGATAGAAGGCTGCGTCACGCTCATAGAGCGCCGCGGGAGGAATTGTCTTCTGTGTCTCAATGATTGGAACCAGTGTCAGTTTAGTATCCATAATCGAAACTCGCTCTAGGTCTCGATGGCCCTCTTTAACTCAAAGTCCTGGTGAAGCGGTGATATCTCACTCCGTGCACGATCCTTTCTCGCTCGCGTCTCCAACCGGCGTTTTCGAGAACAGAGCTTTCGTTGGCCAGGCGCGCGCTCAATTGCTTGGTGTTGGAAAAGGTCAGCTTGAATCCCTTGTTCTTGGAAAGAATTTGCAGCGCCATGAGAAGATCTCGTGCGCTGGCAATAAAGCTGATTTCCGCGGCCTCGCCGCCTCCGTTTGCCACCTTCCTAAAGTCCAGGTAGTACTCTTTTCGAAAATCCTCTTCTCTAGCGATCATCTCCTTTGCCAGACCATCGAGCAGATAGACAGCGACGTTGGTGTCGCGTTCGGTTTCCTGCGCCAAACGACTCTGATATTGGATCCAGTAGCGCACAATCTCCCAAGTGCGATCCGCACCCGGCTCTAACTTTTTCAGCAGTGCTTTGAGGATCACAACCATCAGAGTTAGAAATGAATCGACCCGCTGTTTGGAATGCTGCGAATGATACTGTTGAATGGCGGCCATAATTTCCTGCCGATGGCTCTGCAGGCCGGGCAGCACCTCGCGGGAGAAGAGAAGAAACAGGCCAGAGAGAATCCGGCTGCGGTGACGAATGAGCTCGGCGAGGTGTTCCTTTTGCATGAAACCTGTTTGTTTGAAGATGGGCCGGAACTCGACATCATAGGTCCGATTGATGAGTTCGGGTTTGGTTAGCGGTTCGATGGCCGTAATCGCAACAAGGCAGTTGGCAGATTCCCTTATTGTCTCCGAATCGGTTCCTGTCTTGCGCTTTCCTTTGCTGATCCCGGTGGCCACGTGGAGCAAAAACTGGATAATGTCCCGATTCATGTTTTCAGTTTCCAGGTTGTCGCATATCAGGTAGGGATTTCTGGAAGCGTCGGCATAATAGTAGGGAACGGTCGCTGATTCGACCCGGTCGCCTCCGTAGAGCAAGCAAGAGAGGATCCTGGCCGCGGTGGTCTTGCCGCTGCCAGTCATGCCGGAAAGTTTCAGCAGCGCCTTGTCAGTCGTGTAGTCAAGAAAAAAGGCCGTCAGAATCCAGCAACAGATAAAGAACTTGTTCTCTGGCTCGCACGCCAGCGGCTCCATCATTAGGCGCCGCAGAAGCTCAACGGCTTCACCTGGGTTGGATGAAGGGTCAAGATGGATCGCTTCCATCTTGTCAGAAGTTTTTAGCAATATCCGATCGAGATTATTGCCGTTGGGTACTATTTCGAACGAGCCGCTTTTGAGGCGAAGAATCTCATTTCCACCATTGTGCAGGTTGATGTAGATGATTCCTTCTTCCTGGTTGGTATGGATCCAACTTAAATTGCTCTCCCTGCGCCCGCGCAGAAAACACAGATTGCGCAGCAGCTCCCACATGATCTTGCCCTGGTGCTGCACGGCAATCAGGTCGGTCTTGGCAAACATCAGGGCGTTGAAGGGGCTGTTGTTGTCGATCTGATACAAGGTGCGGTCGAACATCAGGAGGCAACGGTTTTCTTTATCGACGGCAAAGATCCCGCCGTTGGACTCAAACCAGGCGTAGATGCGCTCAGCCAGCTCACGGTAGGAAAAAGCTCCTGAACGGTCGGCAGCTCTTTCAAGAAGCATCCGGACCGTGGCGCAAAGATCCACGGAACGCTCCTGTGCTTCAGAAATGAGCTTTTGAAAGCCAGACCGGTCCTGCGTGAGAAAGAACTCGTTGATGTCCTTGACGCCGTCGGGCAGCGAGATTAAGAAGACAGGCCGATTGCGTCTGTGAAATAAGCCTGTGATCTTTTCTACGCCTTTCCGGCCCGCAGTATCGTTGTCCAGCGCCAGATAGACCTTGAACCGTTCCAGGTCGCTTACCCATTCCGCTTTGAAACCGGAACTGCCAATGACGCCGACTGCCTGAAAGCCTTCCTGGTCCAAGATCATCGTGTCCGGCGCGCCTTCGCAAAGGAGGACCTCCGTGCCTGGAGCGAGAGATTCGATCTTGTCGAGATTAAATAAGGAGGGGACAGGAACACTCGCTAGGTTGCAGTACTTCCGGAAATGCCCGTCTTCAGTCCGAAATGATCTTCCTTGTATGAAAATGGGTTTGCCGCTGCGGAAAATGGGAAGGAGGATTGGATGATTCGAAAACTGAAAAATTGGAGACTTGCTTTCGGCCTCTCTGAAGACTCCCGCGGCGATCAGCGAGCTAACTCCAAAGCGATTTCGCAAATCTTCTGCCGTTTTCTTTGCGTTTCTTAAGTAAGAAACGCCAAAGCGAGAAAGAACATCACTCCGGATCTTACGAGTGGCGAAATAAGCAATCA
>DASXTB010000049.1:0-5648 GCA_036505615.1 Acidobacteriota bacterium
TTAGCGAATATTCTCCCGGGCACATCTTTGACCTTAAGCCATCTTTAGCGAACATGAAGGTGCCCGGGAGAACATTGGTTGATCCGTGTTCTCCGTGTCATCCGTGGCCCATCAAGTGCTGCCAATGCCTCTGATAGAGAGCACTAGTTACGCCGCCTGAACATTCTTGCGATGTTGCGCATCTGGTCCAGCGAGCTTGCGTCCTCGGCACGAATGGTTGAGCCGGTCAGGGAAAGAAAAGCCTGTTCCAGCGTTTCGGAGCTGGTTTGCTGCTTTAGCTCCTGGGGCGAGCCCTGCGCGATGATATGGCCGTGATCGATGATCGCGATCCGGTGAGCCACGCGCTCGGCTTCCTCCATGTAGTGTGTGGTCAGGAATACGGTTACGCGCTCCTCTTCGTTAAGCTTCCTGACATGGTTCCAAAGCTGATGGCGCGTCTGCGGGTCCAGGCCCAGCGTGGGTTCATCCAGGAACATAATCTTGGGCGTGTGCAGCAGGCCGCGGGCTATTTCGAGCCGCCGCCTCATGCCGCCTGAGAATTGCTTGACACGGTCGTGGCGCCGGTCCCAGAGCTCGAAGAGTTTCAGCAGCTTTTCTGTGCGCTCGGCACGCGCCTGACGCGGCACTTTGTAGAGCGCACCGTGGAAGTCCATGTTCTCATACGCCGTCAGCTCATCATCGAGGCTGGGATCCTGGAACACGATTCCGAAACGCTTGCGCACCTCGTTGTTGTGGACCGCCGGGTCGAGCCCGTCAATCTCTACTTTGCCGCTGGTGGGCCTCAGCAGAGTGGTCAGCATCTTGATGGTTGTCGTTTTGCCCGCGCCGTTCGGTCCCAGGAATGCAAAGATTTCGCCTTCTTGGACCTCGAAGGATATGTCCTGCACGGCCATGAGTTCGCCAAAAGCCTTCGTTAAGTTTTGCGCCCGGATCATTAAATCTCAGTATGCTCCCATTGCTAGAATACTACACGGTTCGGGTCGCTTTGTCGCGACTACGGGCCGCCGCCGCTTTTACCGTGATTTACCTTATAATAAGGCTGTTTCTCGCAGCGGCAGAAATGTGCGCCGCGGATCTGCACCGGTTTGTCACGGATTAATCACGGCTGAGTGAACAGAGAAACATTGAGAGGACGATGCGATGTGTAGAAATATTAAGACCCTCTTCAACTTCGATCCTCCTGCAACCGATGAAGAGATACGAGATGCCTCGCTTCAATTCGTAAGAAAGATTTGTGGCTTTACGAAGCCGTCAAAGGCCAACGAAGCCGCGTTTGAGTCGGCGGTTGGTCAAGTTTCCGAGGTTGCGCGGGCCTTGCTCGCCTCGTTGATTACCGGTGCGGATCCGCGCAATCGCGAGGTTGAAGCCGCCCGGGCTCGTGCCAGGGCAGTTGTGAGATTTGGACGACACACAGCCTGAGGAGGATCAGACATCTTCCGAAACCCTTCGGGTTTTGGCGCCGGCTTCTTTTACCAACCAGGATTCTCAGTCGCCTTACGTTCCGCGGGCCAGGCGTTGGGAGAGAAATACAGGGAGTCCCGCTTCACGGATCTTTTCCTGTGCGGTCCGGATGTCGTAATCAACCCTGAAGAATTCGATAACTTTCGTATTGGTATCAAACACCACAAAGGCAGCGCGTGGATCGCCATCCCGCGGCTGGCCGACAGAACCCGGATTTACCAGATACCGCGAAGAGTCGAGATTCAAAACCATTTTCGCCGGCTGCTCGACTTGTGATGAGTAAGTAGTGCTTCCCACCCGGCAAAAGACGGTGGGGATGTGGGTATGTCCGAAAAAGCAAACGGGTGTGCTCCAGCCATCGAACACCGAAGATGCAGGAGCGTGAGGCAGAAGATAGGCATCTTCATCAAATGGAGCGCCGTGCACAATAGTGACCTGGGAATCGACCCTTATCGGTCCTTCGGGCAGGTCACGCAGGTAGCGCAGGCTTTCTTCACTGAGCTGTTTCCGCGTCCAGAGAGCGGATTCCAGGGCATGGGACACAAACAGATCTCCTTCTTCCAGACCCGCAACAACCTTGTCATGGTTGCCACGCACCATGGCTACCGGTTTCATCTCCTGGACCAGATGTATGGTTTCCCCGGGGTCCGCTCCGTAGCCGACCAAGTCGCCGAGGAGCAACACGCGCTCGTAATCCTTGTACTGGCGCACGGCTTGAAGCGCCTCCAGGTTGGAATGGATATCGCCTAAAACCAGGTAGCGCATGTCACCTGTCCCAATTCCTAATGAGCTTCAACTTGAAAAGACGCAAAGCCGATGCGAAGACGCAATGCTATTGTATGCCAAGATTGGCGGCAAGAAGGAAGCAGGTGAAATTAAGGCTTTCGACTTTCCTCTTCTTCTTTTAAACTCTTTCCCTTTTGCTTCGCTTAAAAATGAAAAAGTTATCAATTCGGGATCTCGATTTGAAAGAGAAGCGTCTTTTTACGCGCGTGGATTTTAACGTCCCCCTCACGGATGGAAAAGTAGAGGAAGACAGCCGTATTCGCGCCTCGCTGCCCAGCATTCGCCATGCCTTGCAGCAGGGAGCCCGCCTGGTCCTGGCGTCGCACTTGGGTCGCCCCAAGGGAACAGGGAGCGAAAAATATTCGCTGCAGCCGGTTGCCGGACATCTGCGCGGGCTACTTCAGGGCGTCACGGTTGGCTTCTCCCAGGATTGCGTAGGCGCAGAGGCGCAGCGGCAAGTCACGCAACTACGACCGGGGCAGGTATTGCTGCTGGAGAATCTTCGCTTTCATGCGGAAGAAGAAAAAAATGAGGAAGGTTTTTCCCGCGAGCTGGCTAAATTGGCAGACCTTTACGTGAATGATGCGTTCGGGACGGCGCATCGCGCCCATGCTTCAACCGTGGGGATGGTGAAAGTGTTGGGGAAAGGCGCGGCTGGCTTTCTGATGGAGAAGGAGATTGATTATCTGTCCCGCGCCATTGAAAATCCCGAAAGACCGGTGACTGCCATCTTCGGAGGCGCCAAGGTAAGCGACAAAGTTGAAGTGATCGAGAATTTCCTGAACTTCGTGCAAAACATCTTGATTGGTGGGGGAATGGCCTACACGTTCCTGAAAGCGCTGGGGCGCCGAGTGGGCCGTTCGTTGGTGGAACCGGACAAGCTGCAAAAGGCCGCGGCCTTGATAAAAAGCGCCGGCGAAAAACAAGTGCAATTTCTTCTCCCCCAAGACCATGTTGTGGCCGCCGAACCTGAAGCCGACGCCACCTGGAGGGTCGAAACCGAAGTTCCTGAAGACATGAAGGGCTTGGACATCGGCCCGGCGACGGCGCAGAAATATCGGGATGTTCTCCGGCAGTCGAGGACTGTCATCTGGAACGGTCCCATGGGAGTTTTTGAAGTGGAGCCTTTTGCGCGAGGCACGACAGCGATTGCGCAGGCGGTTGCGGATGTGGATGGCCTGACTATCGTGGGCGGGGGTGACTCGGTCGCCGCTCTCGCGAAAACCGGTCTGCGGGACAGCATCGATCATGTCTCTACGGGCGGAGGCGCCTCGCTGGAATTTTTGGCAGGGAAGAAATTGCCGGGAGTTGAAGTTTTGACGAATGTCGAATGAAGAATTTCGAATGCGGAATGATAAACAGCGTGACAACCAGCCGCAAATGAACGCGAATAGACGCGAACGCATCTGGGGCAACCCGTTTTCGCTGCCTGCGAACTAAGGGGGCACGAGCTTCGATGATATTGCAAAGCCGGGGTCTGTCCACATATTCATTGGCGGCTAGTTGCTCGCAGTTCTTCACTCTACATTTGAAGCTCGACATTGATTCGACATTCGAAATTCGTCATTCGTAATTATGAATCGAATTCCATTCATCGTCGGAAACTGGAAGATGTACAAAGAAGCGGCGGCGGCGCTGGAGTTTTGTGACCAGCTGCGCGCCAAAATAAGACCGGCGGGGGACCGGGAAATCGGCGTGGCGCCTCCATTTCCGCTTTTGCCGCTGGTTTACCAAAAGCTTGAGAACAGCCGCATCCGTGTCGGAGCTCAAAACGTAAATCCGCAGCGCGAAGGGGCGCTCACCGGCGAGGTCTCCGCTGAAATGCTATTCTCGGTAGGATGCAGCTTTGTGATCGTCGGCCACTCTGAGCGGCGGCAGCACTTTCAGGAGAGCGATTCTTTCCTGGGCGCGAAGATTCAGGCCGCCTGCAGGGCACACCTCGATCCGATTTTTTGTGTCGGCGAAAGCCTTCAAGAACGCGAGGCGGGATCCACGGAAACCGTGGTTCGGCGCCAACTGGACGGCGCCCTGGCTTCCTTGACTCACCCGGAGGTTTTACGTATCATCGTCGCCTACGAGCCGGTGTGGGCCATTGGGACAGGAAAGACCGCAACTCCGGAAACCGCTCAGCAAGCTCATCATTTCATCAGGGAATATTTTAGCTCCCGCTATGGAATCGAAGCTGCCAATGGGTTGAGGATTCTTTATGGCGGAAGCGTCAAGCCGGAGAATGTGGATGGATTGATGGCCCAGCGTGATATCGACGGCGCGCTGGTTGGTGGCGCCAGTCTGAATGTTGATGATTTCGCTCGCATCGTGAGTTATTTGAAGTGCTGAAAAAAGCAGCGATTAGCGTTCATTGAGGCGCGCTGCGGCGCGCCTCACTCGAGTTTTGAGATTTCGTAAGGAAGGAATTTTTTATGTTTTACCTTTTCTTGGCAGTGCACATTCTCGTTTCCGTTATTCTGATAGCCGTAGTGCTTTTGCAGTCGGGCAAAGGGGCGGATCTTGCAGGCGCCTTTGGCGGTGGAGGTAGCCAAACTGCGTTTGGCCCGCGTGGAGCCGGTACTTTTCTGAGCAAGTTGACGACAATCTGCGCTATCGTCTTCATGATTACTTCTCTCGGTCTGGCGATCCTCTATAACAGGAGGACCGGGAGCATCATTGGCGACCGCACGCACCCCCCAGCTCCGCAAAGCGCGCCTCTGACTCCTTTGTCACGGCCGCAGCAGCCGCAGCAACAACCCCCTCCATCCAAGCAGCCGCCGCCGAAAAAGTAAGAGGGTCGCTGAGCAGCGCTTGCGCTTCGCGCGTCGTTTTGCCGGCCTGGCCGCTCAAGTACCTTCCAGCTGAATGGAGAAGTGATTCAATAAGCGTTCGAGCGCGGCTTCGGTAGCACATTCGGTATCAGTGTTCATCCGCGTGAATCCGCGGCCTATTAATTAGCTGCTACCGATTTCTCTATTGCAGGAAACTAGACTAGGACCGATGTCTGCCGAAGGGGGGACTCGAACCCCCACACCCTTTCGGGTACCACCCCCTCAAGATGGCGTGTCTGCCAATTCCACCACTTCGGCTCAAAAACGATTATTCTAGCGGTTCAACTATGCAGGCGCAAGCCGCGTGAGGCATGGGGTTGTGGTCCAAAACCCGAAGGGTTTACAGAACATAGCCGGCGGCAAAGCCCGTCCCGCCCCGCGGGGCGGGCGACGCCGCCGGTTGGCTCCCCCAGGGCCAACCGGCGTCGCGCAAAAAGCGCGCGCTTGCCGTCGGCTATAGTCTGTAAACCCTTCGGGTTTTACCGCCGGCTTCTTATATTTTGGCTTGTGAATTGACCGCTCTGTTCCCGTGCCCGGGATCGGTATTTGTTTTGGTTACGACCTTACGGCCTCTGCCAGGAG
>DASXTB010000050.1:0-24593 GCA_036505615.1 Acidobacteriota bacterium
TAAATGCCGCAATTCGCTATGCGCTTAGTAAGGTAGGCCAACGTCCGCGCGCTTTTCTTACGGCACGTGTGGGTGCGGGGCCCACCATACCTCATCCGGAGAGCAGGATTGAAGGCGCGACTCAGGAGCGATACGAAATCGGCTCGCTCGGAGTGCAGGGCGCGGCAGGCGCTCAGCTTCGCCTGAGAAGGGGAATTTATGCGCTGGCGGAGTACAAATTCACCCGCACTCGCCAGTCTGTAACCGTGTCTGGAGGAAAGGCCGGCACGCTTCTGAAAACCCATCACGGCGTTCTAGGATTGGCTTACCATTTTTGAATTTAAGAGAGTGTAGGGGCGCACGGCCGTGCGCCCCTACCAGAAGCTTCTACATTTTGGGAAGCGGAGAGACATCATGAGGGCCGTCGTTATCCACAAAATGTAAAATTCCCTGGGAAGGACCTCAAGCCGCCTGTCCGCGATGTAAATTGCCAAGCTGAGACGGCCCTCAGGCCGTCTCTCCGCTCCCAAAATGCAGGCCAATCAGCGACTGACCTGGGCCGCTACATATCGAACTTCCTGAATCTCCACCAATTCTGCCAACTTCTCGATCGGCAACCGGCCAATCAGCAGATTTACGGTCTTCGGCTCAACGACAAGCTCAAAGCCGAGCCGCTTCAGTGCCGCCAGCACTTCCGGTGATTTCCTGTTGAGCCAGATTTGAATCTCGGCTTTCCCGTTCTTCACAAATCGAGTTTCCTCCGCACCGGCCCGGCTGTTCTTGTTTTTCAGCCTCTCGATTAACGAGACAATGGAGGGATCCAGCTTAGACCTCAGTCGTTGCCGCTCCTGCTCCTGTGGGGAGGATGGCCTTCCCATCGTGGCGGCATCCAGCGATCTGCCTTCATACCTGATTCCGCCAGCGACGCCACCGATAGCACCACTCTGTAACTGAGGACTAACAGATTTACGGTCAAACGTGGTCGTAGAGGCCGACATGGGAACGGCCTTTGAACGGGCCAGATTATCTCCAAACACACCTTCATAACTGACACCCTGAGGCATTTCAACTGGCACTTCGATGCGGCGCGGCTGCCCGCCATCAGTAATGGTGACTTCCTCGACGGCGACAAAGGACGTGAACTGTGTCATCAGCCGATACCGAAGCCCCAACTGCGTGATATCTTCGCGAATATCGGCGCGCGCGTTTCCTCGTTGTAGTCCCTCATAATCGCGGCCCATAAGATCGTCAATACGCGCGCGCGCCCATAGAGTAGCGAGGACGCCGAACTGGGACTCTGAACGGGGAAACTCAACAGGAATTCTGCGCCTGAACGGCCGTCCCGCCAGCCGCCCGCTCAACTGAATCGTGCCGCGTGCTTCTCGTATAAACCGGCCATATACAAAGAGGGGCTTGGCGCTGAAAAGGTCTGGGATGCGCTTCGGGTAGACATCGGTCACGGGCAGACCGCTCCAGTCAATCGATACGTCGGTCAGCAATGGGTTTCGGACCCGTTCGTGGAACCGACGCGCCGCTGCCGAGCCATCGTCGCTGAGCGTCACATATTCGACCTCACCGCGGCCGTATTCTGCCATCTTGTCCAGTAGAAACCGATTCACCGCGCTCCCGATGCCGAAGGAAAATACCCGCGCGTTAGGATGCTTTTGCACTTCAGAAATAATTTCCATATCGTTGCCGACATAGCCGTCGGTCATAAAGCAAACAATGCGCATGTGGTCCTGCGAATCTGACGGTTCCAACGCTGCACGGATGGCCGTCATCATTTCCGTTCCGCCGCTTCCAGAACGGGACGCCAGAAATTCCCGGGCCTTCCTTAGATTTTCCTGAGTGGCCTGAACCGGCTCGGGAAACAAAATGTGCGTGTCGCCGGAAAAAGTAATCAAGTTGAAGGTGTCCTGCGGATTCAGACCATTCAGCGCCAGCTTCATCGTCTCCTTTGCCTTCTCAATGGGAAAACCCGACATGGAGCCGGAGGTATCGAGCACGAAAACAAGCTCCTTTGGAGTGACATCTTCAACGGTCACACGCTCGGGCGGTTGAAGAAGAAGCATGAAGAATCCGTCATCCTTCGCGCGATGCGCAAGCAGCCCATCCTGAATCGCCTCTCCGCCGACTTCACACTTGAGAATGAAGTCTTTGTTCGGAATCACTGTTTTGTCCTTCAGCCGCACCAAAGCGGCAGAGCTGTCAATTCGCTTCACATCGACGTCATGGAGAGTCGACTGCAACTGACGAATCGGCACCCCGGCGTCCACGAGCACTTCAATGGAGACGTCATGGCCGGCCCGCGTACCTTTTGGCGTGACCGGGGGCGTGATGCGCGACGCGTCCGGTACGCGGTCAGTGTCCTGCGACCAACCGCCGCCCTGCTTTCCTGCGGCTGAGCCTGGTATGTAGCGTGGTCCCACTACCATAGGAAACACAAACTCGTAAGTGCCGTCTTCGTACTTCAAGGTTTCTACGTAGCTGATTGTCACCTTGACGGTGTCGCCAGGCATGATGTTAGCGACCGACTGAGTGAAGATATTGGGTCGTTCCTGATCGAGAAGGCCAGCGACGTGTCCTGCGGCGCGTGCCGCCTGATAAATTGCCTGCGCCTCTTCTCTTCGCTTGATCTTCCCCTTTACCACCCGCTCGCCCACCGTCAGCGTCATATCATCGACGGCCGCATTCTGAGGCAGGGGGAACGTGTAAATTGCTTCAATCTTGTCCTTAAATGGATTTTCGAACTCCTGGGTAACGTTTACGCGGGCTAGAAATCCTGCGACGGCCGCTTTGACGTCGGTGTGCCGCAAAGGGCATAAACCCGTCGGGTTTCCTTCTCCGTCGATGGCGCGGAGCATTCCCTCGGTTGCCGTCGAGGCTGCGACCATCGGGCGCTTCGCGCCGGTCAGGATCAGAACCAAAGCAATGCCCAAGAGAAAAATCGAGATCAAATTTCGCCGTGGCTTCATCGCCAAATCGTTGGCAGAAGGGACGCGTTGCGTCCAATAGACAATCCGCTCTCGAGAACCCCTATTTTTCGATCGATAGCACGCCATAGTCTCTCCTTGAGTTTCGCCCCTTCACCTTCCCTTCGATAACGTTTTAGCCGGCAGTTTCTTAGTCGGCCTTGAGTTTAGACACTTGGTTGTAGAGACGCGCTGTGCGGGTAGCGAGTCCTGCGTGGCGGGGACTGGCGAGCGCCGCTTCGCGGCGCTATTGGAGAGACGCCCCGTGGGGCGTCTCCTGCACGATGAAAGATTGCGCGGGAGACGGCCCACCGGCCGTCTCTCCAAAATGTCCAAACCGGAGGGTCCGCTTCGCGGAGGTCTTGGTTTGCAGCGCACTGCCGCATGAAAAATGTATAAACTCTAGAGACGCGCTGTAGCGCGTCCCAGCAGGCTGTAAGCGCTCCCAGAAAGCGGCCTGAGTCTTAATTCACCGTTATCTGCACAAACACGTACTGGGTATTGTTGCTTTCACTTGTCTCCGCCACCACTCCATCGGCATCCGCCTTGGCAATAATGTAATAGACGCCGGGAACCGTGCCTGCCGGAATTGTCACGATCGTGGAAGCGGCGTTCGAAGCTCCCGGATCCAGCAATGGAACTGATCGGCTGCCCAGCAGAATATCCGAGGCATCCAGCGTCGTGTTAGTGGAGAGATAGAACTTGGTCGTTGAGCCGTCTGCCGGCCCCCCTCCCTGATTTCGTGTGGTGTCGTTGATCGAGATGGTCGATCCTGCGGCCGCGGTCGACGGAGCAGTCAGAGAGTTAATCATCAGGTCGGGCCCAATCTGGATGAAAACATACTGCGTATTGTTGACTTCACTGGTTTCCACCACTGTCCCCTCAGCGTCAGCCTTGGCAATGATGTAGTACAGACCGGGACCGATCCCGGAAGGAATGGTGACTGAAGTGAAAGCAGAACTCGACGTCGACGCGCCCAGCGACGGAACGGCACGGCTGCCCAGCAATACATCTCCCGCATCCAGCGTTGAGTTTGTGGAGAAATAAAACTTGGTGACTGAAGGGTCGGCCGCGCCACCTCCCTGGTTCATGGTCGTGTCCGTGATGTTGACCGTCAAGCCGGCGCCACTGCTCGACGGAGCAGAAAGCGCGGGAACAGCAAGATCCGGCCCGATGCGCACGTAGGTGTACTGGGTGTTGTTGTTACTCTCGTTGGTTTCGGGAACAACGTTATCGGCATCCGCTTTGGCCAAAATGTAGTACGAACCCGTAGCCGTGCCCGCAGGAATGGTCAGCGGTGTGGAACCGGAGCTTGTGGCACCGGCCGACAGAGAAGGCACCGCTCGGCTACCGAGCAAAACATCCGTCGCATCCAGCAGATAATCGACAGAGAGATAAAACTTCGTGGTGGATGGAGCTGCGGCATTGTTCCCTTGGTTTAGGGTGCTGTCGCTTACTGAGAGCGTCGAACCTGCTCCACCAGTCGACGGGGCGTATAGAGCTGAGATTACGAGATCCGGACCCAATTGTAGATATGCGTTCTGTGTGTTGTTGACCTCGCTCGTCTCGGTGATGATATTGTCCGCGTCCGCTTTGGCAATAATGTAGTAAGAACCGGGAGCAGTTCCGGCTGGAATGGTCGCTGAAGTGGAAGCCGAACTTGCCGCTCCCGCACTCAAAGCAGCAATCGTCCGACTTCCCAGCAGCACGTCCGAAGCGTCAAGAACAGTATCCGTTGACAGATAGAAGCGAGTCGTTGAAGCATCCGCCAGGCCGCCGCCTTGATTCTTGGTGGTGTCGGTTATTGAAATCGTCGCGCCTCCGGTGGAACGCACAGCCAGGGATGGCACGACAAGATCCGGGCCGATCAGAACTGACACGTTCTGCGTGTCGTTATTATTTTCGTTGACCTCCGCTACCACTGCGTCCGCGTCCGCCTTTCCAATAATGTAGTAAGTGCCGGCTGTGGTCCCGGCAGGAATTGTCACAGAGGTTGAGGCTGTGCTTGCCGTTCCCGCGGCTAAAGGTGGAATCGACCTGCCGCCAAGCAGCACGTCCGCGGCGTCCAATGTGGTATTGGTAGAAAGATAGAACTTCGTCGCTGAAGCGGCCGCTGCGCCCGCACCCTGGTTTTTGGTGGTGTCGGTCAACGAGATTGCCGCGCCGGCGCCACCCGTGGCAGGCGCAGATAGTGCTGAAACGACCAGGTCGGGACCAACCTGAATGAAGGCGTACTGTGTGTTGTTGTTGGTCTCGCTGGTCTCAGCGATTCCGTTGTCAGCATCCGCCTTCGCCAGAATATAGTATGAGCCAGTGGGAGTTTCTGAAGGAACCACCAGCGAAGTGGAAGCTGTGCTCGTTGCTCCTGCTGCGAGAGCCGGAACGGATCGGCTGCCAAGCACGGCATCTCCCGCATCCAACGTGCTATTGGTGGAAAGATAAAAGCGGGTAGTTGAAACATCCGCGGATCCCCCGCCCTGGTTTCGGGTAGTGTCGGTCACAAGGAGTGCGGCACCTGCTCCCCCGCCGGATGGAGCAGACAACGACGAAATGACAAGGTCAGGACCTACCTGGATGTAGGCGTATTGAGTATCGTTGTTATTCTCTGTGGTCTCCGGCACAACGTTGTCCGCATCCGCTTTCGCAAGTATGTAATAGGAGCCGGTTGCCGTACCCGCCGGTATGCTCAGCCAAGTCGATCCCGAGTTGGTAGTTGCCGCAGCGAGCGGAGGAATCGCGCGGCCGCCAAGAAGCACATCCGCAGAATCCAGGGTGGTGTTTGTAGAAAGATAGAATTTGGTCGTGGAGGCCCCTGCCGAACCGCCGCCCTGGTTCCTGGTCGTGTCGCTCACCAGAATGGTTGCGCCCGCGCCGCCTGTGGACGGAGCGGAAAAGGCCGAGATCACAAGGTCAGGACCGATCAGAACAGGCGTGTACTGAGTGTTATTGTTCTCGTTGATCTCGGGCACTGCGCCGTCCGCATCCGCTCGGGCAAGAATGTAATACGAGCCGGTAACGATGCTGGAGGGGATCGTCACAGAAGTGGAAGCCGAACTGGCTCCTCCTGCATTCAACGCCGGAACAGAGCGGCCTCCGAGCAGAGCATCTCCAGCATCCCACACCGTGTCCGTCGAAAGATAAAACTTGGTAGCCGAGGCCGCAGCAGTACCGGCGCCTTGATTCATCGTGGTTTCGGCAATCGAAAGAGGCAAACCACTGCCGGCGGTGGATGGCGCTCCCAGAGTAGACACAACCAGATCCGGTCCGATCTGGATGAACGCGTACGGGCCGGAATTATTGCTCTCGCTGGTTTCCGCCACCACGTTGTCTGCATCCGCCATGGCAAGGATGTAATAAGAACCGGTAGCTGTGCCTGGCGGAATGACCAGAGAAGTCGCTGCCGAACTGCTCGCGCCGGCCGCCAAAGAAGGAACTCCCCGGCTTCCCAGCGCGACGTCCGCCGCGTCCAGAGTGGAGTTGGTGGACAAATAGAACCTGGTCGTCGAGACGTCGGCCGTACCAGCGCCCTGGTTCCACGTGGTGTCATTTACCAGAATCGCCGAGCCCGCTCCGCCGGCGGAAGGGGCCGAAAGATAGGAAATGATCAAGTCCGGCCCGATCTGAATGGAGCGGTAGGCACTATTGTTTCCTTCGTTAATTTCTGCCACGACGTTGTCGGCATCCGCTTTGGCGATGATGTAATAAAGACCAGCGGTGGTCGCGGCAGGAATGGTCACTGAAGTGGATCCAGAACTTGACACATTGGCTGCCAGAATCGGAACGGCGCGGCTTCCCAGCAGAATGTCTCCGGCATCCAGAATGTTATCAGCCGACAGATAGAACTTCGTAGTTGAAGCCCCTGCCGAGTTGGAGCCCTGGTTTTTGGTTGTGTCGGTAATGACCAATGACAAACCTGCGCCACTGGCCACAGGCGCGGAAAATGCCGAGAGCATCAAATCTGCGGTGGCATTGCTGGTACTCCACAACAAAGCTGTGTTATTGGCCAGACTTGGGGCATTGAAACTGAACTGATTGCCGACGTTGGAAGCCACTTGAACGCCCACAGTTGCCGAACCTCCCAGGTCGGACTGGCACCCTCCTCCGAAAACCACATCGGCGTAGTTGAAAAGGATGTCACTGCTTCCCTCAAAGAACACGACTTGAAATTTCACGGTGTCGGCGCTGTTGCACGAGTACTGCGGCACATCTCGCCATTCAATAACAAGCTCCCTGTTGGGCGCCGCTCCTGTTACATCCCAGAAAACATTTTGGGCGGTATCGGGAGCGGGGACGAGATCATCCCAGAATGGCGCTACCAACGTGGCGCTTTGCGGCGTCGGGATAGCATCATTGGAGAATTCAGTGAAGGGGGCGGTGAAATTAACGTTGCCGTTGCTGCTGACAAAGAGCGTCGTGAAACTTCCGTCGCCAAACAAGACGGGAAAGGGCGGCGTAATCTGGGCGGATGAATCATCGCCCAGGTTGAGGCTAGTCCCCGCAATGGTTCTCCAATTGAAAGCAGTGGTTGAGGAGCTGTAGTTGGATAAAACCTGTGCTGTTACTGCGTCGCCATCGGGAAATGTGAGCGTATAGTTTCCCTCTGCCGAAGGCATCCATCGGCCCGAACAAATCCCATCGCCCGCCGCCTGATCAATTCCCAGGCCGTCATCCGCCAGCGTCACGACTTGATTCCCAGGCTGCACTACAACATTGACAGTCCCGTTTGAGTTGGCGCAGGAGATGCTGAGCGCCGCCAGATCGAATGTGGTCCCCACGGCGCCGGTCAGATTGTTCTCTACTGGCCTGAGACGCGAGAAAACAGTCGAGCCCGCACAGGTCATGGCCCCGTACGCATTCAGTCTCCTTTGTGTGACCGTTCGCGAGAGAGAGGAAACATTGTCGCCGCCGGCCAGAATGAGATTCTTGATCGCCCTCCAATCTCTCGTGGGATCCTGCGCCTTCAGCAACGCAGCCACTCCTGTGACATGAGGCGTCGCCATCGAAGTGCCGTTAAATGTGGAATAAGTGTTCCCAATTGTGGTGCTGAGAATTTCCGTTCCCGGAGCGCCAAGGTGGACCGACCGCCTGCCGAAGTTTGAGAATGAGGCCAGGCCGTCGGTCTTTGTAGTGGCGGCCACCGCGATGATGTTAGGCAAATAATAGCTGGCGGGGTAGGCGGGAGTGGCGTCGTTGTCCGCGGTGCTGTTGCCCGCGGCGGCGATGAAGAGAATTCCTCGCTGCCTATGGGCGTCGATAGCATCATACATGGACTGGGAGAATCCGCCTCCTGACCAACTGTTGCTCGTGGCAACAATGTTGACGCCGCGGTCTTTCATCATTTGCACGTACTGCAGGCATTCGATGGCGCCGGCAATCGATCCGGAACCTGCGGCGCTCAGGAACTTGCACGCCATAATCGAAACGTTCCAATTAACTCCCACTACTCCCACGCCGTTGTTCCCAACCGCCCCGATGGTGCCCGACACATGGGTGCCATGATTGTGGTCATCCATCGGGTCCGAGTCGATGTTCACCACATCGATGCCGTGACAGTCATCGATATAGCCATTTCCGTCGTCGTCAATGCCGTTTCCGTTGCAATCCAGCGGATTGGACCACACGTTGGCGGCAAGATCGGGGTGAGTGTAGTCGATACCTGTATCGATCACCGCCACTACCACGCTGCTGCTTCCTTGGCTCAGATCCCAGGCTGCGGTCGCATGGATGTCGGCGCCGGGAGTGCCTCCGGTCTGCCCGGTGTTTTGAAGACCCCAGAGTGAGGCAAAGGACGGATCGTTGGGAACAGTATCGGCTTTTACCAAGTAGTTCGGCTCTGCATGAAGGACATCGGGATTTCGCCTATACAGCTCAATCGCCGCTTTGACAGAGACGTTTTGCGGGAGTTTAACCAGTTGCAAGTTCTTAACGATCGAAAATTTCTTTTTAACGCTTGCTCGCACCCGGGCATGAGCGGCGGCTATGGCATTTTCGGGCACACGGTCCTTGAATCGGACCAGGAGCTCGTCAGCAACGTAGAGAACGGTGTTTGGAGCTCCTTTGAGCTGAACATCGTGCTGAGTGGCGCTTTGACTGGGATAGCCAGGCAACAAACCGGAGTTCCTGCCGGCATAGACAACCACGGCCAGTGCAAGAACAATCGCGGAGAAACGAGCAGTAGCCTTCTGTTTCGCTGACATGATCGGACCCTCCACCAGGTCATCGTCAAGTTGACGACATCACATGCCAAACAGCGTTATAAGGGCGTCCGCTTCAAGATCCGTATGACAACGAATGATGGGCTAAATTCTATAGAAAAGGGGGGTGATAAAGTGTGATTTTAGTCAGCTATCGGCCACTTTACGTAGTTAACGTCCCGAAATCTTTGACAATTTGACAAACGCGCCTGAGAATTCCGGCAATTTTTTCTGCGGCTTCCGGCAGGGGATCGGAAAGCATCGGCAAGAAGATAAGCCGTTCAAAAACATCTTCGGTCACCGGGAAATCTCCCTGCTGATATCCTCGGTAATCTCCACCCAGAGGACCTCGATTGCGGGTGAAAACGTCAAATCCTTCTGCAAAGATTTTCAGCCGGTGCAGCAGGCCATAGGGACTGGCGCAGGCTTTCAGTCCTTCTGCTTGAAGCGCTTGAATAAAACGCGACGCGGACAGCCCGGCTTGGTCCTGGGGCTCGTGGATAATCGGGAACGCGTAAAACCCACCGCGTTCAGCGCCCTGATAAGTCTTCACCGGCCGCGACCCGGACAATCATGGAGACTCTCTTCGACCTGTTCGACATATGTCCGGCGCCTTGCGTTGAGCGCGGCGAGTTTTCGCAACTGTATCTTCGCAATTGCGATGCCTAAAGGATGCGCTCTGAATTTCATTCCCAGACCGAGGGGCTGCAGATCGGCAAACTTTTCGCTGATCAGATCTAGTCCCCCCATTCGGTTGACCTGACCGGCCAGGCAGGCGCGCTCGAAAATCTCTGAGTTGTTGGTCGCAAGCACGCCCCCTTCACCAGCACTGACAGGCTTGCTGCCCTGCAGGCTCCAGACGCCGACATCTCCAATTGTGCCCACCGCCTTTCCCCGATATTTTGCGCCGTGGGCATGCGAACAATCTTCGATTACCGGTATGCGGGTCTTTCGGCTGATCTCCATAAGCCGGTCCATATCGCACACATTTCCCCATAAATGAACGGCCACAACGGCGCGCGTCTTCTCCGTTATCTTTCGACGCACGTCTTCAGGATCGATTTGGAGTGTATCGGGATCGCTTTCCACAAAGACCGGACGCGCGCCAAGAAACACAGCCGGAGCGATGGTGCAGATCCAGGTGTAGGTGGGACAAATTACTTCATCGCCCGGCCCGACGCCCAGACCGAAGTAAGCGCAGTATAGAGCTGACGTTCCGTTCATGGTCGTGATGGCATAACGGAGGCCGGTCCAGTCGCGCCACATCGCCTCAAACTCCCGCACTGCGGGAGTGCCGCCGGACAGCTCATTGCGCAGGGTCATCTCGTATACGGCTTTGGCTTCCTCTTCGGTTACCTGCTGCCAGCGATCCAGTTCGGGCTGGTCGGGAATCGAGGTTTGGATGAAGATAGGAGGAGGAGTTTTCTTTTCGGTCATAGGCATTTATTGCGGCGCTTGCGGAGAGAAGAATATTGCATCTGTGCCGCCGAAGGCCAGCGCTAGTTGCGTTTTAGAAATTATCTGTGTTCCGAGCGCGAGCGTTAGCGAGCGTGGAGATGTACCTTAGATATCTGCCCGGCACGCCGCCTGTAGGGGCGGTTCGTGAACCGCCCCTACGAGCATTCCCATTTTGTAAAGACCATTGATTGCTTGTCTCGGGCGCGCCCGAGGCGCGCCCTGGAGCTTGGACATTTTTCGCTGAAAAATGCGGGGTCGCGTCAGGGGCAGGGATTGAACCTCGTCCCGGAGGGACGATTCGATAATAGCCCAGCGATTTATCGCTGGGAATGGGGTGAGCCAAAGAATAGGAGTCCCGTGGGGACGACTGAATCCCTAGCCGGCAATCCAAATCAGCCGTCCCTACGGGACTTCTTGCTGTGAAGCTTCCTAAACCCAGCGATGAATCGCTGGGCTATTATCGGCTGTCCCTCCGGGACAGCTTGGAGCCGCGAAGCGGCGCTATTGGAGAGACGCCCCGTGGGGCGTCTCCTGCACGATGAAAGATTGTGCGGGAGACGGCCCTCAGGCCGTCTCTCCAAAATGTCCAAACTCTAGGGCTGTCCCTCCGGGACAGCTAGCGCCGCGAAGCGGCACTATTGGAGAGACGCCCGGTGGGGCGTCTCCTGCACGATGAGAGATTGCGCAGGAGACGGCCCTCCGGCCGTCTCTCCAAAATGTCCAAACCCGAGGGCTGTCCCTCCGGGACAGCTTGGGCTTCGGCTATCAGCTTTCAGCCTCCAGCAGACTGTTCACAGCTAGCTGATAGCTGAGGGCTGACGGCTGAAAGCTGGCAACTGCCTGCTCGATCTGGTCGCTCTGCCCAACAAAATCGAGGATTCATGAAGAAAATAAATATCATTGGCGCGCCCCTTGATTTCGGCTCCGGCAGGCGCGGCGTCGACATGGGCCCATCGGCCATCCGCATCGCGGGATTAAATGACCGGCTGCGGGATCTGGGCTACCAGGTGCAGGATTTGGGAAACCTCCATGTGTCGGTTCCCGAGACTCATCCTATCGGCGAGACCAAGCAACGCTTCATGACCGAGGTATCCCAGGTTTGCTCTCAGCTTTCCTCAAAAATTGTCGGCATGATGAAGGAAGAAACGATCCCGTTGATTCTTGGGGGCGATCATTCCATTTCCATCGGCAGTATTGCCGGCGTCGCCAAGTACTACCGCTCGAAAAGGAAAAAAATTGGATTGATCTGGATGGATGCTCACGGCGACATGAACACCCCCGAAACCAGCCCTTCTGGGAACATTCATGGAATGCCGCTGGCCGCGACGCTCGGTTACGGTCCCGATGTACTTACGGCCGTGGGCCAGTTCAAGCAGAAGGCGCTGCCTGAGAATACGGTATTGATCGGCGCTCGTGAGTTGGATCCGCTGGAAAAGGAGATGATCCGGCAAAGCAACATCCATGTTTTTACCATGAGGGAGATCGATGAAATTGGCATGCGGGGCGTCATGGAAAAGGCTGTTGCCATTGCTTCAGAGAAAACAGAAGGTTTCCACGTAAGCCTGGATCTGGATTTGCTGGACCCAAGCGAGGCTCCCGGAGTCGGCACCCCGGTATGGGGCGGGATTACGTACCGCGAGAGCCACCTGGCGATGGAGATCATTGCCGATTCCGAAAAGATGCTGGCATTTGACGTCGTTGAAGTGAATCCGATTCTGGACGAACGGAACAGCACCGCTCAACTGGCCGTGGAGTTGTGTGCTTCTGTCTTCGGCAAAAAGATACTGTAGCTGTCAGCTTTGAGCCAGCCCCTGCGGTAAGGTCGCGAAGCGGCGTGGAGGTTGGACATTCTACAGGAACGGCGTAGGCGCTTTCAGCGGCCTAGGCGCCGCGAAGCGGCACTATTGGAGAGACGCCCCGTGGGGCGTCTCCTGCACGATGAAAGATTGCACGGGAGACGGCCCACCGACCGTCTCTCCAAAATGTCCAAAGTCCAGAGGCCGCTGCAAGCGGCCTCGGCCAAGGGGCGAACCTTGTGATATCGCCCACTGGTTTGGCAGGCGCGCTCACAATCTTTTTGGCCGATGAGTAGCCTTGCCGACTCGATGTGCGCGCCTGGGGCGGGCGGCAGATGCTTGGAAGTTTGCGAAAATCCTTCTGCCGCCCGCCCGCTTAGCGGGACGGGCTTTCAACTCATTAAAGGATCTCCGATTCCCAGGGCTCCGCTGCGCTTCGCCCTGGGCCACACTCTGACCGCCCGCTTGCGGCGGGCTGGCCCGTCAGGGCCATTTGAGCGTATCGGTTCGCGAGTACAGTTTCAGATCCCGTTCTCCGGTTATAAGCCAGTTTCCATCGACATTGTGCAACCAAACTCTTTCTTGCACGAGACCTGATGAAGGATATCGGCCCTCAAAATTCCAACTCTTGTCAAACGTGGCGATGGCGTTGGTCCCGGAGGGATCCAAATCAATTTCAATATTCTTGAGATCCTCCTTCATGGACACGTAGCCAGCAATGGCGCGCTCGCGGTCTCTCCTTACCTCCGATCGACTGACGCCGTGCTTCAGGTAGTAGGTATGCAGCCGGTTGCTGTAATGCGTCATGTGGGTGTCGATGTCACGTGCTTGCAGGGCTTGTATCCAGTGTTGCAAAGTGCCGATGATTGCATCGCGCGCGCCGCTCATGTTGTTGTTCGCGGTGGCTTCCACCCAAGGCCGTTCCGCCCCGGCAACCGGGTCAACAGGACGATCCAGGTGGGTCGCTTGGCTGCTGACAATAAGATACGCCACTCCCAGCACGAGACCGAGAACGGCGAGGCCCGCGAAGATCGATGATCGCGAGAACTGAAATCCGTTCGCTTGAGGAATCACCGCCGCGAATTGCCTGGCCAACCGTTTCCACCCGCTGCACAGGCGGTCGTTGAGGACGGTTCCAAGTCCGCCTATCCACTTCTGTGCCGTCTCTGTCCGCCGTGCGAAAGATTGAAGGAAAGAAACGGCAAGTAAGTTACCCTGGGGCGCTCGCTGCGTCTGTGTGTTGACCGAGGCGACTCGCCGAGTCTCCTCGCCGTCGAAAGATCCGGCAGAAGGGCTCCCCGCCGGAGTGGGTTCCGCCGTCCGCGACGACGTGGGAGCAGAAACAACAGTTGGCGCTCCTTCCGCTCTTCGGATCGCTTGGCAGAATTGCTCGGCAAACACCGAAGCCTGCTGGAATCGGTGTTCTGGATTTTTCTTCAGGGCCTTGCCCACCACAACTTCCACCCCAGGCGGGATGCCGGGCCGAATCTGGCGCAGCGGGATGGGAGGATCTTGTGTGTGGCAAACCAGTAGACGCGCAGTGGAGTGTTCCTCAAAGGGGGCTCTCCCGCAGAGCATTTCATAAAGGAGGATCCCAAGTGAGTAAATATCGGACCGGGCATCGACCGGTTTTCCCTGACATTGTTCTGGGGACATGTAGCGGGGAGTGCCCATTGCGAGATTCGAGTCGATCAACGACCGCCGGGGATTTGCCTCCTCCAGGATCTTTGATATGCCGAAGTCCACCACTTTTACCCAATCTGTCCCGTCGTATTGGGACAGGATGATGTTGTCGGCCTTGATGTCCCGATGCACCACGCCTGCCGAATGCGCTGCCTCAAGCGCGCTGCATATCTGGCGAAAAATATTGGCCGCACGCTTCAAGGGTAATGGTCCATCGCTCCGGAGTACCTCGTTCAAACTGCGGCCGGCGACCAACTCCATCACGATGATGTACCAGTGGTCCTGAGTGACGCCGAAGTCTGTGATGTCAATGGCGTGGGGGTGATGGATCCGGCTGGCGGCTCTGGCTTCCTGCTCGAACTGGCGAGCCAGGGCCGGGTCGGCTGCCAGTTCCGGCTTGAGCACTTTTAGAGCCACTATCTTGTCGATTACCACATGGCGCGCGCGGTAGACATCGCACATCCCACCAGAACCAAGTTTTTCTTCGACCTGATATTTGCCTGCAAAGATGCGGCCCAGGCGGCTGTCCGCATTTCTCGCCTTCATGACTTTATTTAAGCATCGAAATCCCTGGGCTGAACGAGTGGCGCGTCCCCTTGTCCCAGTGTTGTCGCGTCCCCGTGTCCCGCGACATGTCGCGACCAAGCGCGCCTCCGGCACGCCCCCTGGACACGTAATCGACGCTCTTCAAAATGGCCAAACTCCATTGAGACGGCCCTCAGGCCGTCTCTCCACTCCCAAAATGTACAGACTCCCGCCCCAATCTGGAGCTTGAGCTAACGGTATGACGCCGCTGCGGGGCTTGCACGCTGGAAGTGGGCTGGCCTGATGCCTGCTGATAGCTGACGGCTGAAAACTGACAGCTGGATGTTAGGGCTCTGCCTTGGACTTTATCTCAAATTGCACAAACGCCCGCCCTAAATAAATCAGATCGCCGCTGTGCAGCTTCACGCCTCGGCGGGCGCCGCTTGGCACTTCAATCAAGTGGCCTTGGCGCATCAGATGCGTTCCATGCGCGCTGCCATCATCACTCACCCGAAAGTCTCCCGTCTGTTGCTCAAAACGAATATGGGCGTGAGCTCGGGATATGGTGGCATTGATCTCGTCTTCCACGTCCAGAAAGGCCAGATCGTTGCGGCGCATCACCCGGCCTGATGGATCCAAAACTTCGCGAAGTCGTCCCATGTTGGTCTGGGGAACAGCAACGGCACAGCGCTTGCGCCGAGCTTTGCCTCGTACCACCGTCAAGTAGGCCGGGGGGGGTGCGGCAGGCTTCTTCTTTTCTTTGGAGACTCGCCGGCTGTACTGAATATGGAACCCCTTGGTAGCGATTCGTCCCAGCGCTGGAGTGGCTTCCCCAGCGACGCGGACGTTAATCTGCAGATCCGCGGGGACTTCACAATTACTTTCGTCCAGCAGATGGCGGGCATCGATCTCGATTTGCCTGGTTTCGATGAAAGCGGCCTCCAGGACGGCGCGACTGTCGGCATCGGGCGCTAGAAGATAAATAATCAGTCCATTGAAAGGAAACATGCGCTTGCCGCCGACACTTCGAATTTTCTCCTCAATTTCTTCCAGGATCTTCCTTCGAACTTCCAGAGGCTCGTGCGCGGCCTCTTCTCCAAATTGCCGCTCAATCACTCTCTGAATTTTTCTTTCAACTTTTTGCAACTTATCGAAAATTCCCATCGTTTCTCGACGAATGACTAAAGACGAATGACGATGACTAAAGACGAATGACGAATGACGAATGACGCTGTTCCTGCTTCCTGCCGTCTGCCTCCTGCCTCCTGCCTACTGCCGTCTGCCTCCTGCCGGCTGCTTCCCGCCGTCTGCTTCTTGCGTCCTGCCGTCTGCCTCCTGCTTGCTGCTTTGACCTATCAGTCCACGACTGGCGGCTGCTGTGACAATTTCGCCCGCTGCCGGCGCTGCGACCCGGCCGCCATAACTGCCATTCTCGACGAGCACGGCAAAGGCAACTTGTCTTGACGCGGCATTGCCGTAGGGCGCATAACCGACAAACCATGCATGCGAAGGCTGATTCTCAAGCTCAGCCGTTCCCGTCTTGCCGGCAACCGGGACGCTCAACCCGCTCAGAGAACGGCCCGTGCCGCTGGTGACCACTTCGCGCATGAATCCGCCCAACATTCTTGCTTGGGCGGGAGAAAGTATCAGTTGCGGCTGAGGAGTTCTGCCGGCCTCCTCTTGGACCGTCCAGGTATAAGGCATGCGTCCACCGTTGGCGATGGTTGCGGCGACCCGCGCCATCTGAAGTGGAGTCACGGTGACTTGGCCCTGGCCGTAGGATGCCCAGGGAAGAAGCGGCCGGATCTCCTGAGCCCTGTTGTTGGGAGATGCTTTGATTCCGAAAAGTCCCGCCGTTCGCGCCAGTTCTTCCGCCCCCACCAAATATGTGCCCAATTGCGCGAAGAAGGCGTTGCAGGAAAGCGTGAGCCCCTTCTCCATGTTGACGGCTCCATGAGGCTCTCTGTCCAGGATGTCGTCTCGGATCGGCCGTCTCGATCCCTGAATAAAATTCCCCACCCGCCCGTCGGGCAGACGGATACAGGTGTAGGTCTGGTTCGGCGCATTTGCATCTTTGCGCAATGCCGCCGATGCCGTAACCAGCTTGAATGAAGACCCCGGAGTATAAACGCCATAGCGAGCGCGATCTATTAGCGCCTCTTGCTCGCTTTGGACGGCTTCCTCCGATTCCATCGGCGTACGGATCACCTGCCCCGGAGCTTCTGCCCAAGGGTAAGTGACTGAGGCGAGCAGTTCGCCTGTATGCGAATCGAATACCACTGCCGCGCCTCGTTGGCTTCCTGACTTGCGAACATGCTGCTCGAGAATTTGAGCCACTCGGCGCTGGAACTGAACCTCAAGTGAAAGATGGATGTCGCGGTTGCGATTCAAGATCTCCTGCACCTTCCCACTCGATGGCCGGTATCGATAGCGCAGCAGCGGCATGAGTTCTCTATAGTCGCGTTTGATAATGTAAATGTCTCGGCCACTGCGGGGATCCAAGATCCTGATGACGCGCGCGTGATCCTCATATCCCTGAAGCCGCGAGTTCAAGTCACGTTCCACAAAGGAAGTGTTGCTGGCCGCCCAATTCACCTTAGTCCGCAAATCACCCAGAGTGTGGAACGTTAGAGCGCCCGCCGGATAGTATCTTCTCTGAATTCGAAACCCGGGCTGGTCAATATCCACTCCCAGGCTTTCGTATTGCCTGCGATGTTGCTCTACTTCCTCCCACTTGCTGGTGGCGAGCGGGGTATTGTTGCGGTCATAAATGGTGCCGCGAGGAATCATCCTGGCGACAGCGATCAGGCGAGGGTTGTATTCGAAACGCCGGCCGCGGTCA
This sequence comes from Acidobacteriota bacterium, assembly GCA_036505615.1. Taxonomy (GTDB): domain Bacteria; phylum Acidobacteriota; class UBA6911; order JACQSX01; family JACQSX01; genus DASXTB01. Next base: position 17,450 of record DASXTB010000050.1, read on the forward strand.
GACTGTACCACCAGCGCTCCAGCCGCCGCAGTATCATCGGGATAAATGACCTGGATAAAAAAAAGCTTGATCAGGATGACCGCCAGAAATCCTGCCAGAATCCGGGTCAGCCAGAAGACCGGCCGCTCAAAAGACGGGTGCCGTTTTTCGCCGGGCCTGGCCGAGATGCTCGCCAGCACGCCCAGCAGGACAAAGTTGGAGACGATTGCCGATCTCCCATAGCTGAGAAAAGGGGTGACTACGCCGGAAAATGGAATCAACCCCAGCACCCCTGCGGAGATGGAGATAATTTGCAGCGCAGTCACAAGTACCAGCCCCAACCCGAGCCAAAGTGTGTAATCGCCACTGGCGTTGAGCGAGATCAGGAATGCGCGGCGGATCAACACGCAATACAACGCAAAAACAGCCAGCAGCCCGATAAAGCCCAATTCTTCTCCGATCGCGGAGAGCACCAGATCCGTATGCACGGCGGGTATCAACCCCGGCTCTCCCAGTCCTGAACCCGTCCCCATTACCGCCCCCGTCGCAAATCCCCAGAAGGAATGGGCCAGATGGTTTCCGCCGGGAAGCACGTAGTTGTTCCAAGGCGAAAGCCATATGCCGATGCGCCCCGCCACTGTCTTGGGAAAACCGATCCAGTGGGCCGTTGCAAAGCCGGCAATCATGACGAGTGACCCGAGCATCGCGGCGCCGGCGCGGCCTCGCGCAACTCCGTAAAGCGCCAGGAACAGAAACGAAATAATGAGAGCGGGGCCTAAGTCACGCTGCAGGAAAAAGAAAAGCAGCGCCAGCAACACTCCTGCAAAAACGGGAAGCGCATAGCGCAGACGCGGGATATCAAATCCACGAAGGATGCCAGGGACAGAAGAGCTCTTCTCTTTCAATTCGCGCAGGAATTCCCAGCGGTTCGCAAAGTAGCCGGCCAGAAAGAGCAGCAGCAGAAATTTTATTGCTTCCACTGGCTGCAGGGATATTGGCCCCAGCTGCAGATTGACTTTTGCGTCGCTGGTTCCGGGACCGCTTCCGAAAAGGATCAGCATCAGCGACAGCAGGAAACTAGCAAGGAGGGGGACAAAGCTGAGCCTTCGCAGCCCCGACTGTTGGTAATCCGGGAAGCTGACGGCGAGCATCAGCAGGCAGCCGATCGCCACTCCCTGTACAAAGTCGGCAAACAGGGTCATGTCTCGCAACGGATCTCGCAGGCTGAGCATGAGCATGAAGCCGATGCCGGTCAGCAAGTGAGCGATGGGGAGCAGCATTCTGTCTCCCTGAAATCGGAACAGCGTCCACAGAAAATGCGCCAGATAAAACCCGGCGAAGAAGAATAAACTGTACAGCCAGAAGAGCCGCTTGTAATCGCCGGGAGTACGTACCGCAAACGATGCCTTCAGTTGTTGCAGCTGTTCCTGCGACAAAAGGGGGACGGTGAGGTCCGGACTGTCCTTTCTCTTTGGATCCTTGAGCGCTTCGTCCAGGCGTCTGCGAAACTCCTGCAATCCTCGCGTGGATTCTATCTGCCGCCGGCTCACGCGGATGGAGGCCAGACTCCCGACGTTAGGCAGCACGCGAGGTTCGCCTGATTCCAGGGCTCCGCTCAAGCGCTCATAAATGCGTCGGGCGGCAAACTGCCGGTCGTTGGGTTCGGCGAACACAGTCAGGTAGGGAACTAATTCGCCGGCGTTTTCAACCGTGTTCAGGTTGAGCACTTGCCTGCTGCTCAGCTGCGCTTCGATTTGGTCAAATGCCGCAGTCTTTGCGCGGAATGTGAGGAAAAGCCCCAGGATGACGACAAGCGACGCAGCCGACAGCAGGATGGTCTCCTGCCTTCGCCCCGGCGCGCTTGAGAAGAGGGCTGCGTGAGTGTGCTGTTGTGCTCGTTGCTGGGGGCTGCTGCGTGTGAGGGCCATTAACCGATTGACTGAGGCACGGGCATTGTGACGTCACTACCAAGCATGGAACGTGTGAAAAAGGTTCACTTCCCTTGTACAGACTGTACGGGCGACCCTGCGTGGTCGCCCGTTCTCCAATAACGACAATCGACTGCGGGCGGCCACACAGGGCCGCCCCTACGATCGATCTAATTCCTTCTCACGGCCTTTTGCCAGCGGGGCCAAGTTTGTGGCGAAAAATGCGCAAGCAGCGCCGCCAGCAATTTCCGAAGGAAGACACTCAGTTTTCCTTGCGAATCTTTTCTTCCTCTTGCAATTCTGCGAGCACTGCGTCTATTTCCTCGATGTTCTCCTGAAGCGTCTTAATGAGTTTAGTGCTCTGACCCCAGGGAGCGATGCTGCGGTAGATCTCAGCTGCCTGCTGGAAGGACTGCTTTGCATTCAGCAAGAACTGTTTTTCCTGAGGTAGTCCTGCAACCTGCTCCGCCTGGCGCCACATCTGGCCGCCGCGGATTCTGTATGAGTCTGCCAGCTCCGCGCGCTCCCGCTTCCCGGGCTGAACTCCCAATTCTTGAGATCTCCTGAGCGCCGCCTCCCCCTTGTCAAGATCACTGGTTCCGTAAACGTAAGTGTGGGCCAGCCCCAAATGTGGATCCGGCCAGTTGGGCGCCAGTTCGGCGGCGCGGCGAAAGGCGTCCACCGCGGCAGTCGGCTTATGGCTCAACCGCTGTATGTGGCCTTCCGCGTAGTAATACTTCGCCAGGAGCTCTCTGTCTCCCGGATCCAGTTGGGATGCCTTGTACAGGTAGTCTTTCGCTTGCTTCCAATCCGCTTTGGTCATCTTTGAGGAATCGTTGTTTCTGTAATGGCTGATCACCTGGTCGGCTTCCGAAACGAGCGCCTGCTCTAGCGGGCGTCGCAGCGCAATGGGAGCCAAGCCGAGATAACTTCGGCTTGCCAGGATCTGATATTCATCCCATGCGCGATCTACGTTGGAGCGCGGCAGCTCAAGTTCGTGCCGTGCCCGGACGGCGGCACGCCACACGACGGCCTCCTGCGTGATCGCCAGAACGAACGCGATGGAGACGATGCCTACGAAGATACTGCTGATAAGGACCACCGCTTTCGATCTGGATGGGGCAGGCGGAATTCGGTTTCGGAATGGAATGACAACCGGCGTCTGTGCGGCAAAGCTGCGCGTTTCCTCCGGGTCCGGCCCATGGGTTCGCCGGGTGGCGTCGTTGTCTACAACGCTCTCGGTCTCTGCCTGTGTTTGCCGGCCCTCGGCGAATGCTTCCAGATCACCCTTGAAGTCCTCAGCGCTCTGGTAACGGCGCGAGGGATCCGAAGCCAGGGCCTTGGCGATAATCCTGTTCAGCGGTTCTGGGCAAATGGATGGGGGCAGAGGCGCAAGCTTTGTGCAACGAATGGTGTCTTCCATCCTGCGCGTTGTGTCGGCATCAAACGGCTGGTACCCGGATACCAATTCGTAGAGCACAACGCCTACCGCCCACAAGTCGCAATGCTTGTCGAACACCCCGGTATCCAGGCGTTCGGGAGAGGTATAGGGCAGGCTTCCAAACTCATTTCGAGTCAGCTTGCGGGTGACGGAGAGACCTTTGGCTATTCCGAAATCAAGAATGCGCACGTTGCCGGCGGAATCGATGCGAATGTTTCGTGGTTTGATGTCTCCGTGGATGATTCCGTGCAATTCCTTCTCATCGACGGCTGTGATGAATGCGTGGGCTTTTGCCAGCACCTCGCACACGCGGATTGCAATTTCAGTTGCTCGCTTGCAGCCAAGTGGACCTTTGCTGAGAATGTCGGATAAATCCTCGCCTTCAACATATTCCATGTCGATGTAGAAGTGCCCATCCAGATTTCCATAGTGATGGATCCTGGCAACCGCCGGCTCTATCTCGCAGAGCTTCGCCTGGAGCGCGGCGCCTCTTCTTTCGGCTTCCAGAAATGCCTGGACTTCGGGATTGCGACTGATTTCGATAAGTTTCAAGGCGACTTGGCGATCTGCTTCAGTGTCGCGGGCAAGATACACGTCGGCCATACCGCCCCTGCCCAGTCTCTCGAGGATCTGATATTTGCCGATTGTCCTTAAAAGAGGCGCCATCTCAAATTACCTTCGCTTGCGAACGCCGGCAGGCAAGCCTGCCGGGGACGGCTGCGGCAAAGTGAAAAAATTATTCCAAAGCTTCTGAGCACTGCTTGCCGACGATGTGTTCAGTATCCCCTGCATGCCGTTTCCGGCGATCACGTTTCGTTCCAGAACCGGATTTGCCTGTTCGAAGATGCTGATGCCGGGCTTGCGTTTTCCTGACTGCTTACCGTTGGACACGATCAAGTTGTTGGTCAGCCGGGCAGCGGCTTCGCCTTGGATGACCACGCCTTCGCCGATATTGTCGTGGATATAATTCCCGGCAAGCGTGGGCGCCGATTTTCCACCGATGAGAACCCCCACATCTTCCGCTCCTAGGATTTCCATATCGGTAATGACAACATCACTGTCGATGATACTGATCCCTGCAGTGGCGGGATTAGCGCGTTCGCTCTGTACCTTAAAACCGCTCAAACGGCCCCCTCGAATACCACGAATGGTAATTCCTATTTTATCCTGGGGCAGCGCTTCGGGAAGCGCCAACACGGCCTCTCGCAGTTTTTGGCTGACCAGTGTAATCTCCTCTTTCATCCGGATCTGCTCGTGGTACTCTCCCGGGGCCACTTCGATCATGTCACCGGGACGTGCTGCGTCCAGCGCGCGGGAGATCGATGTGAACTCCCCGCCTGTGGGACTGACCAGGAATCTTTGGAAGGAGGCATGCTCGGCCGCAGTCGGTTGTGGAGACCGCGAATCCATGTAAAACTGCGAAAGGGTTATCAAGCCGATCCCGCTGAGAAGGCCGTACAGGAAAAGCGCTGCCCGTCCCGATAGCGACCGGGAGAGTGAAGTTGCAGGACTGCGGGGCGCGTCATTTTCAGCTTTCGCTTCCGAATTCCGCCGCAACCGGAATCCGTTTTTCCGCGGCGGTGCAAACTTTTCTCCTTCGATGACGATGACCGAAACATTATCTTTGCCGCCGGCGCGATTGGCCAAGCCGATCAATTCCTTGACCGCGCGCTCGGGGTCTCCTGCGTCGCGCGCTACGACCCCTAGAATCTCCGACGATGTCACTAAATCACTGAGCCCGTCGGTGCAGAGAAGCAGAGCGCTGTCCGGCTCAAACGGAATTTCGATGCTCTCGATGAAATCTGCGTCATCCGGTTCCTGCAAGCCGGCGCCTACGACACGATACACCTCATGGCGCCGTGGGTGCCGCATTGCCTCAATTTCAGAAAGCTTGGCGGATTCCTCCAGCTCCCCCACTGGAGAGTGGTCGTGAGTGATCTTGCGGATTTCTCCCTGACGGATCTTATAGAGCCGGCTGTCGCCGACGTGGCCGATCGTGGCACGCCCGTTATCGACGATGGCAACGGTGAGAACGCAGGCCATTCCGCGCCATGCAGGGTTACTTTGCGAAAGCTGGTAAATCTCGTTATTGGCCACCGCGATGGCTTCGCGGATTCTGTCGGCAGCTCCGCCCGTCCTGCGTTCCAGACGCGTTCGGATGCGGGTTAGAGCTACCTCAGCGGCCTTCTCCCCGGCTGCCTGGCCTCCTACTCCGTCTACAACAATAAAGATCCCTCTTTCCGGGTCGCAGTGAAGGCGGTCCTCATTATTCTTTCTCTCCTTGCCGGTATGAGAATCGCCGCTGGCTCTCAAAACAACTGCCGATACCATATATATGATTGTAAATTAAAAAGATCGGTTCGGAGTTTCATTTTGGATGAACGCGGAAATAAGCCGCAAATGAACGCGAATGGACGCGAATGCTTTTATGCTGTTGGCCTTTAGGCTGCTAACTTCAAGATTTAAAAGCATTCGCGTCCATTCGCGTTCATTTGCGGCTCATTTCCGCGTTCATCGATCCTCGAAGTAATGAACCAGCACAAAGTAGACCACTACGAGAACGAGAAGTGCCAGAAAGACGTATCGTGCCCAGTAAAGCGTGGTCATGAGGCCTCGAAATCGAGAAACATTACGTCGGCCAGCCCGATTCTCGCTTTGCTGGGGATTGGAACCCAGACATCCTTATCTTGCTTGTCCTTGCCCACGACTTCGACGCTGCTGGGAATTCTTTTTCCGTCGACAGAGGTGCCAAACTTGCTCAGGTCCTTGACAAAGAATTGCCCGCTGGAATCATCACGGCGCAGCCTGAGGTGCTCGCGGGAAACGTCCGGAGCCGCATTCAACCTCAGATCCACCCAGTAATCGATCCCTCCCCGGCCCACCACAATCTGGTTTTTAGTCATAATGTAAATTTGCTCGCCCTGGTCGTCCTGATAGCGGATCCTGGCAAGCACCGGAGCAGACTGGTCGGGCTGCGCGGCGGAGGGCTCTCCTTCGGTCTCCTGATAAAGCGTCCGCAGGGTTCTTGTCTCGCCGCTGGACCGAAGCGTGGTAATGCGCTTTGTCTTAGAGCCGGCTCCGTATTTCGGAAGCGAAGGCAAAGTGAAATGGGAATCGATGACGATATCCCCGGGTGCGGCATCTTCGTCGGTATTTCTATAGAAGTTGATGTACCAGTCCGGCGCCGCGCGCTCAAAACGCGGCCGGTTTTTTTCGGCCAGAGGGAGGAACTTCAGAAGTTTAGGGAGCTCCACATTGCCGTTCAACCGGGACAATTCCTGATCGAGCGCCCGTTTGGTCTCATCCAGAATTCGCGGCCAAATCCCTTCCAGGCGTTCGTAGTCGTCGTGGTGGAGGTAGACATCGTAGAGACTGGGAAGCAGCGTGCTGTAAAGCAGCGGCTCCGCTCCCACATGCATGTTGTCTACGATTGCCAGAATAATCTCTCTAGCCGTCGCCTGAGTTTGCATCTCCAAATCCGCCGCTTCCTAGTACATCCGTACGGAAGTCACCTTCGTTAAGTTTAAAAAGCGATTCTTCAACCGCTGTATAAATAAAGCGTCTATCAGCCCGAGAATCAAGCCCCTCTGAATTATTCCGGGCGAACAGGAGCTGACCGGCGCCACCGCGTCAGCCTGGATTATTCACAAACATTCAACACAAAGTCACAAAGGACGCGAAGATAGCACAGAGAATGGGGCTGAAGCTTGAAGTATGAAGACCGAGACGGTAAACGACAGGATGTAGTTTTGACGACTCTTCATACTTCAAGTTTCAGCCCCGACCTCTGTGTTAT
>DASXTB010000051.1:0-17505 GCA_036505615.1 Acidobacteriota bacterium
ATCACTGATTCCAGCTTTGGCGTGATCTCTCTGCCGAAACGGACTAAAGGAGAGATGATTTCGAACGCTCTGTCAAAGAAATATCCGAATCAGAAATGATTGTGCTGCTGGATACAAACATCTTGCTTGATGTCCTCGCCAATCGCCAACCCTATGTAGCGGCGTCCAGGAAGCTGTGGGAGCTTTCGGAACTGAGTAAAATCGAAGGTGTAATTTCGGCCATCAGTTTCAATAACATTTTCTATATCGTTCGCAAAGCTGCGGGGAACATTGTAGCTCGGGAGTGTTTAAGGAAGCTTCGCGCTATCTTCAGACCCATCGAGGTAGACGAAAGAATCCTCAACCAGGCAATCGACTCTCCGATAGAGGACTTCGAGGATGCAATTCAATATTTCACTGCTTTTCGAGCTGGGGCTTCCTATCTGGTTACACGAAATCCCGGGGATTTCCCCAAACAGAGCCCGATCCCGGTATTGACGGCTGAAATGTTTATCTCACAACGGTGAGACTCTCAAAACGTCGGCAATCACACTGAAAGTCCCATGCGACGCAGAAGATCGGCAAAGCGGGGATCCGCTCGCAGCTTGTCAAACTGGGGATCCGCTTTGATCATCAGCGTTCCAGCTTCATATTCAGTGGACGGAGGACGACCTCACTCATCCATGACTGCATGGGTTGTTTGAGAACTGAGAGAATTACCTGGGCGACTTCTTCAGGCAAGAGGCTGTAAGGTTTCTTTTCCGATGCCGGCTCGTCTCCAAAATGGGTTCTAACAGACCCGGGCGCGATGCAACAAACCCGGATGTTCTGGTTTCGAACCTCAAGCGCCAATGATTCGGTAAATCCCACGACGCCAAACTTCGAAGCGCAGTAGGCGGCCATGTTTGCGATACCGTTGTAGCCGGCGCCCGAGGCAATGTTGACGATCTGTCCTCCCTTGTTCTTCAGGTAGGGCAGGATTTCCCGGCAGGCAAAGAAAATTCCCCGCAGGTTAGTCTCCAGCGTTTCGTTCCACTGTTCGGCACTGGTTTCTGCAATGGAGACATGGTGTCCAAGGCCGGCTGAATTCACCAGGATATCCAGGCCGTCGAACTGTTCCGCGGCCGATTTTACCAACCGCCTCACCGACTGTTCCGATCGAACATCGCAGGCTATTGCGGCACTATCTTTCCCCAATTGCTTCTGCAGCGCGTGCAGCTTTCCTTCGGAGCGAGCTGACAAGACAACCCGTGCGCCTTCCTTGATAAGGGCGCGCGCCGTAGCTTCGCCGATGCCGCTGCTAGCGCCGGTCACGATGCAAACTTTGCCATCCAAGTCCATGCTACGCTTCCAGCACTACGTCAACTTTTGTCTTCTTCTGGCGCAGCGCCAGGATCATCCCCACTGACAGCAGCGCCGACAGAGAGAGGTACAACAGTCCTCCCGCAAACGAATTTGTCTTCGTTCTTACGTACCCTAAGATGTAGCCTCCAACAAAACCACCCAGGTTGCCGATTGAGTTGATCAGACCGATGGCGGCTGCAGCCGCAGACCCGGTCAGAAAACTCGAAGGCAAGGGCCAGAAGCCCGGCAGATAGGAATACAGGATTGCACCGGTGCAACAAAGTGTCAGTATGGCCAGTACAGGGTTGTTCAGGCTGATGGCGCTCAGTAGGAAGCCTACAGCGCCCAAAGTAATGGGCAGGGCGGCGTGAAAGCGGCGCTCACCGGTGCGATCCGATGACCACCCCATGATCAACATCAAGAGCAAGGTAACGCAGTACGTTAAAGAAACTATCAAGCTGACTTTGAAGTCGGAAAACCCGGACAGATTCTTCACCAGGGTGGGAAACCAAAAATTAAATCCATAGGTGCTGGTGACAACAAAGAAGTAAGCCAACGCAAGCAACACCACTTCCCGATCTTTAAGAGCCTCCCAAATCCGGTAGGAATGCGCAGCCGACCTGGCTTGCTTCTCGCGTTCCAGCTCAGCAGTGATCCACAGCCGTTCTTCCTCCGGCAACCATTTGGCTTCCCGAGGCCAGTCTGTCAGGTAAAAAATGGTCACTACGCCGAAAATGATTGCGGGCAACCCTTCTAGGACAAACAGCCAGCGCCATCCCGCCATACCCAGCCAATGTATCCCCAGGAGGAAACCTGAAATTGGCGAGCCGATAACGCTGGAAAGAGGTATGGCGGCCATAAAGAGGGCAACGGCTTTGGCCCTGTCTTGATAACGAAACCAGTGGCTCAGATATACGATGACCCCGGGAAAGAATCCTGCTTCTCCGACGCCAAGAAAAAAACGCACCCAGTAGAATTGCTTGTCCGTGTGGATGAAGCCCATTCCTGCGGCCAGTATTCCCCAGGTGATCATGATGCGGGCAATCCAGCCTCGCGCGCTCCAGTTTTCAACCAGCAGCGTTCCCGGAATCTCAAACAGAAAGTATCCAACAAAAAAAATCCCCGCTCCAAAACCGTACACCGCGTCAGTAAAGCCGAGATCCTGCTTCATCTCGAGGGCGGCGATATTTACGTTGACTCGGTCCAGGAAAGCAATGACGTAAAGCAACATCAAGTAAGGAATCAATCTGAGTGCGATGCGATGGCGGGCGCGTTCACCTGCTGTGGATAGATCCTCGGTTCGGCTTGTCACAAGACGCCGTATAGTATCAGTTTCGTATTTCGGGGCCAATGGCGTTTCGAACCCGGTGCTGTGGCAAGAAACGTGTTGCTCGTCCGAGCCGCGCCCGTCCGAAACTGTGAAGAAATTGCTTTTATCTGTACGAGCGACCCCGTGTGGTCGCCCCTTCTCCAATAAGAGCCCCTGTCCGGGCGGCCACGCAGGGCCGCCCCTACAGTCAAATTGATTTTTTCACGCGTCTCAGCAAGCGGTGTCTCGTCGTAGACTGCCTCAAGCCGATGAAACGACAGGGAACACTGGGAACCGCCTCGCTTTGATCTGCCAATGTTATTCTGTAGAATACGGCGCTGCAGCCAACTCATGGGGACGTAGCTCAGTTGGTAGAGCATCCGGCTCGCATTCGGAAGGTCGAGGGTTCGAATCCCTTCGTCTCCATTGATCCTCGGATCATCTTAGACAGTCAGTTCCACTCGCCCGCCGTTCTATGTAAATCCCAACTTCGCTGGAAGGATCTTTGTTCCGTGACAGATTCCGTCACTCGGAATGACGAATTTCGTCAAGTTGGCAGAGACGGAGTGCGGTCCTGCTGATGGGGGGCAAATGTTATGGATCTTGAATCATAGGCCAAGCTATTGTTTACAAGCAATATAGGCTTTTCGCTCACCGAACGCTTTGTGCCTTGGGCACCGAATTGCTTAAAGGGGTTCACCGCCTCTGCTGAAACGCAGATTAAAGTCGAAAGCGGAAAACTCCCGAAAGTGGAGAACAACTAAATATAAAGTTACTTGGAGGAAAAATGAGTCAAAAGGGTTTCTCTCTAATTGAGCTCCTGATCGTCGTGGCGATTATCGGAATTATCGCCGCCATCGCGGTCCCCAATCTGTTGCAGTCGAAAGCTGCGGCCAACGAAGCCAGCGCCATCGCTTCCTGCCGCAACCTGTGCACTGCGGAAATTACCTACTACACGACCAAAGGCAGCGGCAAGTACGGCGCCTTGGCCGATCTGCAGGCCCAGACCTTAGTCGATAACGTCCTCGGTTCCGGCCAGAAGGATGGTTACAATTTCGCACTTGCAGGCGCGGGCGCCACGGACAATTTCACAGTCACTGCCACGCCGGTAACGGTAGGCAAGACTGGAAACCGTGGATTCTTCACCGACGCCACAGCCGTTATCCGCTACACCCTGGATGGATCGGCTCCGACCGCCGCCAGCCCCGCACTTGGCAAGTAACACCCACCCTAGCAACCCGCCTCGACAGCCCCGGTTTCATCGCCGGGGCTTTCTTTTTTTGGAACAAAAGCGTTGCACGGCGTCGACCAGAATCCGAGCGCACTGGACCACTGAATCCAGGTTGACCCATTCCACAGCCTCATGCGCTCCCGCTCCGGATGGACCGTAGTTGACAGCAGGTATGCCTGCGCTAGCAAAGATAGCCGCATCCATCCAGTAGCCCACACCCACTTCAGCCGGCTTCCGTCCGGTCACAGAAGTAACTGCGTCACGCAAGCAGCAGACCACAGCGGCCTCGCGATCACAGATAAGAGACGGCCGATCAAAAAAGCAGCTGACAATTGACTCCTCTCCCGTCCGGCGGACAACTTCGCGCAGCTCGGATTCCACTTGCGCTACCGTCTCGCCAGGCAGCGTGCGACGCTCCACGCGCAAGCGGCACTCGGGAGCGTAGGTTGATAACCCGATCCCTCCATTGACCAGGGCGCAGTGAAGAGAGGCCGGCCCCAGGAGCGGATGAACGCGCTGCCGAAGTTTTTCGCGATCAAATTCCTCCAGCGCCACGATGATCTTGGCCATCCTGCCGATGGCGCTGACGCCCAGATCCCAACGGCTTCCATGAGCGGCGCGGCCCGTGGTTATAAGTTCGGCCCAAACGAAACCCTTGTGGCCTAAGATCAGTTGGCCTTCGCTCGGTTCCGTAACGATGCAGGCATCGGCCTGATGGCGGCTGACAAAATTCATAGCGCCGACGCTGGCATATTCTTCGTCAGCCACGAGCGCGACCAGCAACCGGCCATCAATATCGCCGCCGGCAAGAGCCGCCGCTGCGGCCATAATCGCGGCAGCACTGCCTTTCATGTCGTAGCTGCCCCGCCCATAAATTTTCTCTCCCTCAACGCGCGGCTCGAACGCAGGAATAGTCATTCCCGAAGTACCGACGGTATCAAGGTGCGCGCACAGCACCAGTGTAGGGCCCGAGTGGCCGCCGAGTTCCGCCACCACGTTTGGCCGGCCAGGGGCTGCTTCCTCCAACCAGGACCGAACGCCGCGCGCATTCAACCACTCACATGCGACCGAAGCGATAGCGGCTTCGCCGTTGGCTTCGTCAGGCGCCAAAGAGGGGTTGATCGAGGGTACGCGGACCAAGCGCTGCACGACATCCAGTACAGCGTCGCGGGCCAGGGGATGGATCGTCATGGCAAATTCTCAAGAACCCAGACTACTTAACACGCTAGCCCCAGATTAATTCACCAATCCGGAAAGACTAGCCCGACATCTCGCCTACAATCACGTGTCTTATTGCAGTCACAACGGACTCGGCGCTATGGTCGCCCGATTCCAGCGTCAGCTCCCAATGAAACTGCTGTGGTCCGTTAACAACGATCCTCCAATCCGAATCGTGGTAATTCGAACCTAAAGTTGCGCTCCAGTCATCCGGCAAATTTTTGAAGGCCTCGTCAATGGACTTTCGAATCCGCCGCTCGGCTTCCGGGTTACCGAAACGCGGGAACTCAATCTTAACCGCCATTTTTACTCACTGGATGTCGTAAGTGATAATTCGATCTGCGCCCAGATCATGCCCAAGATGCCAGACTTTGAAAACGACCCTGGATGAAACTCCCTCTTCGGGAAGTCTATCGCGAAAGCTCGGGAAAGAGGGAATTATGCTTTCAAATTTTCTACCGTAAGCCGCGGCTATTTAGGCGAACTCCGTTCTAATAACGAAGTTGACACATAGAGCCGTCTTCATCCACGACCACGCTCTCAGGTAGCCGATGCCCGCCGTGTCCTTGGTGTCCTTTGTGGTTAAAGCGCTTTTTTTGACCACCGGGGACACAACGGGCACAGCAGCGGCAAACTAACGCGTGGACTTACAAGTTAGTTCAGCGTGAGGGGCGAAAATATGTGCCAGAACTCTTCAGGCGAAGATGCGGCGAATTTCAGTGCTCAATTCCGGCAGGCGAATCTTGGATACGAACCCGTCCGCACCGCATGATTCACATGAGATACGCAGTTGTTGCCCATCGTCAATGCTTACAAGGATAACTCGGATTGTAGGAAAGCGCTTTCTCAACTGTTGTGTCACTTCCAAACCATTCATCACTGGCATTTGTATATCCATCAAGACCAACTGGGGGTTTAAGGCCTGTACTTTGTCTAGTGCCTGCGGGCCGTTTGAGGCAGTTCCTACCACCTCCACGGTTTCTTGCTCGCTGAGGTAGGAGCAAATGGTTTTTTGCGCGATGGATGAGTCATCGACGACCAAAGTGCGAATTCTATGCTGATCCATGGCCGATCCTACTCCTTCCCCCCAAAGACAAGTGTCTGAGGGGAAGTTACGTTATTTCGTAACCACGGAGAATAGGGCGAATCTTGTATAATCCGAAGGAATTAGACCTAGTGGCCTCTGACTGACTGAGACCACGGGGATTAATGGGGACGCGGAGACACTGACTGCCACGGAACGGCGGATGCCTAGCCGGGATGCTCCGCGCTGCAAGCGCCTAAAAACAATCAACTTAGGTGTCGCCCAGAACGACACTGGCTGGCCGCGCGTATGGAATTACGCTTGTTTGAAGCCGAGGACCAGCGTCACGGGAAAATGCGGGAGGCGGCGATGAATCCCTGCACAAACAACCAATACAACAGGAAGGCCGTCGCCACCGCTCCCAGAAGGTAAAGTCTACTTTTCCCCACGACCCTAACCTCAGCTCTTTAGACTGATACGTCAGGATCGGGTTCAAAGATTCTTGAACGCGACCATTCTGGTCTTCGTGGCTATCCTTTCATCCGTTCTCAGCCGGCTCTCGATGTTGCGTTACGGCTTTCCCGGAACGGCCGTCTTGGAAACTTCTGCTTTTGCCAGTCCGAGAATCTCTTTGAGGCGGGAGGCCACTGTTTTTGAAATATCGGGATTCTCCTTCAGAAACTGCCGGGCATTCTCCCGTCCTTGTCCCAAACGCTCTCCATTGAATGCAAACCAGCTTCCGCTCTTCTCTATGACCTTCTTTTCAACGCCCACATCGAGAAGATCGCCTTCTTTGGAGATTCCTTCTCCGTAAAGAATATCAAACTCAGCTTCTCGGAACGGGGGCGCCAGCTTGTTCTTTACAATCTTGACCTTGGTGCGGTTTCCCACTACCTGGTCCCCTTCTTTCAGAGAGGCGACACGCCGGATTTCCACCCGAATCGAGGCATAAAATTTCAAAGCTCGGCCTCCGGTTGTCGTCTCGGGATTGCCGAACATGACGCCGATTTTTTCTCGGATCTGGTTGATGAAGATCAGACAGGTATTCGATTTGGAGACAATCCCCGTCAATTTGCGCATCGCCTGAGACATCAGTCTGGCCTGCAACCCCATATGCGAATCACCCATTTCGCCTTCCAGTTCCGCTTTCGGCACCAGGGCGGCCACCGAGTCCACGACCAAAACATCAAGGGCGCCGGAACGAACCAGAACCTCGGCAATTTCCAGTGCTTGCTCCCCACTGTCGGGCTGCGAGACCAAAAGCTCGCCGATATTGACTCCCAACTTTTGGGCATAGCCGGCGTCCATGGCGTGCTCTGCGTCGATGAAGGCGGCTGCTCCCCCTTTCTTTTGGGCTTCGGCGATCACTTGCAAAGCGATGGTCGTTTTACCACTGGACTCGGGACCGAAGATCTCAACCACGCGCCCGCGTGGGAAACCACCGATCCCAAGCGCCGCATCCACCGAAAGCGAACCTGAAGAAATCACCGGCACAGCCTGCACCGGCTGGTCCCCCAACTTCATGATGGATCCTTTGCCGAATTGACGTTCAATTTGAGTCAGCGCGGTCTCGATGGCGCGCGTTTTTGCACTTTTGTCATTCATGTTTTTCCCCGTTTGTCCGTGGTCCGTCGTTCGTCGTCAGTTGCATGTCGTCCCTTGAAGCATCCTGCCCGCCCGCACCCGGCCCCAACGAAAACACTACTTCCTTTATCTTATGAAGCAAAACAAGCTTGCCTGGAAGACTCGCCAGCCTCCAGCATACATAACTCCCGCAGGCAAGTTTTTGCGAAAAATTATTTCTGATATTCATAGAACCCGCGGCCGCTTTTCTTGCCCAGGTAGCCGGCGGCCACCATATTCCTGAGCAAGGGACAAGGCCTGTACTTGGGATCGCCGAAGCCCTCATATAACACAGTGAGAACGTCCAGACACACATCGAGTCCTATGAAATCGGCCAGTTGCAGCGGTCCCATGGGATGATTCATCCCAAGCTTCATCACAGTATCAATCGATTCAGCCGTCCCTACACCTTCGTTCAGCGCAAAAATGGCTTCGTTCAACATCGGCATCAGTACCCGGTTGGAGACGAATCCGGGAAAATCCTTTACCTGGACGGCAGTTTTTCCCATTTTTTCGGCCAGAGACCGGGTTGTTTCGCAAGTCTGCTCCGACGTCTGCAGCGCCCGGATCACTTCGACCAGTCTCATCAGCGGCACCGGATTCATAAAGTGCATGCCAATGATGCGGTCGGGCCGTCCCGTGCTCGAAGCAATTTTGGTGATTGAAATGGACGACGTGTTGGTGGCAAGTATGACGGTTTTTGCGGTGACGCGATCCAACTCTGCGAATACTTGGCGTTTCAAATCGAGGTTCTCGTTTACCGCCTCAATCACAAAATCCACGCTTTCGAAATCTCCCCAGCGTGTCGAGAACTGAATCCTGCTCATCACCTGATCAAAAAGATCGGCCGTCTGAGCCGATTCCTGTTTTTCCACAATCTTGCGCAGGCTTTTTTCGATCCCCTGCCGGGCCCGATCAAGGTAGCGCTGCTCGACGTCCTTCAGGATTGTCTCGAAGCCTGCTTGAGCGGCAACCTGAGCAATTCCGCTTCCCATTGTGCCTGCTCCCACAATTCCGATTTTTCTCATGCCTTTAAGCTACTATCCCGTTATTCCCCTGAAAAGACAGGCCGCGAATTACACGAATTGACACGAACCTGTCGACCTATCGAACTTGGTGACCTGTGGACCTGCTGACTTTTCGACCGGACTCAGTTCACACACGCTCGACGGCCATCGCCACGGCATTTCCACCGCCCAGGCAGAGCGCCGCGATGCCTCGCTTCTTGCCTGCGTGTTGCAGCTCATAAAGCAAAGTAACCAGGATGCGAGCGCCCGTCGCCCCGATGGGATGACCCAGGGCAACAGCCCCACCGTTGACATTGACGCGTGCGCCATCCAGTCCCAACTCACTGATCAGCGCTACCGATTGCACCGAAAAGGCCTCATTCAGCTCATACAAATCGACGTCGTTGGCTTTCCAGCCGGTTTCCGCCCACACTTTCCTCACGGCCTCCAAAGGAGCCATCATCACCAATGCCGGCTCGATGCCGCTGGTGGCATAAGCCACCACTCTGGCCATCGGCCGTAGACTCTTTTGTTTCAGCATCCTTTCTGAAACAACTACCAGCGCGGCGGCTCCATCGTTCACACCCGGGGCGTTGCCTGCGGTCACGGTTCCGTCAGGCTTGAACCCGGGCTTCAACCGGGCCAGCGCTTCGAGCGAACTATCTTCACGCGGTCCTTCGTCGTTTTCAAAGATCACCGTACTTCCCTTCTTTTGCGGGATCTCGACCGGCACGATTTCGTCTTTGAACCTGCCCGACTTGATTGCGGCAATTGCCTTCTGATGGCTGCCAAGAGCAAACTCGTCCTGCTTTTGACGAGAAACGTGGTATTTCTCCGAAATAATTTCGCCTGTGCAACCCATGTGAAAATTTTCGTAAGCGTCCCATAAGCCGTCATGGATCATGGAATCGACCAGTTCCCCGTGGCCGAGGCGCTGCCCTTCGCGGATTTGGGACAGGAGATAGGGGGCGTTACTCATGCTTTCCATGCCACCCGCCAAGATGATGTTCTGGTCTCCCGCGCGAATCGACTGCGCGGCCAGTGCCACAGCCTTCAAACCAGAGCCGCAGACCTTGTTGACCGTCATGGCGCCAACCGAGGCCGGAAGTCCCCCCGTCAGAGCAGCCTGCCGAGCGGGGTTCTGCCCAAGGCCAGCCGACACGACGTTGCCCATAATGACTTCCTCGATCTCAGCCGGCTCCAAGCCGCTGCGCCGAACTGCTTCCCGGACGACGACGGCTCCCAGCCGCATGGCAGGAAGCAGCTTCAAGCTGCCCAGAAATTTCCCAATGGGCGTTCGGGCCGCGGAAACGATAAATGCTTCTTGCATGGATGGACCTCACGGGCTGCAGTTTCGGTATGCCGCACCGATTCCGCGATTTCCTCGATTTTGGTGGAGAAGTCGACTGTACCGTAGCGACGCGAGGAGTGTCAACGTTAGAGGGAAATGTGTCGCAGGCATAGGGACGGTTCGCGAACCGCCGCTACCTCTTTAACATTAAGGTCCTAGAGTGCTGCGACGCCCTCAGCGTCGGATGGTTTATGGGCAGGGTTAACCGGCGGCGACGCCCCGCAACAAGCGCGGGCTTTGCCGCCGGCTATACTCTGTCCTTCGGGTTTTACCGCTGTCCTCTTCCTTGGTTGCGCGTTCACCGGTTCATGTAGCTGTGATGGGCTTTTGTTTCCGTTTCTTTCATTTCCGCGCGTTGACGAATCCCGGTAGATCTGCTACAAAGGTTGTTTTTGCAATTAGAATCTAGAGAGGACTATGGCAAGATCCTGTTCCATTTGTGGCAAACAGGCCCAATACGGGCACAAAATAAGCCACGCCCACAACGTATCGAAACGGAAGTTCCATCCCAACTTGCACTACGTGCGTGCAGTTGTGGGCGGCGTGACCAAGCGCATACGTGTTTGCACCCGCTGCATTCGTTCCGGTAAATTCCGGAAACCCGCCCTTGCCTGATGAGCCGGAAAGTTATCAGCACCGACGACGCGCCGCGCGCCATCGGGCCCTATTCTCAAGCCATCGCCACGGAGACAATGGTTTTTGTCTCCGGGCAAATTCCGATTGATCCTGAAACCGGCAATCTTGCCAACGGGGGCATTCGAGACCAGACGCGACGCGTGTTGCAGAATCTCTCAGCAATTCTCAAGGCTGCCGGCACCGGCCTGGAAAAAGTGGTTAAGACCACCGTCTACCTGAAGGACATGAGCCAGTTTCAGGAGATGAATGAAGTCTATGCCGAATATTTCAAGACAGCCCCTCCAGCCCGCGCCACGGTAGAAGTTGCGCGCCTCCCCAAAGATGTACTGGTTGAGATTGATCTCATCGCTCTGAAGTAAACCGGGTTCGGGCTCTATCAAAATTTGACCATTTTGCGAACTTTGTGCGCACAAAGTGGAACTAGGAATCCAGTATTTGATTTAATATCACGCCAGATAGCGTGGGGCGGAGATTCTCTGACGCCCCGAGAAAAGGGGCAATCATGAATCAGACCACCGGCGGATCACTGCAATCATATGCGCACTCGTTGCTGCGGATCGTAGTGGGTTTTACCTTTACCCTGCACGGCCTCCAGAAGCTCTTTGGAATGTTTGGAGGAATGGGAGGCGGCGGAGCAAAGGCCCAATTTATCTCGCTCCCCTGGGTAGCGGCGGTTCTCGAGGGTTTTGGGGGACTGTTGATAATACTCGGGCTGTGGGTTTCGTTTGTTGCCTTTATCCTTTGCGGGGAAATGGCTGTGGCCTACTTCATGGTGCACTTTCCCCAGGGATTCTGGCCAATTCAGAACGGAGGAGAGCTGGCAGTCCTCTACTGCTTCATCTTTCTGTATTTGTGCGCTGCGGGCGCGGGCGGCTGGAGCCTGGATCGGTTGATACGAAAGAAAGTGACGTAAGGGAAAAGTCCCGATTCTTAGCCCACGTCAGAACTAGCTCCTGATTTTGAGCTAAAGTGGCACGTATTACTGCGACAAGAAGGACAAAGACCATCAGGATGAAGCGTAGGGCTATCATGCGGAACTCCTTTCGCTCAATCGGTCATGATGAAAGGATGCCGCCGGCAAAGAAACGTCGCGAGATGCCTATACAGAGCGCGAGTTCATTCACTGCGCTCAGAGTTGATTGACTCTGCCTGGAACAGCCGAGCAACAGACGGCCGTGACAGGACCAAGAACGTAAACACGCCTAGCATCGTCCCGTACGGCACGCCAAAGCAACTGACGCCAGCAACCACCATACAGAAGGTCCGCGACCGGCGCTGCTTCAAACGACGGGCAACCAAGAACTTGAGCACGCCAAGACCCGCCAAGATTGCAAAGAAACCGAAGCCGAACAGGCCGAAGATCCAGCCCACGAATTCCGGTGGAGCGTCCTGTCCAGGGCGGGCCGGTGCCCGAGAGATTGCGGCCGTAATGACAACGCCCATGAATGCGTACAGAAGACCGAACAGCGAGAAGAACGCGTTGGTACCCGCCGAGACCAAGTAGCCAATAGTCAGCAGCTTGAGGTGCTCCTGGTCAACGATCGCCTGTCGGAGCTGATCTTCGGACATGTTCAGAACCTCTCTGGCGGGTGCCGGTAGCAGTTAACACCTTAGACGTCAGGGCTACACACTCGTCTTCCCACAGCTCTCTCTATCTGCAGAACTTGTCCACATATGGCAGGAGACGCTTATCGTAGTGCAACGTCACGTCAAGCACACTGTCCGTGAGGGTGCCTGTTTTCACGTTGAACTTGTACCATCCCGTGGTCATCGTCATGCCTCTAAGGGGAGGTAAATAAAAAAGATGTAGTTCGTATACGTCCTTTCCGTTGCTATTGTCAATTTCCATGATGATGGTCGAGGTGATGAGCTTCTTGATCGTCTTTGCACTCTTGAAAATGGCCGTTACAGCGTCCTTACAGGATCTAAACTTTTTTATGTCGAAGGACCGTTTCTGTTTCAGCAGGTTGGCGTCTGTCACGGACCCTGGGCACACCACGCAGTCCCGCTTGAATTTCACCGCCATGCTCATCCAGAAGCCCGATCAGAGGTCGGAATCGCCGCCTTCGGTCCCACTGGCTGAGATAAACATAGCCTCCGACAAGAACGACAAATACCAGGATCAACAGAAGTCCGTTTTGATTCATGTCATCAACTCACCCCAAGGCCTGATACAACTCACTCATATCTCCACGCTCGCTCACGCTCACGCTCGAGAGCGCCACCGCTCTCCGAACACGTTGTGGGTTTGCGTCCATTCGCGTCCATCGGCGGCCGTCATCTCTTTTCGAGGATCCGAATTTCCTGTTCCAGTTTTCCGCTATTAAGCTGGCTGGCCCGCTGGAAGGCTTGACGTGCTTCAGCCAATTGACCTGAGGCTTTCAGAGCCTGTCCCAGTTGGTAGTATATGGCGGCTTCGTCGGGATTGATTTTCGCAGATTGCCTCAACAGGCTTACCGCCTCGGCGGGTTTGTTCAGTTGTAGTTTGGCTCTTGCCAGATAGTAGAGAACGCTCCAGGAATCGGGTTGCAGCTCCCGGGCTTTTTCCAAATAAGGAAGCGCTTCAGCGGAGTGTCGGTCTTCTGTCAGCAGCCCACCGATGAAATAATAAGCTTCGGCGTCCCGAGGATCCTGCGCCAGAGCCAGTTGGAATTGACTCAACGCGTCCGCACTCCGGCGCAGGGCGGCATAAACCTTGCCTAGCTCGGCGTGCGCCTTGGGAAAGGCGGCGTCCAACTCGAGAGTCTTGCGGAAAGAAGCAATGGCTTCATCGGAGCTTCCGGCATCTGCATACGCCTTTCCCAGGAGAAAATTTGCCTGCGCAGGGCTGGCGGCCGATATCATCTCCCCTAGAGCCTGCTCGGACTTTTGCCGCTCCTGCAACTTCAAATAGGCAATTCCAAGCAAGAATAGTACTCCACTGTTGTGGGGGTCCGTGCTGCGCAGCGATTCAAGTAGCTTCACCGCCGAATCGACCTTTCCTGTATGCAACTGGCAGGTCGCCAGCAATTCCCGCGCCTGAGCGTCGCTGGGGTCCAAGTTGACCACGCGATGAAAAAAAGGCAGCGCTTGGGCGTACCTCTGCTGTTTTACGTAAGCCAGACCCAGGTTCAAAAGCAGGCCTTTATCATTCGGACTTAGACGAATTGCGCGCTCATAGACATCGACTGCCTTGGCATATTGGTTTGTGCGGGCGTAAACGACGCCTAAATTTCCCAGCGCTCCCACATGATTTGGCGACGCTTGCAGAATCTCTTGGAAGCCCCGTTCAGCGGCCCCGTAGTCGCCAGACGAGAGCGACGCAAGGGCTTGCTGGAAGATTTTTTCGCCCCAGTCGCGCTGGTGTTCCTGCCCGAAAATGGAAAGCCCCATCAGCAAACTGACAATCGAGAATCGAAGGGAAATCACAGAAGGAAGATAAAGGAAAGAGGCCTAATGCGGCAAGTGTCAAGCAAGGGCGTCATCGGTCATTGGTCATGAGTAATAATCGGCCCCAGCGGTCATCAGGTCCGCAACAAGTCAACACTTCTTCGGAGCCACAAGTAAAAGACGGGCCAGATGTCGCTCCGGGAGTTTTCAAGTGGATAGCAGGGGCGCACGGCCGTGCGCCCCTAGAGTCTCTACCTCCGCTAGAGAAAACTGTGGGTCCTCTCAGCCCGCGAAGCGGGCATCCAGGGTGTAGCCCCCGGCGCAGCGAAGCGGAGCCGGGGGTTATCTGTGGATTGCAGGACGAGCCCGCAAGGCGGGCGACAGCCAACAATTCTTTCGCGAAAAAATCAAACCATGCGGTCATGTTCTTCGAAGCAGGACAATCGTCATTCCTATACCCATCTACTCAAGCCGGAATACCTCGTACGCTAGACGCTGTCGCCCGCCTTGCGGGTCCCTGCTAAACCACATCTAACCCCCCGGCTCCGCTTCGCGGGCTGAGACACAAGGTGCTCCTACGTCGTCGTCGAACGTAGGCCTGGAATCGTGGACGTGTCCGTGATTGTGATCGGTCTTCTCTGCCGTTACACCCCCCTAAAAGAACACCTTCATCGCAAATTGGATATTGCGCGGGTCTCTGGCCGCGCTGTTGGCTTGGCCCAACGTACCTGCAGTCGCTTCCGTGACCTGCTGTCCCGGTTGCACCGCGCCACTCAACGCAAGGTTGATGCCAAACCACTGCGGGTGGTTAAAAACATTGAATGTTTCAAACCGGAACTGGGTTCGAACTCGCTCCGTGATGCGGGTGTTCTTGAAAAGTGAAACATCCCAGTTCTGGATGCCAGGTCCGCGGAGAATTCCTTTTCCGGAACTGCCCAGGCTGCCATCAGCCGGCCGTCCGAAGGCGAGTGGGTTGAAATATCGCTCACGGGTCTTGTGCTCCGGATATAACGGTCCGCCCAGGTAATCAGCGCGCACTCCCCCGCCCACCAGAGTTCCGGGATTTCCGGGAGAGGTCACCGTCAGCGGAAGACCGGTCTGGAAGCGCGTAATTCCGGTCAGCTCCCATCCATCCAGCAGTACACGGCCGATTCCGTTGCCGAGCCATCGGGTGCCTACGTTGGGCACGTTATAGACATAGTCGATGTTAAGAATGTGCGCGCGGTCAAATCGCGCCGGCCCCCATTCGCGATGCCGGTCCAAAAAGTAGCCGATCGTTGTGTCATCCGTATCCACCTCGCTTAAGGACTTCGACCAAGTGTAGTTGGCATTGAAGGTGAACGCTCTGGAGAATCGGCGGCTCACGCGAGCCTGCAGTCCGTTATAGTTGCTGTTGCCGGCAAACTCGGTCAACAGGATATCGGTATAGCCCTTGTACGGTCTGGCGGCATTGGTCACATTGTTGTTCTGCGCGAGTATGTTCCCCGATCCTATAGTGGAACCGACCGGGAGCTGGTTGATATTTCTCCAGTACTGAAGATGTCGCACCACATTGCCCGCGAACGCAACATCGACTGCTACCTGGCCGGGCAATTCGTGCTGGATCCCCAAACTCCAACTGTACAGAGTGGGCACCTTGCCTGTCTTGTCAAGAGCCCTCAAAGATACTGGAAAACGGACACCACTGGTCACCAGCGCCGGTGAGAGGCTGTCCATGTTGCCGGCAAAGAGCGAAGGAGTGTAGGCCAGTGGAGGATTCCCCAGGCCGTCAAAGTTATTGGTGTTCTGGCGGATTCTTTCAAAAAATGTGCCGAAGCCACCCCGAAACACGGTCTTATTGTTCGCAAATGGAGAGTACGCGAATCCAAATCGAGGCGACACTTGATTCTTTCGATGCTCAATACCTCCCAGCGGGAGCCCATGCCCTTCCTCGACCATGCCGTTGAACGGATCTCCTGATCCGGGAACGATGGAGCCCTGAGTAAAACCGCGCGCCGTCTCAATCTTTACCGCCTTGCTCCGATCATAACGGTCCGGATCGAAATAATTCATCAGGAACTTGCCGCGCGTGTATGTCGGTCCGAGATAGACATAGCGGGCGCCGTATTCCAACAGCAGCTTTCGATTTATTCTCCAACTGTCTTGTCCATAGAATTCGGTCCCGAAGAAACGGAACGCTCCGTAAAAGACGCCGTTGCTCTGAGAATAACTGGTGTAGTTTCCAAGCAACAAATTGGCCAGACCGTTGTTGGAGTCG
Organism: Acidobacteriota bacterium; assembly: GCA_036505615.1. GTDB lineage: Bacteria > Acidobacteriota > UBA6911 > JACQSX01 > JACQSX01 > DASXTB01. The sequence continues at coordinate 16,349 of DASXTB010000051.1, forward strand.
CCTGGATTGTCTCGGTTGGAGCCGAACTGAAACGTCCCCGTGTCATTCCATGCAGGCTGCTGCCCGTTGTCATTCAAGTTGAAGAAAACGCCGGTCTTGAAGGTGTGCGCCCCCGCTGTCTTGGTGAGATTGTCCGTCCAGGCATACGTCTTCCCTTCACTGCGCCAGTTGGAAGCAAAGCCGCCGAAATCACAACTCCCCAAGGCGCAGTTGAAACGCGGAAACCGGTTTCTCACATTCGCATCGGGAAAAATCTGCTTGTACTGGAAACCGAGCTTATCCAGGTCGTAGGTAGCGGGATCGGTGCCTTCCTTTACGTCGACCAATTGCGTCAGGTGGTTGTAGGCAAAAATGAACTCGTTGTTGAGCGAAGGAGAAATAACGTTGACCAGGTTCCAGGACCAGCTTGCCCCCGGTTTTTGACGAAACATGGGGTAGACCGGATAAGGAGTGGACGTAAAAATTCCCAGCCCACGGCTCTCGTTTTGCGAGTCGTCGACCCAGCGGAAGAAGAAGCTGGTTGCCGGGGTCGGGTGCCAGTCGACGCGGAGCGCCTTCTGATCCTTATCCAGTGTGTGGCTGTCGCCAATGGGAACTCGCAGCAACTCCGGATTCACCCCTGGCGGTTGAGTCCCTTTAGACCGATCAATGGCATTTAGAATCTTAAGAAAACCAGCTGCGTTTCGATTCCACTGCGACTGCGGAACGGTATTATTGAGAAACGGAACACCCCCAGTGATATTGCCATTGGCGTCGCGCGTGATGGTCCCGGGCTGAAACACCGTCCCTACCGGGAAGTTAGTGCCGGCGATGTTTCCAGTCCGAAGCATTCTTCTAAAATCACCCTGGAGCAGGTCCGGATGCGGAATGTCGACAAAGGAACCACCGTTGGGTTCGATACCTCGCGTCCCTTCGTAGTTGAAAAAGAAAAAGAGTCGTTTATTCCCTTGGCTCGATACACTGTGCAGGAAGATGGGCCCGCCGATGTTTCCACCGAACTGGTTCAAGCGGAGCCTCAGCTTAGTCTGGTCAAACGGGCGCCTGGCATCCAGCGCCTCATTGCGGAAAAACTCATAGACTGTTCCGTGAAAGTCGCTGCCTCCGCTTCTAGTGTTGGCGGCGATCAGGATGCCGGGATTGCGCCCGTATTCCGCGTT
>DASXTB010000052.1:0-7715 GCA_036505615.1 Acidobacteriota bacterium
TTCCCCCTCCAGCTTCTTGATGGTCGCGCGGAGCCAGTTTCCAACAACTTCTTCCACTTCCTGCTCAGTGCCCCATTGGTAAAGCGACTGTAGTGTCTGTCCCTTCTCATTGAACTTAATAAAACGGCAAGGGACACTCACCGACTTGCGCTCTGCTGGAACGAATCTCATCAGCACACAGTCCCTGCAAGGAAGCGAACGCTGCGGATCGCTGAAGTTCAGGCATGTGGGCGAGTCTTCGAACGTCCGTTTCTGTTGCCGGGGCGTACGCACCGAGTTGCCATAGCCCCCGTCGTCCAAGAACTGAAGTTCAAACTTGAGCATCTCTAGGATATCGCGGTCGTCTCTCAGCATTTGCATACTCCTTTCACTTTATTTTTGAAGCCACGACAGTTCCGAAGTCTCTCCCTTCCGAGTTTCGAAGACCGGTGAGATACTCATGAATAGCCAGCGCTGCCTTTCTTCCGTCGTTGACCGCACTGGCCACGACCCGTGCTCTGCGCACGGCGTCGCCTCCGGCCCAAACATTCCGATGATTAGTCCTGTTGCGATCGTCAATCGCATATCTGCCCTGGGGGGTCAAAAACAGGCCGCCGTGATTGTCCTGGACCGGATCGACGCCAAAACCGAAAGCTAGGATCACGTAATCAGTGGGCAGCACGAAATTGCTTTTAGCTACCGGAACAGGCAGCCGACGCCCTTGCGCGTCAGTGGCTCCTAATTTCGTGCGGATGCACTCAACAGCCTTTACATAGCCCTGGTGATCACCAAGGAAGCGCAGGGGCTGCGTACAGAACTGGAACTCTACGCCTTCTTCCTTAGCGGCCTGCACTTCGCGGCTACTGCCCGGCATATTTTCTTCGTCTCTGCGGTACACGCAAATTACTCGATCTGCGTCTAATCGCACGGCAGTCCGGGCGCCATCTATGGCGGTGTCACCACCCCCGAAAACGGTTATTGTCTTCCCGGTAAGATCGTCCTTTGCGTTGTGCCGCTCAGCCCGTGAACGGTCCCCACCGCTGTTGTGGATTAAGAAAGGTAAAGGGTCATGGATTCCTTTAAGCTCGATTCCGGGAAGTTCGGGTCTCTTTGACTTTTGAGCGCCGCACGCAATGAAAACCGCGTCAAAGCAAACTGTTTCCAGTTCGTACAGAGTGACGTCTCGGCCCACGCGGACATCACTGAGGAATTCAACGCCTAATTCCTGCAGGTAACGAAGTCTTCGCTCCACCACCCATTTCTCCAGCTTAAAACTGGGAATTCCATTGATCAGCAGACCTCCAGGCTGGGACCGAGCTTCCAGAACCGTGACGCTGTGACCTCTCCTGGCAAGTTCATCGGCACAAGTGAGTCCGGCGGGACCGGAGCCGATCACCGCCACCGTCTTACCTGTTTTAAACGGCACGACCGGCGCTGTCAGGCCTCTTTCTCGAATGTAAGCCTCATTGATGAACAGCTCGATTGCCCGTATCGCCACCGGTTGGTGTTTGATTTCTAAGAAGCAAGCCTCCTCGCAAAGTTGACCGTTCGGGCAGATGCGGCCGCAGATTTCCGGGATATTGCTGGTGGCCTGGGACACCTCTGCCGCCGCCAAGAACTCTCCGCGGGCTGCCAGATCCAACCATTTGGGGATGTCGTTATGCAACGGGCAGGCTTCGACACAGGGCGCGTCCAAGCAGTTGATGCAGCGGTTTGCTTCCGCCATCACCATCTCGGCCGTCAATGGCTTGCAGACGTCCCGAAAGTCGCAGATTCTTGCTTCCGCAGGTCGGACCTGGGGCTCAATCCGAGGCCGTTTGGGTGTGGATTTTCGTCGCTGTTGTGGTTCCCCTTGCAGTCCGGTCATGGATGCCTCCTGGCACTCTTCCTCAGGGCTCTATCTCTCCTCCCGGGTCTTTATAACTTGAAGCAATAACCGCTCCAGCCTTGTGCAGCGATAAAACTGTGGCTGGATTGGAGCGACACTCTGACTTTGGGCGATCCGCCAGGTGGATGGGGGATTTGCCCCACCAGAAGTCGACAACTTGTACACTTGGGACGCCAAGAGATTAGGCATAAGGATTGCGTACAGGGAATGAGTGCCAATTGCCGGTGAAGGTCTTGATTATTCCGGCCCAAAAGGAGAAAGGCGTGAGGCACGAAATGTCGATTTCCCAACAGCCCTTGTCGAGAAACCTCCCGTTTCCTACATTCATCTTTCTGCTCTTGTGTGCGGTGATTGCCGCAGGCCTGATCTATTACATTGGTCAACTGAGAACGGGGCTCGCAGTGACTGGTTTGAATTCGCAGGTGACCTGGGGGATCTACATTGTCAACTTCATTTTTTGCGTCGGTTTGAGCGCCGGTGGGATTGCCGTCTCGGCGCTGGTTCACGCCTTTCGCATCGAGCGCTTGAAACCAGTGGCGCTGATCGCCGAAATTCTAGCTTTGAGTTTCCTGATAATGGCGGCCGTCTGCATTGTTATTGACATGGGCCGCCCTGATCGTGCCTTCTTCATCCTTCTTCATGCCAATCCTTATTCGCCTCTGGTTTGGGACGTTACGGTGATCAATACCTACCTGGTTCTCTGTCTGGCACTGCTCTGGTGCAGCCTCCGCTCTGACTTGCTGCAGTTGCCCCGTCAGGTCCAACTAGGAGGATTCCTGCGCTGGGTTGCCGGCGATCCCACCGAGTCAGCTCGCGAGAAAAACGAGCGCCTGTTGCAGCGGCTTTCATTTATTTCCATACCGGTGGCTTTGGCCCTGCACTCCGTCACCGCCTGGATCTTGGGACTGGCCAAGGGACAGCCTGGGTGGAATACGGCCATTCTCGCTCCTCTGTTCATCGCTTCTGCGCTGGTGTCCGGAATCGGCGTGGTGATTTTGGGAGCCGGGGCTGCGCGGCGTTTCTTTGGCGTGTCAATTCCAGGCGAGGTTGTGGAAATGCTGGGCCGCTATTTATTCTTCCTGCTTCCGGTGCTCATTTACTTCCTCTTCAGCGAATTCATCACCATCAGCTACACTGGTGGCCTCAGCCATCAGAGAGTGATGCAAGAGATTATCTGGGGACGCTTTTCGAGGTTCTTCTGGTTCGACATCGTGGTGGGGATAGTGATTCCGTTCCTGCTGCTTGGTTTTTGCCGGCGCTCGCACCCGGCCATTCAAACAGCATCCTTCTTGGCTGTTGTCGGTGTGCTGGCCGAGCGGGTAAACATTCTGCTTCCGTCGTTGATGCGCTTTGACCCACTGCGGGGGGAAGTCAGTTACCTTCCCACAGTGAGAGAACTCGCCATGGTGGCGGCCGTCTACGCCATGGGTCTGCTTGTATTCTGCATCTTTGGGTATACCCTGGGCCGACTGGAACACAAGGCTGCAATGAACCCCGCCCTAACGGGCGGGTCTACCTAATAGCGGCCCTTCGGGCCTGAATCAGCGACTTGACGCCATCTATTTTCACGCCTTGGGTGTCTAAATGTGTGCACAAATTCCGGTTGAGGGCACTTGCCGCCCCGTGTGCCCCGTGTCCCCTGTGGTCATCGGTTTTTGGGCACGCGCACTCCGCTCACGCTGCATTCGACATTCGAAATTCGCCATCTAATTTGCTGTCTCAGGGCCGAGGCGCCTTCTGCCTGGTTGATTTCAGATAAGCCTGAAGGTCGGCCATCTCGCCGCCCTCAAAGCGAGGCCAGGCGATCTGGTTTTCCCTCATTCTTCCCTCCATCTCCAGCGCGTGATTCCACATCGTGGGGAGAACTCCCAGTGGAGAATCCGAATGGATTGTAGCCAGGTCGGGTCCCAGGCGCTGTTGGTTTTTCCCAGGTTCCCCATGACAAAAAACGCACCGCTTCTCGCGAAAGACTGCTACTCCTTTTTGGGCATCCCCCGGTCTTCCTTCATAGGCGAGTGAATAGATATAAGAAATAAGATGATTCATTTCTTCGCCTGAGAATGTGGGGAAACGAAGGCCCTGGCGGAGCATGCGCTCGTACATGCGAGGGAGATGATTCCACATCTGGCCGGTGATTTGACTGACGCTGGCCTGAAACTCCGGCCCGCTCAGGTCCGGCGCCGCCCCTTTCCCAGTGCCGGAAGAAGAGTGACACGAAGCGCAACCTTTGGAATGGAAAAGCTCGTCTCCTCGACGTGCATCTCCCAGGTTGAACAGTTGCCGCCTCGGATTGCGGTTCGCCTGACGAATGTGAGCTGCCAAGTCCACCATCTCGGCTCCCTGGAATGTGGGTGGTTCTATGTGCAGGCGTTTGAACATTTCCAACATTCCGGCTCCATGGTTCCACATGCTCTGCGCAAGGAAGACGGAAGTGGGCGGGCTTTGCATTCGCTCCAGCGGAGGCCCTACCTTTTCGGTCCGGCCTTCGCTGGAATGACAATCGGCGCATCTCTTTTCTACCCATAACTGCCGCCCCACCCGAACGTCACCGGGCGGGTCAAAGTAGTTCAGGAAATAAAGAAAGGAGATCAAGTCCAACATTTCGGGAGGATTGAACTGAGGACGTCGAAACCCCATTTGCGCCATTTTCTGGCTCATGAAGGGCGAGTGGTTCCAAAGAATGCCGGCGATTTCATAAACGCTTTTGTTGAACACCTTAAGGCCCAAGTCGGGCCCAACTGTACCACCCACTCCCCGAACTGAATGACACTCGATACATCCCTTTGAGACAAAAAGCTCGCGGCCGTGCAGTGCATTTCCTTGGAGTAAGTCCTTTCCCTTCGGCGCAGCCAGCGTCTCAGATGGGGAAAGCGCCAACAGCAATGCCGCCCAAAGCACGAATATCACAGTCGGGTGACATGTGCTTTTCAGCGGGCCAATCTTGCCAAAAGAGCAAGATTTCAGCCGATAGCGGTGCAGAGACGCAGAGATAAAAACCTCTGCGATTCTCTGCGCCCTCTGTGTCCCGGCGGTGAATACGTTTTTTGTAACTGGATGCTGTCGAGCCACGGTCACTCTCCTTCCTTCAGGTAAATGACCTTGGGTTCTGTTCCCAGTTCCTCCAGAAGTCGAAAAGCCCGCGGGCTCTTGGAGAGTCGAGAAACTTCCGCCTGGGGGTCATCCAGGTCGCCAAAAAACATCGCATGGGCGGGACAGATTTCGACGCACGCAGGGACATAGTCACTGGACCGCACGTCGCGTTGTTCCAGCCTCGCCTTTTCTTTAGCCTGCTGCAAACGGTGATGACAAAAGGTGCATTTCTCCACCACTCCTTTAGGTCGAACTGAAACGTCCGGGTTCAGGTAGGCCTGGGCTTCTTTTGGCCACTGCGGGGTTGACCAGTTGAAGTAACGAACCCCGTACGGACAGGCATTGGTGCAATAGCGACACCCAATGCAACGCGGGTAGATCTGGCGCACGATCCCTTCGGGTGAAATATTGGTGGCGTCGACAGGGCACACTTTAATACAAGGGGGATTGTCGCAGTGCATACAGGGCAGAGGAAGAAACGTCCCCTCTTTGTCCGAACCTTGATTGCCCAGCGGGACCAGCTTGATCCAGGAACTGGTGCGGTTCTTCAAGGCATTTTCCTCGGTTTGCGAAGGAACGTTGTTCTCGAGTTTGCAGGCGACAACGCAAGCCTGGCAAGCGGTGCATTTATCAAGATCGATGACCATTCCCCAACGCTGCATAGATCTGAAATCCTTCTGCTCCTTAAGCGCGCCTGATTCGAACTCTTGTTTCTGTCTCCAGGCCCATTGGTCTGGCCGATCGACCCTGCTCGATCAATGACGTCACTCCGCGAGTAAACATGCCTTTCCACGGATCGCCGCCTGTTGGCAGGCTTTTCGGTATATTGACGAAGCCTGCTGGGACTGCCTTGCTGACACGAGCAAAGGCCTGAACTTCGTTTCGTGAAGATTCAACCCAAACCGCGTCCCCGCTTCTGATTCCGAGATGGGTTGCATCCTCCGGTCTGAGCTCTACCCAAAGACCGGCATAGTTTTGGAGATGTCCGCCAGCAATTTCGCGCACCAATGGAAGGATCGATTGACGCGACTTGGCAACCAGCGGATCAAAGAAGATCACCTGAAATGGGTAATTTGTATTGTTGAGGTTCACGCGAGGAGGCTCGAAGTGCGGGAAATAGAAGGAATCGCCAGGAGCGGAATCCACAGTTCGTAGAAATTCGAGTTCAGGTAAATAAAACTGAAATTTATTGGAGGCCGAACGCAGCGTGCGCGACCAATCTTCGTATCGATAGAATGAATCCCACCAGCCTCCTTTGGTTGCCATTTGTTCGAGCAACTGATCGGGAGTCTCGTAGGTGGGCGCCCACCACCCGGATTGCTCCATCAGTTGCTGCCAGACCTGGTCGAAGACGGTTCCCGCCACCGCTCCTCTCTTCTGCTGGTACAGGCGCGCCAGACGATTCTTGATCTGAGCTCCGTAATCACCTTCCGGCACTTTTATGTGCAATGCCCGGCTCAGCCCAAGCACGATGTCGCCCGCCGATCGGCTCTCGCCGGCCGGCTCGGCGACCGGTTTTGACAACCCTTCGTATGCAAAAGGAACGCCCGGCGGCGCTGGCTGCTCCACCCAGGATTCCAGGAAGCTTGCGGCGGGCAGAATGTAATCCGCCAACTGGGCGGTCGAATTGAGGAAGGACGAAATGCTGATGATCAACGGAATTTGCTTCAGCGACTTGGCCAAATCCTCAGGATCGTCGGAGTCAAAGACCGGGTCGGTCTCCAACAGCAGCAGAGCTGACGGCAGATACGGCCTTCGCTGCCTTAATGCCTGGTGGAAAACCTGTACCGGGTCTTCGCCGAATCGAAGCTGGTCTTTGAAATCAGCCACCAGAGGCGCAACCTGAGTCTCGCCTGTTAGCCTGTCCTCGGGTTCGAGTGGCCCCGGATACTGCAGCAGCACGCCCCCTTTTCGGTCAATGCTTCCCACCAGAGCGTTCAGGCTGTGTACGCACAGGGCGGTCATCATTGAGTTCGGATTCACTGATTCGATCGGGCCTGAAAGCGCCAGTGCAGGACGAGTGGAGCCAAATTCTCGCGCCAGGCGGAGAATCTGCTCCGGCGGCACATCGGTTAATTCTGAAACGCGATTTAAAGGATAACCATCGAGCACCCGGGTGCGGAAACCGATGTGCAGTTTGCCTTCTGCGTCGCGCCAATCTTCAAATCCATGGCATTGCGAATGAACAAATTCGAAGTCGTACAGGCGCTCGGAGATCAGGACATAGGCGATCCCCAGGGCAAAGGCTGCGCCGCTGCCGGACCGAACCGGTATCCAGCGATCAGCTTTGGCAGCCGTGACGGACCGGCGAGGGCCGGCGTAAACAAGCCGTCCGCGGGGACGTTTTCCGCGAAACTCCGAAAAGCTCTTCATCGCCCACACTGGAGATGCCCAACCCTCCAGGATTTCACAGCCCACGGCCAGAACGTAGCTGCTGTTGGCCAGGTCGTACGCGGGTGGTTCGGTCACGCCCTGCATCAGGCGCATCGCGATCTCGGCGCCGTCGCCGGGACCGGAAAGTTCAAGCAAATTTCTCGAACCGAGCCCTTGGAGCAAATCCGCTACCGATCTTTCCAAAGCGCCGCTTAAAGAATGAGAAAGCATCACCACACGTTCCGATTCCCCGCGGTCCATGAGAGAGCGCAGTCGCAACGCGATTTGATCGAACGCCTGCTGCCATGAAATTTTTTCCCAGGAGTCTCCTTGCCTTCTCAACGGCGCCTTCAAGCGCTCCGGATGATAAAGGTACTGAACAGAG
>DASXTB010000053.1:0-3107 GCA_036505615.1 Acidobacteriota bacterium
CGCATGCTCTCATCATCGGGATACTGGGTTTTCAGCCAGCCGGAAATCTGCTTCGGCGACCAGTCCAGAATCAGTTTACTCGCAACGATGTTCCGCAATTTCAGGTTGATGGAAAGAAGGCAGCGCTTGGGCCGCAAGGCCGACTGCCAGGCTTCGCCGTCCGCTTGACTGGCCCGATACGCAGGACGGCCACCATGACGTGCGACCTCCCGGCTCACGGTCGATACCGCTCGCTCTAAACATTTGGCAATCTCACGGATCGACGAACCGGAAGCCAGCCCACGAGAGATTTCCTCGCGCTCACGCTGCGTGAGCGCGAGGAGCGCACGCCGCCGGACGGCCGGAGCAATCCCACCGTGACGCGACACCAGACAACGAATGGAGGAATGCTCTTTGCCAAAAGCGCGCCCGATCTCATGCAGCGTCTGCCCTGCCTTCCAACGACGCCACACGTCGAGTTTCTGCTCCGCCGAAAGCCCAAACCGTCTCCCTTGTTTCATAAACACCACCTTTGAAAACAGCTTTATACCAGATGGTGTTGCGTCGACCGTCTGAACCGGCATCCAAAATCGGAGCCAAGTCGATGTACATGTGAGTGGAAATATCGCCGGGCCTCAGCCTGGCGGAGACCAGCTCTTCATAAGGACGTTCCGGCCGGAATCTTCCGAAGTCCACCATGATGGGAAGTGAAGCAAGGTTGCCTGCTTCCAAAGCGCGATCAACGGCGGTCCATTCGGGTCCTTCGAAATGCGCTGTCTTGAAACCCACGATGAGGCCGGGGTATTTCTTGGCCATTTCCGCGGCTGCAGCGGGATCCATTTGATTTGTGTCCTGTTCGACTTTCTCTCCTCCCATTCCGCTTCCGACGATGTTCAGGAATGCAAGGATACGCGTCCTGGAACGATCGATGACGCGATCCTTGAAGTCAGGAAAGTTTTGCCAGCCGGAGCTTCCGGCGTCGACGACCGTGGTAACACAGCTTCGAAAAGTAAAATTATCAGGATAGACACTGTTGTCACCGCCGTACGCTCCGCGAAGACCGGTGCCCGCGTAGTCGTGCGTGTGAATATCGACCAAACCCGGAGCGACGATCATGCCCCGCACATCGATGACTTTCTCAGCTGTAGACGCAGGAATGTCTTTTTCTACTGCGACAACTTTGTGGTCTCGAATGCCGACGTCCAGTACTTTACGAACGCCATTGCGTGGATCGACTACTTCGCCGCCCTTGAGGAGTAAGTCGTAGCGCTCTTGCGCAGGCATGCAAGAGGGAAGCGCCAGCAGTATGACGAAACACAAGCCGATCTTGGAATGGAGCACGTAGCCTGCCTTCTATTGGACCCAGACCTGTACTCCAAAATGGAAGCTAGCCTCGGTCGCATGGAGATCAACGAGTCGCACTGGCGAAACGGGGCGGATTGTACCACTAAAAATTGAACAGTTTTAGGGCAATTGTCCTAACAAAAATGCGGACCGCAGGTGCAGCCCGCGTTTTTCCCGCAGAGAATTCCTTGCACGTACTCAAATCGAAAAATCGAATACAAGATCGCGATCGAATTGATTTTCATGACGTGAAAATCGGTTTGAAGTGCCGGTTCTAGACTCAAAATGGCGGAACGGAAACTGATTATCGGCCCGGCCTTTTCGCTTTGTGCTTGCCGCACAAATAGGGAACATGGCCGCGGATCCTGGTTCGCAACCTATAGATTGAGCGGGTGGCTGTGATGTAAAGGGTTTGGTAATCAGGGTCGCCCCAAGTAAGGTTGGCAGGCTGTTCGGGCATTTCGATCGTGCCGAGGTGATGGCCCTCGGGATCCCAGACCCAGATGCCTCTCGGCCCGGTGACATAGAGGTTGCCTGATTCATCGACGCGCATGCCGTCGGGAACACCACCGTGTTCTCCGCCAGCCTCCGTGCCAAAGATGCGCCCATTGCCGAGCGATCCATCGGGCTTCACATCGTAGACGCGTATATTGCGCTGCTGGCTGTCGTCCACGTAAAAATGTTTCCCATCGGGGGAAAAGGCGAGCCCGTTCGGCTGTGTCAGATCTTTGGTGAGAAGGCGCACTTCGCCCTTTTCGTCGAGGCGGTAGACGCCCTGGAAGGTTAGCTCCTGCTTTTCTCCTTTTACCAGGTCGAGAGTAGGGTCCGTGAAGTAGATCGCTCCATCAGGACCGATGGTGACGTCGTTGGGGCTGTTGAATTTCTTCCCCTCGAAGCTATCCGCGAGAACTGTGTACTTGCCGTCCGGAGTGATGGAGATGATTGCGCGGAGAACGCTAGCGCAGTCAATGAGCCGGCCCTGGCGGTCATAGGTGTTACCGTCGGGATCGCCGAGCGAAATGAACTCCTCTTTGCGGCCGTCCGTATACACCTTGAAAATCTTGTTTTGCTCTTCATCGCTGACGTACAAAAAGCCCCCTTCGTCCCAGACAGGCCCTTCCGTGAATCCAAATCCGGTCGCGACGCGATCAAGGTGAGCGTTGCGATCCAGCAGTTCCCAGAATCTGGGAGATTCGGCCCTCAGTGAGAATTGTTTCGGCGGAGTTTGGGCGCAGGCTCTCAAGGAAAAGGCCGCCGAGCAGAATAGGTATAGCAGACCTGCGATGAGAGAAAGACACGATCGAGTCATTCCGGATCTCCCCCGAGATGATGATGTACCGGCGTGTGTGATGCCATGCGCGCCTGACCCTCAGTCTGGCTCTTTCGCGCGTGGATTCTTCTTCGAGCCTTCTTTCGCGACTGAGAAAAGGTAGTTCACTAGATCTGTAAGCTCGGTCGCCGAAAGGCGAGTCCCGTAATCAGCCGGCATGGGTGATTCGTTGCGGCGGGTGAGGCTTGAAAGGGCTGACTTGGAAAGGAGATGGAGAGTGCCATCCTGCGTCAGCAATTGAATCGAAAAATTATCTTCGTTGCGCGCAATTCCTTCAAGAGTCTTGCCGCTCGAAAGAATTGCCACGACCGTCCTCCTAGCCGGATCCAGATCGCGATAAGGATTTACGATTGCATCTTGAATCTTGTCCGGCGAACGGCTGAGGGCGTACGAAGTAAGGTCAGAGCCAAAAAAGCCTCCCTCGCCGCGAACCATGTGACAACCTGAGCACCCG
>DASXTB010000054.1:0-6439 GCA_036505615.1 Acidobacteriota bacterium
CTACTGCTTTCTATTAGCGGATACGTTTTTTCGCAACCCGGCGCCGATATGCCAGTTCCGGCCGCTTTGCCGCCGATTCCGCGGCGGCTCACGCTAGCCGAGGGCGAGGCCCTGCTGCTTCAACGCAACCTGGCTATTGCCACTTCCCGCTATCAAATTGAAGCGGCTCGGGCTGTCAGGCTGATCGCCAGTTACAAACCAAATCCTCTGTTGACAGTTGGCGGCGAGCAGATCCCTTTTTACTCTCCTCTGATGGGGAGTGCCCCCCGCTTTTTTGCCACGGATTCGAACGCTGGTGCCAACCCGGTCTATACACTCCGGGTCGACAAGATCATCGAGCGTGGTGGAAAGCGTAGATTACGCACCGAGCAGGCTGACTTCCAAATGAAGGCGTCTGAAGCTCAGCTACTTGATTCTATCCGTATTCAACTGTTTCAATTACGGCAGGCCTTCACAGCAGCGCTGCTGGCGCGTGAGAACGCGCGTCTGGCGGAGATGATCCTAGATCAATATGACGGCACCGAGAGGCTGACCAAGATCAAAACGGACAATGGCGACTTAGCGGGAGTTGAGCTTTATCGAGTCCGCGCCGGCCGACTGCAGTATCAGCAAGTGGTACTACAGTCACGAAACAACTATGAACTAGCTACGCGCGATCTCATCAACATACTTGCCGGTCGCGTGGAGGAGACACAGACGACACCCGGGACGCCAATCACGGACTCTCAAGCAAGCTTTCAGAGTATTTCCCGTCAAGCGCAGGCTGTAAAGCTTCCATCTTTTCTGCAAGCGGCTCCTCTGGAAGTTGTGGGAACCTTCTCGGACCGGCCGGTATCTCATAGCTTGGCGGAGCTGCGAAAAATAGCTCTTTCTGAAAGACCGGACGTGGTGGCTGCGCGCAATAGCTTTGAGGCCTCCGGGCGGGCATTCTTGCTGGCAAGGGCCCAGCGCGCGCGGGATCTCGATATTGCGTCGGAATATCAGCGCGTCGGCGATGACCACAGTCTTGGAGTAGTGTTGCAAATACCGTTGTTTACTTACAACAACCAACAAGCTGCCATCCAACAGGCGGAAGCACAACGCCGCGCCGCGGAAACCCAATTGCGCCAGAGCGAGTTGCAGGCGTTAACCGATGTTGAAAAGGCTTTCATTGCTCACCAATCAGCCCGCCGGATACTGGAACTGTACAACGTCGAAAATCTGAAGAATTTGGATAAGCTGCGCGACATCACAATGGTCAGTTACCGGGAAGGCGCGGTTAGCCTGTTCGAGGTGCTCGACGTGCAGCGCACGTACAACCAGGCCGTCACCGCCTACAACCAGGCTCGTGCCGACTACCAGATGAGTCTCTGGCAGATTGAACAGGCCATCGGCCGACCGCTGCAGTAAGCATATGGACAATTCTAAGAAGCTCCTTTATCGGAGGAGTGAGTACGAAGTGACAGAGCCCACAGCCGTCAAACCAGAGCAAGAGAGCACCGAAACGGCGGCAACGCGCCAATTCTCCAAGCGCCGTCCTTACTGGCTATGGCTGATAGGCGCGCTGGCGGTTGGCCTTCTTGTCACGACGCTTATCTGGCAGCGCGCGGGAAACCAGACCGAAACTAAGCGCAAAGCGGAGAATCCTGCGCAGCCATCAGATGTCGTTGTGCCAACGCCGGAACAACTGGGGCAGATCACAGTCAGTTTAGTCGGTGAGCACGCAGTCACTATCGATAGGAACACAACGGGACGGGTCGCATTCAATGAAGATCGTCTCACACCTGTTTTTACGCCTTACGCCGGGCGTGTAGTCGACTTGCTGGTCAACAAAGGATCCATCGTGCGTCGCGGACAGGCCCTGCTGGCGCTGGATGCGCCCGAGCTGCTCAGCGCGCAGAATGATCTCTCTTCCGCCCGTTCCGACGTCGCCAAGGCCAAGATTTCTTTAGACGCGGCTACGGTGGCTGCCGAACGGGCGCGCCGGCTACACCAATCTGAGGCGCTTGCCACCAAGGAGCTGCAGCAGGCGGAAGCGGACCTGGCCCGTGCTCAAGACGAATATCGCCGCGTTCAGGCTCTGCTGGCGTCGGTTGAGAACCGGCTGGCGATGTTCGGGAAAAGCAAGGAAGAGATCGCCGGCCTGGGAAGTCGAATCGATCGCCGCGTTGTCATCCATGCTCCCATTTCCGGCACGGTAGTCGACCGCAAGGTCGGACCGGGGCAATACGTCAAGCCGGATGCTCCCGATCCGCTCTTCCTGATCTCCGATCTTTCCACGCTGTGGGTGCTGGCCGATGTGTTTGAAGATGACCTCTCCACCATCCACCTGAACGCACCGGTAGAGATCACCGTGACTGCATATCCAAACCGCACATTTCCCGCCCGTATTTCGTTCATCAGCCCCACTGTGGATCCCACCACGCGCACCGTGCGGGTTCGATGTTGGGTGGGAAACCAGCAGGGACTGCTGAAGCCGGACATGTTCGCGAAGATCAAAATCACCGCGGCTGCTCAGAAAATGTATTCAGTGATTCCGGAAAGCGCGGTGATTTCCGAAGGGAGACGGTCTATGGTCTTCGTCGAGGAAAGCACCGGTCGTTTCCGCCGGCGACAGATCCAAACAGGACCCGAAATGGCGGGATGGATTACCGCAGTATCAGGCCTGCAGCCGGGCGAGAAGGTTGTCACGCACGGAGCGCTGCTGTTGAACGAAGTGATCGGATCAAAGAGTCAATGAAATCTTGAGGTTCGAAAATGGTCGGCAAGCTGATTGACTTTATCTTACGCGAGCGGTTGCTTGTCATCTCGCTTTCAGTAATGCTGTTGGTCGGCGGCCTTTACGCATTTAAGTACCTCAACATTGAGGCCTATCCTGACCCCTCTCCTCCAACCATCGAAGTGATCACGCAGAATTCCGGTTGGTCTGCCGAAGAAATGGAGCGGCAGATTACCGTGCCCCTGGAGACGCAGCTCAACGGTATGCCTGGCCTGGATCATATTCGATCGATTTCCCTTTTCGGCCTCTCGGACATTAAATGCTATTTTCGGTACGACACTGATTACAACTTCGATCGGCAGGAAGTATTGAATCGCCTGCAAATGGCGGAACTTCCTCAGGGAGTGCAGCCCCAATTGTCTCCCTGGTCGGCTATTGGCGAAATTTATCGCTACCGGCTGACCGGAGGTGGTTACGGCCTGATGGACTTGAAGGTCGCCCAGGATTGGATACTGGAGAGGCAATTCAAACAAGTTCCAGGCGTCATCGACGTGGTCAGCTTTGGCGGACCGACCAAAGAGTTTCATGTCGAGCTTGATCCAAACAAGTTGATCGCCTTCAACGTGTCCATCTCTCAGGTACTGGCTTCCATCGCTAACAGCAATTCAAACGTGGGGGCGAACTATCTGGAACTGGGCAATCAGAGCTATAACGTGCGCGGCATAGGCCTGTTTCGCAATGCCGAGGACATCGGCAACGTTGCGGTTGCTGTCAAAAATGGCACGCCGATCTACATTAAGCAACTCGGGCCGATAAGCGTGGGCGCCAAAGTACCCATGGGTCGTGTTGGTAAGGACGATGAATCGGATATCGTCCAGGGAGTAGTACTGATGAGGCGCGGCGAGAAATCGCTGCCCACGCTGGAGCGTGTGCGCCGCAAGGTGAAGCAGCTCAACAACGGCGTCTTGCCCAAGGGGATGAGCATCGCGCCCTACTACGACCGTACCAACCTGATCAATGTCACCACGCGAACGGTCACCCACACTCTGGTGGAGGGAATGGTGCTGGTGGCGCTCATCCTGATAGCTTTTCTCGGGGATCTGCGGGCAGCCTTGGTCGTAGCCCTCTCAATCCCTCTGTCGCTGCTGTTTACCTTTGTTCTTATGGTAGTCCGCGGAGACTCCGCCAACTTGATCTCCATGGGAGCCATCGACTTTGGAATCATCGTCGATGCCTCGGTTGTGATGGTGGAGAACATTTACCGTCACTTGTCCGAGCCCAGCCCTTACCGGTACAACGTGAAGCGAACTACTGTGCTGGCCGCGCAGGAAGTGAGCGCGCCTATCTTCTTCTCCTCGGCGATCCTGGTCGCGGCATTTCTGCCGCTTTTCACGATGACCGGCGTAGAAGGCAAAGTTTTCGGGCCGATGGCGCTGACGTATGGATTTGCTTTGACCGGGGCGCTGCTTCTGGCGCTGACATTCTCGCCGGTGATGGCGTCGCTGGTGCTCAAGTCGACGCAGGAAGAGCGTGAAACAGTGGTGGTACGCCACATCCGGCGTATTTATTCGCGCTTGCTGCGCGGCGCTCTTGGCAGGCCGGTCTTAACAACATCGCTTGCGGTGCTGGCCCTGGCTGCGACTCTGGCAACGCTCCCCTTTCTCGGCGGAGAATTCATGCCCAAGCTGGAGGAAGGAAACCTTTGGGTTCGAGCGACCATGCCTAATACCATCTCATTCAGCTATGCAAGCCAACTGGCTGACCAGATGCGAAGGGTATTTAGCAAACACCCGGAAGTGATTACCGTGGTAAGCCAGCTCGGACGACCCGACGACGGAACCGACCCGACCAGTTACTTCAATTGCGAATTCTTTGTTCCACTGAAACCGAGGGAGGAGTGGCCTGGCGGGACGACCAAGGTGGAACTGGTACGGCAGTTGGAGGCAGAGCTGAAGCGAATTCCCGGCGTGGATTACAACTTTTCGCAGACGATCCAGGACAACGTGGAGGAAGCGATGTCGGGAGTTAAGGGGGAAAATTCGATCAAGCTCTTCGGAGAAGATCTGGAGAAGTTAGAATCAACCGCCGGGCAGATTGCCCGCGTGATGAAGGACATCCCTGGGGTAGCGGACTTGGGTATTTTTGGAGAACTGGGGCAGCCGAATTTGTTAATTCGCGCCGATCGCGAGCAAGCCGCCCGTTACGGAGTTCTACCCGGCGACGTCAATGGCACGGTCCAAGCGGCTGTCGGAGGGCAGGCGGTGACGCAAGTGCTCGACGGCGAGCGTCGCTTCGACGTCGTGGTTCGCTTCCTGCCCCAGTACCGCGATAGCCTGGAAGCCGTCGCCAATATTCCGGTCACCACGCCTGATGGCGGCAAAGTACCTCTTAAGCAAGTGGCCGAGGTAGTCAAACAGGCTGGCGCCTCGTTCATCTATCGCGAGGACAATGCGCGTTATCTGCCTGTAAAATTTAGCGTGAGAGGACGTGATTTGAAAAGCACTATCGCCGAAGCAGAAGAAAAAATTAAACAGCAGGTGAGCCTGCCCGCGGGATACCGCTATCAATGGGCCGGCGAGTTTCAGGAACTGCAGGAAGCGTTGGCTCGGCTGGAAGTAGTGGTTCCGGCAAGCCTGCTGCTCATCTTCTTTTTGCTTTATAGCGCATTTCGCAACGTTCGCGACGCTCTGCTACTGTTGGGAACAGTCCCGCTGGCTTTGATCGGCGGCATGCTTTCCTTGCTTGCGACGGGCACCAACTTCAGCATCTCGGCGGCTGTGGGATTCATATCCCTTTTCGGCGTGTCGGTGCTAGGCGGAGTGATCCTTGTCTCTCGCATCAAACAACTGCGCGAACAGGGCATGCCTCTGAAAGAAGCAGTGATGCGCGGCTCGGAGCTGCAGCTTCGGCCGGTGCTGATGGCAGCCTGTGCCGCCGCCATCGGATTGCTGCCCGCGTCCATCGCAACGGGGATCGGATCGGAAACACAGCGGCCTCTGGCGCGCGTCGTGGTGGGTGGGATGCTCACTTCGGCGGTTTTGATCCTGCTCGTCCTGCCGGCGATGTACAGTTTGGTGCACCGGTACGCAGAACGGCGTACTACCGATCAACTTACATCGGAACGGACAGAACCGGCAGCGGATTGAGACCCTAACTCTCCAGCTATAGTGCCAAGATTCGGCTTTCGGCAAGGACCATTTCTGAAAGGAAGCGCTTCTCTCCAGGCAGATACAGGATTCTTGAATCAATGACGCTCAGATTACGAGAGCGATTTCTTGTGATTTCGCTTGCTTCAATGCTGCTGGTTGGTGGTCTTTACGCGTTTAAGTATCTCAACATCGAGGCCTATCCGGACCCTTCGCCTCCCATCATTGAAGTAATCACGCAAAATCCCATGCGCTATCAGCACATTTCAAACGCCGGGATTGCTGAGCACAATCCGGGCATCAAGTCGCTTTATTTTTTCACCGGGATTTCTTGGTGGCAGTGAGGGCCGGAATTGAAGGTCAGCAGCCGGCGATCTTACGGCGCTTTGCAGTTCCTTAATTTTGGCCATAAAAGGCAGAGGAATAACCATCCATTTCTGCCTGCGTGGCACCCGCTGCCTCAAGCGCGTTTGGTGGTTATCCTGATAATTGCGGTTTTTATATTTGGACCCAGCAAGATTCCCGCAGTAGGGCGTGGCCTCGGCGAGGCGATACGAAACTTTAAGAAAGGGATCAGGGAAGCTTCGCAGATCGA
>DASXTB010000055.1:0-25780 GCA_036505615.1 Acidobacteriota bacterium
CTTAATCAGATCCTCCTTCCGGTCCCATGCGGCAATATTGACGGGCCGGACGTTACCGGCACAGTTTGCTTGCAAATTATCTCGAAGTATACCGAAGATCTGAGGCAAGGCCTCCACAGCCACTACTCTGCCTGATTCACCTACCAGCTTTGACGCCAGCAAAGAGTAATAACCGATGTTGGCTCCCACATCGACAAAAGTGTCGCCTGCCAGCAGTCGCTCACTGATCCAGTTTGTCAAATTCGGTTCCCAGATGCCGAAATAGTATATATACCTACCAACTATATCCGCCGCGTCGGCGCACACTGCGCTTCCAAAGATTGTCTTGGCTTTGACGTAGGATTCCAGCCACCACAGATGGGCGGCAAGATGCGCCCACAAGGTTTTCTTACCGAAGGAGGACGGGGCGTACCTGAAGTACGCTCTCAGCGGCGGAATCAGCAGGTTCCGCGCTATCGTTTTCATACTTCCCGGCGAGGCCTCGAACGCGTTCTTTATAACATCTTTATACATCGGCTAATCCTCAGGGTACAGGTGCTGCCTCTTTGTCTAAGAAGACTCGATGCCACAGCTCAAGCACAGCGAGCGAAAAAATTTCCTTGGAATAACTGCCGGAACGCAAATCTTCCGAAACTAGTTCCTCGATGCACTTCTTCTTAAAATAACCCCTCGCTATAGTTTTTCGGTCGAGCAGAATATCAAGAAGCCAATCTCGCAAATCTGTTCTCAGCCAGGACTCGTAGGGAACGGGAAACCCGGCTTTCCTGCGGTTCAGAATTTCTTTGGGAACTCGATGATTCAGGATCCTTTTGGCGATATATTTTGTCGTGAATCGGCGAATCTTAAAGTTTTCGGGTAAAGACGCTGCGAACTCCAGCACCTTATGGTCGAGGAGAGGTACGCGAAGCTCGACAGAGTTTGCCATGGTCATCTTATCTGCTTTCAGCAACAGGTCGTCTACCAGCCACGTCTTGGTGTCGACGTATAACATCGTGTTCAATCTATTACCTTGTGCTCCATTGACGAGGTACTTCGTCGCCGCACTGGCCGAGCGCTCCTTGTCCACGCATTCAGCAAAGTCTTTGGAATAGAGTTCGTCCATGCGGCTGTTAAAAAAGCGGTACGGGTTGGAGGTCCGACTGTAGTAATAGGACTTAAATGGAGTGTTTAACAGCGGCGCGTATTTGGCGACTCGTTTGGACCGAAGGAAATAGTGATTCAGGAAGGAAACACCTGGGGCGAGCACTCTATTAAACGGTCTCAAGACGCTCTTCAAGCGCTCCAGCCAGAGTATAGTTCGATAATTAGAATAACCGGCGAACGCCTCGTCGCCACCCTCTCCTGAGATCAACACCTTCACAAAGTTCCTGGCTAGCCTGGACACGTAATACAAGGCGACTGCCGGTGGCTCGCAGACCGGCTCTTCCATATGCCAAACGTACTGCGGCAGAAAATCCTGAAAGTCCTTGGCAGTTATGGTCATCTGATGATGCTGGGATCTGTACCTGCGCGCTGCCAGTTTCGCATAGGGCCGTTCATCGGTAATGCCCGGTGCTGAAAACCCGATGGTAAAGCTGCTGATTGGACGATCTGTCTTCCCCGCTGCGAGGCTCAGCATGGCGGTGGAGTCAACTCCACCGCTCAGAAGGAATCCCACCGGCACATCGCTGATCATGTGCAGCTTGACGGCCTCGTCCAGCAATTCCGATAGCTCCGTCTCTGCTTGACGGAGATTTTGCCGCGACGGTTCGAAATGGAGATCCCAGTATTGCCTGATCTCTGGTTTGCCGCCTCGGAACACCATGTAGGAGCCAGCCGCCAGCTTATAGATATTTTGGAACAGTGTTTCCTCGCCTGGGACGTAATAAAACGTCAGGAATCTATCGATCATATTAGGGACGACTTCCCGCTTCACCTCCGGATCGGCCAGGAGCGCTTTAATTTCCGAAGCGAAAATCAAGGACCTATTCGTCAACGAATAATAAAGTGGTTTTATTCCCACTCGATCTCTTGCTAGAAGTAATGCTGTTTGGCGCTCGTCCCACAGGGCAAACGCAAACATTCCTCGAAGTTTTTCAACGCACGCTTCGCCAAGCTCCTCGTACAGATGGACGATTACCTCGGTGTCAGATTGCGTCTTAAAAACATGCCCCTTTGTCATTAAATATCGTCGCAGCTCCTGATAGTTGTAAATCTCGCCATTAAATACGATCCAAACCGTGCCATCCTCGTTGGACAGAGGTTGACGCCCGCTGTTCAAGTCGATTATCGCAAGCCTTCTGTGGCCCAGTCCGACTCCCGGGGCCACATAGACTCCTTCGTCATCCGGACCGCGGTGTCGAATCGTGTCAAGCATCAACTTCAGCAATGACCGCTCGACCACGGCACCCTTATCGAATGTCAATTTGCCGCAGATGCCGCACATCGGTATCTCTCTTCCAGCTAGGGGTTACTACTCAAGCCCAACGCCCCGTCATCCAGCCCCACCGCCCATTTCAGGACGGCGGTCCATTTCGCCGCGGCTGACTGCAGGACTTCCCTCTTCCACACGGTATTTCCCAATGCGAACATTACAGCGATTAGCATCAAGCGTCCCATCGCAGCCAAAACCATTGCTGCCCTGTACAGCAAGCCATAGAGCCGGCCCCGCGTCTTGGTGCAAAATTGCAGTATCGCTTTAGATTTCATTATCGTATCTCTTTGGTTGGGAACTTGCCCGGCGGTGCTTCTCCCCCCATGATGAATCATCGTCGCCTCTCCCACGTAATAATTGATCAATCCGATGCGCCGGATCTTGTAGCTCAGGTCTACGTCTTCCGCGTACATGAAATATTCTTCACTGAACATGGCAACCTCCTCGAATACTTCGCGCTTGACCATCATGCACGCACCGGAGATAACCTCCACCGTTGCCGGCCCTGCATGGCTAGCGAAGAGCGGTCCAATTCCCCACAAGCGGCAATTCGGCCAGCGCACTCGTAAGTACTCGATGTCCGTCACCTGGTTGACAATCGTTGGGAATTTCTGAATGCAGCTCGTCTGTACTGAGAGGTCACTATTTAATAGTTTGCAGCCGACTATACCCGCGGCCGGCAATGACTTCAGCCGCTCCAGCAGGACGTTAATTGCCGGACTGACCAGCTCCGTGTCCGGGTTCAAAAATAGCAGATATCTACCCGATGAAGCCTTGAAGCCAAGATTATTTGCTCGCGCAAAGCCAAGGTTAGTGGCGCTCTTGATTATCCTGACGTCCCTGAAGTGTTGCTTTAGAAGATCAACGTCCTGTGTCGGCGAGGCGTTATCGACAACAATGATTTCGAAGGAAATACCTACGGTGTATTCATAGATGCTGGCAATACACGCTCGTAAGTACTCTACTGAGTTCCAGTTCACAGATATTATGGAAAGATCCATAGTTTATTTGGCTGACAACCACTGCCAGGCTGCGGCGCACATGCTCACTAAGCGGGGGCCAAAACCAACCCAACGCAAAGTGTCGAGTGGAGTTGGCCGCTCATCTCCAAATTGTCTCTTTGCCCAACAGTCGCGCCAGTTGCTCGTGCCGCAGGTATCTAATCAATTCACGGTCATCTACCTGGGGAATGCGCTTCAGATAGCCTGTGGCGAATCCATACAGCGACGCAAGAGAACCGATAATGACTGGCCGCCGGGCCAGCCGCGTAATGCACTTTGCCAGCATGAACAGCGGATGGTAACCAGAGATATAATCTGCTCTTCCATTCTTAACCATGCCAGTCCAACAGCCGTCGGCCGATCCGGTGAACCGATGGTGTAGGAGATGAAGGTCAGCAAAGCTCATTGTGGTCCAGCCGAGCATGTTTGCTTTGACCTCGTCTATTGTGTCCCATCCTGGAGCCGGCCAAAGGCCGCCAATGGCTTCCCAGCAGGCTCTCCGGTAGAACTTGGTAGCTCCCCTGACATGAAACTTGGGGCAAGTTTCCAGCCGTTTTTGCTCACCTTCAAGATGGTAGATAACTCCTCCGCCGATGCCGAGGCGCGGGTTCTTCTCGAAATATTGGAATACTTTTTCAAAATATTCCGCTTCGAAAGACAAGTCTCCATCCAGCTTTATAATGAAGTCCCAATCGAGGCACCGTATCGCGTTGTAGCCCCGGTAGAATGCCTCGATCACTCCGCCGCCGGACTTCCGAAACCCGCGGTTCTTGCGATGAAACACCCGAATCCAGGGATAAAGATTTGCATATCGCTGTATGATGGCTGCCGTGCTGTCTGTGGACCCGTCATCCACAATAATCCACTCGGCTGGTGGAACAGTCTGGCTGACCACACTGTGAATCGTCGACTCTATATATTTCTCTTCGTCGCGGACCGGGGTTATCACTACGGACGTTCTGCTCATGGACTCTATAATGGAAAAATCAATCTCGGCGTCGGCGCTACAGGCCTCGTTGGCTCAAATTGTCCTTACGGCACACCTGGCTCACGGGAACCTGGATGAGGCTAAGCTGTTGCTTGAATAACAAGAGGCGATTTGCGGAAGCAGCGGCGACTTCCCGTCCTTGAGATCACCCGCCTGCTCAAGCTCGAGTGACCGCATAGCATCGTTTGCCACCGCCGAGATCATGGCCAAGAAGGCGTACCAAGCTACCATGGTCTGATCGAAGTAAGAGATTCCAAAGAACGCCACAATGTTCGCGAATAGCGCAGCCCCCAATGTCCACAAGAAGAATTCTTTCCTTTTGTTCCCTTCACAAGCTTTTCTGGCGTTGCCCAGGTACTGGAAGCCGCACACAATTATGGAAATAAAGAAAATAAGAGGAAGAAGACCGGAGGTCTCACCTACAGCCACGTATTGATTGGCGAGGTCCCACATGTCCCAGCCCCACTGCCCGTTATTCTTCACGCCCAGAAGCCACCAGTCTCCAAAATGCCGGATGAACCGATCCACCAAGTAAAAGCGGTGATAGCCGGAGGAACCACCGACGACGTCGAATCGGCCGATGAGAGCCCAAACGGGCGCTTTCATTGACAGGTGGAGGCAGAGTAGGGAAATAACGATGCCCCATCGGATGATGCGCATGCGCTTACGCAAGGGCCACAGGAAAAGAGCAAAGATTCCCGCCCCATAAGCCAACAGAGGAGTGCTGGAGACGGATGCAAATGTAATCACCGTGGCCGCGATAGCTCCCACCAGTGCACCAGCCCGATTTTTGCCCTTCCACCACAGCCCGAGAAACAGCGGCAACGAGGTCGCGCCAAAAGATCCGGCCAGAATCGGGTGCGCAAAAGAAGCCATCGCACGAAAGCGATCCTCTCGTGCCTCCAGTGACTCACGCATCGCCTGATGGGTTCCACCAAAGAGGACATACGGATTCCGACCGGTTGACTGCTCAATCACCATCACCAGCGCAATTACAGCCGCAATATACACCAGCGCCCGTAATGCACGATCCACGTCCTCCTCGTCCCGGATCATGAAACGTAGGAGAAAGTAAATGCCAAACATCATGTAGAGAGCCCCCATCTGATTGATCAACGCTCCCCATTCCTGCCACAGGAAGACAAAGTCAATGGCAGTGAAGATCCCCAGCAGAGCCACAGCCTTGTCGATTCCCTTCATGCCGCCATTAAGAAATTCAATCTTCGTAGAGAACTTGATCGCGAGAAGACGAACCCAACCAAACAGTACCACCACGCGCAGCATCTGGAAGTGCAAAGGGCCGACAACAAGAACTTGGTCCATGGGGATAAGGAAGACGGCGGAAAAAAATGGCAGGACGAGATATTTTCTTGGTAGGAATAAAATCAAGACTCCCGCAAGCAGCACCGCGCAGGCAATGGCCGGATGAACGGAGGTTTCCCCTCCGCCGCCGAACCTAGACGGCTCCATTCCCTTGCGCTCCTTCTCCAGAACTGATTTCCGGACCCTTCGGCTTATTCATCTGCTAGGTGGTTCGTGCCTGATTGTTTCGCAGGTATATTCCCAGGCTCAGGCTGTAAGCCAAAATGCAACCTAAAATCCCCAGCACTATATTAGGTACAGGCCGAGCCAATATGCCGACGGGCTGGGTACCAAGGCAGATTGCGAGAACACCAATAGATATCGCCGCTGAAAACAGAAAGCTCTTCGAGTACTGAGTTAGATTAAGCCCTGTGAGCTGACGAATCCGGACAACCTGAAATAAGTAGCCAACTACAATTGAAATAAGGCATGCCACCTGGGCTCCCACAAGGCCCAAATCCTTTGCCAAAGGGTAGATCAGAACAATGATGGTAATAGCCATCATAGCAACGCAACGCCGATGAAGCTGAGGAAGGCCCTTTGCGTAGAGGACGCTTGTTATCTGGCCGTTCACGAGGTTGACGAGAGCGACGCAGGAAGCAATGATTAATGCTCCCGTAGCTGCACCATAGCGGTCACCATATACAACGGTAAGCAACGAATGCCCGCAGAAGAACACAAAAACAAGGGCGGGCATCCCGAGGCGTACAATAAGCGACGTTACATTCACAAGTATGCGATTTATACGAGCCGTGTCTCCCTGAATCTGGGAGAAGGTTGGAAGTAAGGTCTGACCCAACAGATTCATAATAAAACTCATCGGAGTCTGGACCAGAAAAACGGCCATGGCGTACAAACCGAGATCTGTAGCGGAATACAATTTTGCCAGGACAAAAATATCCGCGCGGGCAAAAATCAGATTTAAGAACGACAGGCCAAACATCCCTTTTGAAAACCGCAGTAATTTCCCGAGCGCTTCTCTGTCCCACGCAAGCGATGGAAGGTAGGGGCAGAGAAGGTAAGATAGAACGCAGCGGGCGGCGCTCTCGGCACAATACCCAATTACCAGAGCCCAGACATTTCGGATGAAAAGGGCTAAAATCACCGTTATCACGACACCGCAAATTCCGCCGCCGTGATTAATGGCTGCCCATCTCGGAAACCTCATCTGTTTGATGGCCAGATGAGTCCCAGGACTGATTGCCCCATAGAACAAGAGGCTTAGTAGGGACACACGTAAAAGAGCGACCAGTTCTGGATTGGCGTAGAACCTTGAGACCCAAGGGGCTAGGGCGAAAATCAGAGAGTAGAGGCTTATCGCCCGCCCAAATCCCAACCACCACGCCGCATTCAGATATTTATCCTCTCCCCCCCTGGGATTCTGAATGATTGCTTCTCTGACGCCTATTGCCGTGAGTGTATCAATGAGAGAACTGGCGGACAGGACGATCGCCATCGTTCCGAAAGCCTCCGGCGCAAGGAGCCGCGCTAGAAGCATATTGCGACCGAATCTGGACACCTGCTCGGCAAGACTTCCGCTCCCCAGCCAAGCGCCACCACGAAAAACTTTTGCTTTGAGATTTTCGCCCATGAGGGCTGCTTCAATAGGCCGTTTGACGCGCCCGTATATCTGGGACCCGATCGATGTTCGCCTGCCGCTGCCCACTGGGTTCATGAGTGAATCGTCTTTACCTGTATGAATTGCCGACAAAAGCTGGGGGATGCGTCTGAATGGGGTTTGGTGAATAGAGAGAAATTACCGTTGTCGCAGCGTACGGCCGACTGTGCGGAAAAATCGATGACTGAAGTGAGAAACTTACTGGGACTGATGTACCGCCCCAAACTCGCTGGTTGCGGAGCAATTGACAAGGCCCTGACTGGTGGCTTCGAACTGCTCAAGAAGTTCCCGGACGCTCTTCAGCCGAGTCGCTCCAACCTCTTTACGTCGAATGTGCCGCAGGTAAGCCTCTTGGACTCTTCTCATGTAGAGTGGAAAGTTGGATCTGGAAATCCTAATGCAAGTGGTTTGAATCGGCAGGCACTCTTTCCAAGCACGCTTAAAGTGTTTGTAGCACTGGTAGAACTCTTTTGGCAGGACCAGGTTTTGCTGACTGTTGTGTATGCAAAAGGCAGAGATTGCATAGCTCTTCATTCCCCGCTTCGCTGCTGCCAGACAAATATCAGCGCCATATAAGTGGAAATGAGGCAGGCGTTCATCGAATTTAAGATTGGAAGACTTTCTCAAGACCAGCACGATTTCGTCAAGGGTTTGAACAGGCATGGGATGCTCAAAGGGCATACCGAGAACACCCCGCCCGGGAGAATACACATGTCCCCGTCCGTTATCATTGAGCGTCTCTCCGTAGCATCCTAATACCCCCCATTTCGGATCCGTTGCTTCCAAAAGGTCAAGAGAATGCTCCAATTGTGACAGCCATGGTTTCGGGAACGAAACATCCTGGTGAGCGAAAACGATGAGATCGTTGACACTTCGGCTGATTGCATCATTGTAAGCTTTCGCCGCAGAGCTGAAATTCTCCTGCACCAGAATTTGATGATTGTGCGGCACCTGGAAGCATGGAGATGCCAAGAAATTGTTCTTGAACAAGTCCATGCTGTTGACCGCGACGGCGAATGTAACGTGTGTAGACATCTTTCCTACAGAAGTGAGTGTTGGGGCAATCTCACTTGACTGCACTTGATTCCCTGCCCAGCCGAGCCAGCTACGGGGTTATCCTCAGGTTTTTGGGGGGCGCGGGAGCGCCAACAAATTGATATGCGCCCGCGTCCCATGCGCCGCTGGCTGGCCGCGGGAGGGCATTTCTAGTCCCAGCCAAGGTCGTGTCGGTGCATAGCGCCGCCACATTTCCCGAACACAAACCCGTAACGTTCAGCCCCGCCAGTACGGTCGATCCGTTTCCCGCGGTCGGTGAAAAGTTGCTCCCCGCCACGTAGCTTTGACCGTTGGCCACAGCCTGCGTCTGAATTACGTTGTTGCCTGTTGTGAGATTACTTGCCCCTAAGTTAAGGATGGGCGTCAGATTACCAGTGATTAAGTGGTTGTTCCGCAAGGTGCAAGCCGTATAACTGGCCGGGCAATTCAGGCAGCTGTAGGTGGCGTTTCCGTCAGGACCGCACTCAATCGTGTTGTTGAGTACGTAGATGCTGCCGCCCGGGTTCGTCAGGGCATCTGCAATATCCATCACGTTGCCGGCAGTCGTATCGTAGATGACGTTGTTAAAGACGTAAGTGGGGGCACAGCCCTTCTGTGGGGCAACCCACACTGTTACTCCTGGTACGACGTGGCGAATGACGTTGTTGTAAAATAACAGGCCATTGCAGGGGTCACTGTTATTCTCAAAGCCGTTCTCATGGGCTGTAACATCAGGAGAACGACGGATGTATTCCACGAGGTTATCGTGGAATGACTCGGCAGCGCCGATATATCCATTTGACACGTAACGAATGATGTTGTGATGAACGATCGGCCCGTACCACAGCGCATCAAGAGTGCCGAGACAGGGACCGGTACAATTCGGATCGGCCTGGACTTCGGCGGTGTCAGAACCGTCAAAAATATTGTATTCAATGACCATCCCGACATTGAGGCTCGGCAAGTGCGAGTCCGATAAGATACCGGTACCACTGTCAGAAGCGGAGGCGTTCGCCCAACCGTGGAAGTAGCAGTTCTTGATATCCACGTACTGCGAGGTTTGCGGGTTGATGAATGCGTTATTCCCGTAATCGTAGCCGGAAAAATAGGCCCCTCTGAACTCGATATTGTCAAGGGTGAAGTAATCGGCGGCGATCATCAAGAATAGGTTGTGGCCGCCACCAGTGATCGCCGCTTTGCCGCCGTCCAAGATTGGCCGGCACCAAGAAGCGCCGCACACTCCCGAGTTGTACCAAGTTTGGTCCACACCAACATAAACGCGGTTGCTGGCGTTGCCACTCCAGGCCCAACTCCACCGCATCGTTGCGTTCGGCCAAGTCACACCGCCCTTGAGGATAAAGCTGTCCCCTGGTTGCGGACTCTTAACACCGCAGTTTGCCACACAGCCCTGCATTCCAGGCGCGTGCTGCCAGGGAGAGCTCTTCGACGTGCCACTATTAGCGTCGTTTCCACTCACAAAATCTATGTAATAGGTACCGGCGAACGCATTGTCGGGGCCTGGAAAGATTGTAGCGGCGGCGAGGAAAGATATTGCGAACAGTAGAATACGAAGGAATCTCTTCATAAAGATACCTCCAAAACGGTTTCGCTTCTTGTTGAACGTGACCTTACATTGAAAGCCCAATCGTCTCGGAATAGCGGTATCGAGAATCACATCCTGTGGCGCGATTTGTTCCGGTTGCTCGGAAAGCAGCCAAATCAATGAGTTCGCGAAGGGTTATGACCGGCGAAACTATACAGAAACCAACCCAAATGGTAGGGGCGACACTCGAATTTTATCATCACGTCATCGCATTCGCGTAACTTCGTAGGCGGCTTGAGAAGGTTCAGGGCGTAACTCAAGCGCAATTTGTACTGTGGCCGATAGATGCTCCGCCAAATTACATTTGCCGAAAAATCTCGTAAGTCGCGCCCAAGTTCATTATTGCCGACTACCCACTGCAGACCCCGATAGACAGGCTCACTGAAATCCTGTCCGCTGGCTATGCTCAACGCGAACAGAGCCATGGGGGCCATTCCGTCCTGGTGAACGGAATATACGGGATATTGCCCCACCACTGCGCCTGCGGCCGAGTTGTAATGCCACCACCATTGACCCAACGGTCCTTGGACCCGGCATATGGCTTCAGCACAATTCAGGGCCATCTTAAGTGCTTCGCGGGCAATATTTGAATTCATCTTGTATGCCTGAGCGAATCTGGTCAACGCATAGATGGGATATACCTGATCTGCAAAGCTGCCGATGCGACCCCGCAGCAGACCGGAAACGCTTCCGGCGCGGTCAAGATGGCCGAAGAAACCCTTATCGCCCTGATTATTCTTTAGCATTCGGTAGGTGCTGAGTGCCAGCTCTTCCAAACCCGGGAACTCTCTGCCACAGGCCAAGGTCGAATGGGCCAGCCCGGACAAAAACCAAGATAGCTCCATGCTGCGCCGTTCCAAAGCATCGCGATAACGACTCAAGGCACTCTTCACATCAAGCTTAAAGTAGATGTGCTCCACCTGCTCCGGTAAAGCCAAAGCGCAGAGCCACAGAAGCAGCCCGAGATCACCGATATTGGTAATCCAGTTTGTCTCTTCGAGGAGCGTCTCGGCTACGGTTGTCACCTCAACGGGACAAGGGAGCGTTGTGGTTTTGAGTTGGTGAAGGCCCAGAAGGGAGATCATAGTATATCTTGGCGAAATCCCTTCCTTGACTAACCCACAATCAGACAGCTTAAGCCGGAAACAAAAGAGCTGTTTTTGGGGGTCGAACATCTGCCCCAGCCCCCTTACTGCCAATAAAACAAGTCCGTCGATATCCGCTTCCGCTCGATGTTCTGGTCGGGTATCAGAAGCGACATAAACGCTCATTTCGCCTCCGGCTGGGGTATCTCAGAATTTCTCTCCAATATTGCGACCAAGCCGCCTACAATCGCCTGTAAAGCTCCGCCACCGGCGCGCTTCGGATTAGCCGGCCTCTCTCGACGAACCAACCTAATTTTTGTGTGTACTTGGTCGACGCCTTCTATAAGTACCAGCCGGCCACTCGCCGCCAGATATCGATCCACTGCTCCGATCCTCCCTCGAAAGATGCTATAAACTGGGACATCGAGTGCGGCGGCTTCCCTGTTCATCGTTCCCCCACCGCTGATCACAACGTCGGAAAACCAAATCAGATTCAATCCGTCAACCACATGGCTGGGGATGATGATCTTGCCCTCGGCAAAAAGTCTTGGCCAAGACTTACCAACCAACATGGCTTGTTTATCATTGCGCGGCAACAGCACTATCTTGATGCCTGGTTTGGAGCTCAACCACTCGATCACTGCGTTGAATAACTCGTCACTCAGGGGATTATGATAGTGAGCTTCGCTTGCCGGTGGACGCACCGTGACCACTAAGTCCTCTCCATTGATCCCCAACTTATACCTTATGCTTGGGTCGGGCCTGAACATGGGAACATACACATCCTCTTTGATGCCCGGGTATCGCAGAATATGATTCTTGTCCAGCTTGACCGCCTCATCCGGAATGACATCGGGAACCATCACCCAACTGGGATGTATGAACGCAAATCCTTGATTGACATGCTCGTAGTCAAATATCGTCACCGATGGAATGCCCAGCAGTGATGACAGCAACAATTGAGCGCGAGACCCGTGAGATAAAGCCAGCTCAGGCTTCTCACCGAGCACTGCGGGCATCATCTCTGCCGCCCGAGCGCACAGTCCGGCAACCTTGAGCATTTTGCTCTTGCCGTAGTGGTGGCCTATCCGCTTACAGCTCAGATGGAACAAATCCACCAGCTCCAACACCTGAAAACAATCTCGCGCCGTCAGCATCACTGAATAGTTATGTGTCTCGAGTTCCTCGATAATAGGCGCGAAGAATGGCACGTGAGGCGAGTTCTCTAAATCGATCCAAATCTTTTTACGGCCAGATGCACGCAAAGTCTTTTCCTCTTTCCGCATGCAGAACTAAACAGCTAAAACGGTTTGTGATTGGGCAAACTCTGAAATTTTTTGAAACACCAGATTCAGTTGTTGGACCTCAAGCTGTGGATACATGGGCAACGAAAGGATCTCGGATGCCACTCGTTCCGAAACTGGAAAATCTCCTTCCTTGAAGCCCAGACTCTCATACGCTTTTTGGAGATGCAGCGGCCGGGGATAGTGAAGCCCGGAACCAATGTGCTCTTCTGCAAGATATTTCCGGAGCTCATCTCTCCTGAGAGTGCGAATTACGTACAGGTGGTGACTCGACCTTGCCCACGCGGGCTCAAATGGCACGATGATGCCATCGACAAGCTGCAGCAATTCATTGTAGCGAAAGGCCATCTGGCGCCGTTTTTGATTCCACGCAAGGAGAGACTTGAGCTTCACCCGCAAAATTCCTGCCTGTATCGCATCCAGCCGCGCGTTATATCCCTCAATTTCGTGGCAGTATTTCCTACTTTGGCCATGGTCGCGAAGCAATCGGATTTTTCGTGCCACTTGCTCATCATCGGTCGTAACTGCCCCGGCTTCTCCACAAGCACCAAGGTTTTTCCCCGGATAGAAGCTGAATGCAGCCGCTCTTCCCATCGACCCAGCCTTCCTCCAACGAGATTGTTTCTTGGAAAAGTATTCAGCTCCGTGAGCCTGGCAGGCGTCTTCGATCACAATCAAGTTGTACCGTTCAGCAACCTCTAGAATGGGATCCATATCGGCCATCTGGCCAAACAAATGGACCGGGATAACGGCCCTAACCGGTCTTTTGGTCCGCTGGTTGACCAGTTCTGCGCTTTCTCTGTCGATGTAACACTGGCTTTCCAGATAGTCCCGAAGCTTTTCCGGGTCCATGTTGTAAGTGCGCTCATCGATGTCAACGAAGTCCGGTAAGGCGCCTGTCTGGGAGATAGCCTCAGTTGTCGCAATAAAGGTATTGGGGACGGTGACTACCATGTCGCCCTGCTTGACTCCGCCGCCCATGAGGGCCAGCCTTAAGGCCTCCGTACCGCTGCCTACTCCAACGCAGTATCGGGAGTCGCAGAACTCAGCAAAGTCAGTTTCGAATTCTTCCACCATAGAACCGCCTACAAAAACACCGGTACGCAAAGCTATCCTGAAAATGGACACCAGCTCCTCTTCCAGCTCTAAATGAGGAGTTACAAGGTCGAGGAAAGGGACTTGGGTCACTGGTTTCACGCAAAGAGCGAAGGCGCGCCTACGAACGACGAATGCTCACGTGTTTTGAACTCGGTTGATTTTTTTTCAATCCGCTGTCGATACATCTCAGGAGCCTGGCTGGATTTCCAGCAACAATCGCATTAGCAGGTACGTCTCGAGTCACTACACTGCCCGCCCCAACAATCGCGTTTTCGCCAATGGTTATGTTGCAGAGGATCGTGGCACCCGAACCAATGGAGGCCCCCTCTTTGACCCTTGTCGGTTCCACTCGCCAATTCGCTTCCGTTTGCAACGCACCACCGGGTGTTGTTGCCCGCGGATAGGTATCATTGATGAAGGTAACACCATGGCCAATGAACACCCGGTCTTCGATGGTCACTCCCTCACAGATGAAAGTATGGCTTGAGATCTTGCAGTTTCTCCCGACCGCGGCATTCTTTTGAATTTCGACAAAGGCGCCAATCTTCGTGTCTTCCCCCACAGCGCAACCGTACAGATTGATGAATTTTGACAGTTTGACGTTCTTTCCCAGTTTCACATCCGGTGAGATGCAACAATAGTCGTTCATACGTACACCATGGCGCCTCGATTCCTCACTGACTTGTGGGCAGCTTCCAGCATCCTGACGACTCGCAAACCCGATTCGCCGTCATTGAATGGAGTTTCATCGCGCGCGATACAATTCACGAAATACTCCAGCTCATTTTTTAAAGCCTCAATCTGCTCCACACGCGGCGCCCACATATCGCCAGAACGGTAATTAACCAACAAGTCGTAAACTCCCTCTTGGTTGGTTATCTCCACTCCTTTGTCGTAGATTTTGATTTTTTCGTCGGCTTCCAAATCGTTCCACACCAGCATCTTCTTTTCTCCACCTATAAGTGTGGTTCTGACTTTGACCGGGGAGAGCCAGTTGACGTTAATATGAGCAATGATGTTGCGCGGGAAAAAAATGGTGATAAAGGCGAGATCCTCGACGCCGTTTAAATGTTTCTCACCGGTCGCCACCACTGCTTCCGGCTTTTCCTTGATGACGTAATCCATGATCGACAAATCATGAGGTGCAAGGTCCCAGATTACGTTAACATCATGCTGGAAAAGACCTAAATTCACTCTCGTTGAGTCATAATAGTACAGTTCTCCCAACGTGCCTTCCTCGACAAGTTGCCGAATTTTCTTCACCGCACCGGTGAATAGGAAGGTGTGGTCCACCATAATCTTGAGATTTTTCCTGTCCGCTAATTCGATTAGCTCCTCCGCTTGTCGAACACTGAACGTAAAAGGCTTTTCCACAAATACGTGCTTTCCATTTTCAAGAGCAATCTTAGCCAGCTCGAAATGCGTGCAGACAGGAGTGATCACCGCGACCGCGTCGATAGCGGGTGAACTTAAGATCTTCATTGGGTCTGAGGTGACGGGCAGGTTAGGATAAGCTTGTTGGACCCTCCTCAGCGCATTCTGGTTTTTGTCGGAAATTGACACAACGGTACATCCCTGAATGCTGAACAGATTTCTCACTATATTCGGGCCCCAGTAACCGTAGCCGATAACGCCGATTCGAATCATATCTAACCAGTATTCCTGCTGGATTGATCCAAGCTAGCTGACAACTGACGATTCAGTTTTCTTTGGAAGATCAAAAGGCGCCGTCGCGGGACAAAACGGCTCGTGGTGTCTGAAGAAGAATTTTGACATCCAACCGGAGCGACCATGCTTTGGCGTATCTCAGATCCAGCCGAACCATTTCGTCGAACGTGGTCTTGCTTCGTCCTTTTACCTGCCATAACCCAGTAATTCCCGGTTTCGCCTCTAGGACTCTGCGTTTATGCCAAATATCGTAAGACTCAAATTCATAAGGAATAGGGGGTCTCGGTCCGACCAGAGACATCTCCCCTCTCAGGACATTCCAGAATTGGGGCAGTTCGTCCAAGCTGGTTTTTCGCAAAAACCTCCCTACCCGGGTGACCCGGGGATCGTCCTTTATTTTGTAGATTCCCTGGCGGCCGGCTTCGGTCTGTTTTAGATCGCTCTTACCGGCGATGAACCGGTTCACGTAGTCTTTGTGAATGTGGGGATCGTTATTGATATGCATGGACCTGAACTTTAAAAATGTGAAGATCTTGCCGTGCCGGCCAACTCTGGCTTGTCTAAATATTATGGGTCCTTTCGAGGATAACCTAATGACCAGCGGAATCACGATAAAAAGGGGAGAGAGAATAATCAGCGCCACGCCGCTACCGGCGATATCCATCATTCTCTTGACGACCAAGGGGAGTTTTTCGGCGTCTTCCTGTCGCGTACGATCGGGATATAACCGGGCATCAGGTGGATGGCCGGGGTTTTCCTTATCACGGTCTTCCGGAAAGAAGTGAAGGGATATATGAATCTTTTTTATTTGTTCCCGATCCAAGTTGATGTTCAGCGCGGTGTTGACCCGGGTCAGTATTGCATTTCGGATTGAGCTTTTGTCTACTACACCAATCTCAGTGAAGATGACGCCGACAATGGAATTATTTTTGTACCAGCCGCTGATGTCTGTGTCTCGCGTGGAAGAAGAAAGTACCGATAATATTTTTGCGAGAAACGGCTCTTTTTTGTGAGTGTGACAGAGTTTTTCAACATCCAAGAGCATGAGCAATAATAGTTTCCGGGAGCGCTCCGTTCTTTTTCGTTCCAAGCACAGCATTCTGATAAAGGAATCTTCAGCAAGAAGCCCGAAGGGCTGAGCAATTGAGTAACCTTCGAACTGAAAAGGGTCCTTTGTACGTGCGCGAAAGCCTAGCTTTTCTTTCAAAGTTGGAATCTGCAAAGTGGAAATCTAGAACCTGCTCTTTATTTGATGTTCTTGAAGCGAGTTACCCTGCGACAGATTGAAGGGTAACTCGCTGGTAAATCGCTTCCGACCTCTTTCGGATCTCTAAAAACAACCAGGTGTAGGATCCGAGCAAGGTTTATGGAGTTGGGCATTGCCCCCTGCCAGTTTTCGGAGGTCCGTGTCGTAGATAAGGGTACCGGCGCTATTAAACACCCGAATTCCGAAGAGGTCCGAATCCTTGCCGGGCTCACCGAAATCACATATCGTGCATTGAAATGTGCCCGTAGTGGTCACGTTGCCCAAAGTGGACGTGGCACGTCCCGTCAGCCTGCGGCATAAGAAGGCAGGATCACTGGGATCTCCAGATCCAGTTCCGTAGCACGTGACTGTGCCATCGTCACTGGTACCGTCAATTTTTATTTGCCTTCCGCTGTTGTGATCTGTCACTGTCAGGTGGGCCATCAGCGGTGGCGGTGGATCTCCATTCTTGAAACCGGCGTTCCCGCCGAAGTTGACGCGGCCAGGCCCGTCAGTGCTCCCGAAGAAAAACCCGCCAATGGTAACAAAGTCGAAGCATTGTCCTCCCCCTCCCCCCCAGGCATTAGCTTTCTGTTTAGGTAGAAACACAAACAGGGTGACCAGCAGGAATACAACGACCGGTATCTTTATCGATATTCTTTTCATTGCTTAATTCCTCCGTTAGTTCAGGTCTCAAAAAATAGAGCTCCTAGCGCTTGACACTATTACCTCTCCTCCGCCCAACAGTACTAGGTGGAGAGCGTTGACAGTGATCGCACCTGAACTCGTCGCCTGCTCATTAATGGTCAGTGTAGCTACACCAGGGATCGTGACTGTTTGATTGGCTTGGCCGGTTACCGCGACAGTTACGCCACCAAATGTTAGGTCGTAAATCTCGCTGTAGCCGTTGACTCCACTGGCAGTCACCTGTGTTTGCGCCCTGACAAACGATGCCGTGATCTGAGCCGGATTCCCAGGAAGAACAACCAAGTCTGCCAGTGAAGTGGAGCTGTCGGCCTTGTCACCGGTTGTAACGTATGTAGCTCCAACGGTTGCGGCAACCAATACGCCGGCGCTCAGAACCGTGGGAATGCTGGTATCAGAAAGCGCCGCACTCTGCCAACCACCGGGAGAGAGTTCACCGGTATCCGAAATATATACGGGGCCGGCGCCAAGACTCGGGACGTTGACGAAGGCGCTGTACGCTCGCCCGCCGAAGGTACTAGCCTGAAGGGGAGAAATCCCGGTCAGTCCAAAGATCAAAATGAGGCATGCTCCAAAAAGCAGCCTTAGATATGCTCGATATGCCTTTCTTTTCATTTACTTTTCCTCCTATAGTTCTGGTTGTGATTTGCCTTCAATCAGGTACTGAATTTCGTCTTGCACCTCCTTCGGAACTCGGAAACAATTGAACATAATCGAGTCCCGAATGACCGAGGTAGCAATAACGCGTCCAGATCTCAGGAGTTGGAATAAGCGCCGGGAAAT
This sequence comes from Acidobacteriota bacterium, assembly GCA_036505615.1. Lineage (GTDB taxonomy): Bacteria > Acidobacteriota > UBA6911 > JACQSX01 > JACQSX01 > DASXTB01. Next base: position 17,910 of record DASXTB010000055.1, read on the forward strand.
CAACAGATAACGGGAATGAAGGAGTCGCCTGCATGCAAAGTTTTACCTAAAGTCTGCAATTGAAGAAATAGTGAAACTCGGACGATCCCCTGGGAAGAACGGGAAGAAAGGTTCCTAAAACCAGCCCTAATGATTCGTGGTTTTCCAATTCGATAGCGCATCTGGGAATCTTTATGAAGGGGATGACCAATCTCGTCAGTGAAAAGATATAGCTTCGCCCTCTCACTTACAGAGAGGGACAAACTGACCCCTCTAACCTGCCTCATCCACGGGATGGGATGGCGAGACAGGCAGCAAACAGACCCGACTCAACTGCCTCCTCACTCACACCCGTGAATAATCAGGGCTAAGCAAGTTCTATTCCAGAGGATTGAGCGCTGACAACACTACCGCAATAAAGGGGTTATCGTGAGGGACGCCGTCTTCAAGTATGTAGTCAACTTCATAATATTCAAGGGACACAGTATCGTTCTACTTAAAGTTTATCCCGTTTGCCACGCGGTCCCCCCTAAAGTAATAACCCCTCCTGCGCAGCACAACTCGCACAGGTCCCCTTCCACTGGGAAGTCAATTTTGAGAGGTCAGCAAAAGCTATGTCTTACGGAGTCTCTCTGGCACGTTGTGGAATTATTTTAGATTTGCGCGACGATTTCACAAACCTCTTTGCGTTAGCCAAATCAGCTATTTATTAGCCATTTCAGCTCATCGGTTGCAAATTGGGCATTCTGACGCTTGCGCGAGCCCGAGAGTTATGTGGAACCGGAAGGGATTGGTAGCGCAGTCGCACTGTGTCCGTGGTGCCCATTGTGGTAAAAAAGGCTTAACCTACAACGGACACAAAGGACACGGCGGTCAGAGTTTTGCCGGGGGATGTCGATAATAATCGTCCCGGCAAAATTTCTGTCGAGCCTTCCAAAATTGTCTCACCTGCCTGACTCCAGAGCACTTGCCACGAAGCTTCGCTCCTGAGCATTCAGTGACGTTAGATACTTCACCAAAACTGTGAGTGTCGGTACGAACCGGACACTGACCCGAGACTTCTAATGGACCCACAATTGATCAAGTTTTCCCCGACGAGAGTCGGTATGGAGGTGCAGGATGAGGTGCTTTATACTGCGTCTTCTGTTTGCGGGTATTTTGATCTGTCAACTCGCCATCTATACGCGGGCCGCGAGCGTGGGGCTGGCTTGGGACGCCAATTCGGAGTCAAACTTAGCCGGATATAACGTTTACCGATCCCAAAGCTCAGGTGCCGGCTATTCTCGCCTCAACAGCTCTCTAGTTCCGTCTCCTTCATACACCGATGGCACAGCCGCGAGCGGGATAACTTATTACTACGTGGTTACGGCCGTCAACACGCTCGGGTCGGAGAGCGGATATTCCAACCAGGTCTCGGTCACGATTAATGGAGTGCCTGATCTGGCGATCACTGAAAGCGACAGCGGCAGTTTCACGGTAGGTGTTAACGGAAGCTATCTCATGACGGTACAAAATGTGGGCTCAGGGCCCACAAGTGGGACTATCACTGTCACCGACACTCTGCCGGCCGGTCTAACCTTTGTCTCCGGTGCCGGAAATGGCTGGAGCTTCCTGGCCTCCGGTCAGACAGTGACCTGCTTTAGTGCCGGCCCTGTATCGACGGGAGGCAGTATCAAGTTCAACCTCACTGTGGGAGTATCCGCCGCTGCAGTACCTAGTGTTACCAACACGGCAAGCGTCTCAACTGCCGGCGACATCAATCCGGCGAACGACACCGCCACTGATTTCACAACGGTCACAGCAGCCGACACGACGCCGCCCACTATCTCGATTGCCGCTCCGACCAACGGAGCTGTGGTCTCGGGCACGATCATCGTCTCAGGCACCGCCGCGGATAACCTCGCCGTCTCCAATGTTCAACTCGCCATAGACAACGGCAGCTACTCCGCGGCCACAGGAACCTCTTCCTGGAGCTTTAGCCTCAACACGATCTCGTTCTCCAATAGCCTCCACTCTATTACCGCCAAGGCCACTGACAGCTCTGGAAACATCGGCACAGCCTCAATCACCGTTACCGTCAACAACGGCTCGGGATTGGTGGCTCTCTGGCATTTCGACGATGGCTCGGGCCAAACAGCCGCCGATTCCAGCGGTCAAGGCAACACCGCTACTCTGGGAACCAGCAGTGCTGGCGAGGCTAGCGATCCCCTCTGGGTTATCGGCAGAACGGGCAATGCTCTGCAATTTGACGGAGTCACCAGCCGTTTAACAGTCCCGGCAAGTTCTACTTTGAACAATTTAAAGGCCTTTACCTATGCTGCCTGGATCTATCCCACTGGTTGGGGTGGCAGCAACTACGGGCGCATTACGTCCAAAGAATCGGCCGGATTTGATGAGTTCTATTTCCTGGTTGATGGTCCTGACGGTAACACCTTGGATGCCAGGATCAACAACACCACCGGGACAGGCTTTGAAACAACCGCCGGCTCCAATGCGATTACGCTCAATGCCTGGCAGCATGTGGCCGTAACCTATGACGACTCTGGCGACCGCAAGCTGCATCTGTATATCAACGGGACGGAGGTCTCCTACGTGGCCTCGCCTGCCGTGACGGGAACCCTTTTAGTGAGCTCCAATACGCTCATTGTAGGCAATCGCCTCACGGGGGATCGAAGTTTCCAGGGCAATTTGGACGAAGTGTACGTGTACAACCGATCTCTGTCGGCCAGCGAGGTCAAAGCCTTGGTTACAGTAGTCAATGGTTCGGTCGATTTGTCACTCAGCAAGAGTCACATTGGCAATTTCACGGTTGGGACCAACGGAGCCTACACGGTGACTGTGAGCAATGTTGGATCGACATCTACCACCGGCACTATTACTGTCACTGACACGCTCCCTACAGGCTTGAGCTTTGTCTCGGGAAGCGGCACGGGTTGGAGCTGCTCAGGTTCCGGTCAGGCAGTTACCTGCACCAACTCTGGACCACTGGCGGCAGGGGCCAGTAGCAGTATCACTCTGACTGTGGCCGTGGCGGCTGCTGCGGTACCTTCTGTTACCAATACAGCCAGCGCTTCCACTTCAGGTGACAGCAACGCTGCCAACAACAGCGCTAGCGATCTAACTGTGGTCAACGGCTTGGTCGATTTGTCAATCAGCAAGAGCCACAGTGGCAGCTTTACAGTGGGCACCAATGGCGTCTACACGCTGACAGTCAGCAATGTCGGATCTGCAGCTACCACCGGTGCGATTACCGTCAGTGACACTCTCCCGACTGGCTTGAGTTTTGTGTCTGGCAGCGGCACAGGCTGGAGCTGCTCGGCTTCCGGCCAGACGGTTACCTGCATCAATTCCGGGCCTCTGGCGGCAGGATCCAACAGTAGTATCGCCCTGACTGTGGCGGTGGCGGCTGCAGCCGTACCCTCCGTCACGAACACGGCAAGTGTCTCCACTGCTGGTGACAGCAACGGGACCAACAACACGGCGAGCAATCCAACGGTGGTCAATGGCTTGGTCGACTTGTCAATCAGCAAGAGTCACAGTGGCAACTTCACGGTGGGAGGCAATGGGGTCTACACGCTGACAGTGAGCAATGTCGGATCGGCTGCCAGCAGCGGTACTATCACCGTCACTGATACTCTCCCGACTGGCTTGAGTTTTGTGTCTGGCAGCGGCACAGGCTGGAGCTGCTCGGCTTCCAGCCAGACGGTTACCTGCACCAACTCCGGGCCCCTGGCGGCAGGTGTCACCAGTAGTATCACCTTGACTGTGGCTGTGACGGCTGGAGCGGTACCTTCTGTTACCAATACAGCCAGCGTTTCCACTTCAGGTGACAGCAACGCAGCCAACAACAACGCTAGCGATCTAACCGTGGTCAGCGGCTTGGTCGATTTGTCCCTCAGCAAGAGTCACAGCGGAAACTTTACCGTGGGTAGCAACGGGGTCTACATGCTGACAGTGAGTAATGTCGGATCGGCGGTCACCACCGGCACTATTACTGTCACTGATACTCTGCCGACAGGTTTGAGTTTTGTATCGGGCAGCGGCACAGGTTGGAGCTGCTCAGCTTCCGGTCAGGCGGTCACCTGTACCAATTCCGGGCCTCTGGCGGCAGGGGCTAGTAGCAGTATCACTCTGACAGTGGCGGTTGCGGCTGCTGCGGTACCTTCTGTCACCAACACGGCCAGTGTCTCCACTGCGGGTGACACCAATTTGTCCAACAACACCGCCACCGATTCCACAATGGTCACGGCCCCTGACACGACGCCGCCCAGCGTCTCGATTACCGCTCCGACCAACGGAGCCACGGTGTTAGGCACCATCACCGTCTCAGGCACCGCCTCCGACAACGTTGCCGTATCCAATGTTCAGATCGCCATAGACAACGGCAGCTACTCCCCAGCCACAGGAACCTCTCCCTGGAGCTTCAACCTCAATACAGCCTTGCTCTCTAACAGCGCCCATACCATCACCGCCCAGGCCACTGACAGCTCCGGAAATTTTGCCACGACCTCAATCACCGTCACCGTCAACAACAGCACGGGGCCGATGGCCGCCTGGCATCTTGACGACGGCTCGGGCCAGACTGCCGCTGATTCTAGCGGCAATAGCAATACCGCCATTCTGGGAATTACCACTGCCCTCGAGCCCAGCGATCCGCTTTGGGTTATCGGCGAAGCGGGCAATGCTCTGCAATTTGACGGTGTCACCAGCCGTTTAACGGTCCCGGCAAACCCGACTCTGAACTTTTTGACGGCCTTTACCTATGCCGCCTGGATCTATCCCACCGGCTGGGGTGGCAATACCTTCGGGCGCATTATTTCCAAAGAGTCGGCGGGCTTTGATGAGTTCTATTTCCTAGTCGATGGCACTGACGGCAACACATTGGGCGCCAGGATCAACAATACCTCTGGGACTGGTTTTGAAACCAGGGCCAGCGCCAACACTATTACGCTGAATGCCTGGCAGCATGTGGCCGTAACTTATAACGACTCTGGCGACCGCAAGCTGCATCTGTATATCAACGGGACGGAGGTCTCCTACGTGGCCTCGCCTGCGGTGAAAGGAAAGCTTTTAGTGAGCTCCAATACGCTCATTGTAGGCAATCGCCTCACTGGGGATCGAAGTTTCCAGGGCAATTTGGATGAACTGTACGTGTACAACCGAGCTCTGTCAGCCAGCGAGGTCAAAACCTTGAGCCACTGATTCAAAAAGTTAACGGACAACGTCACCACCGGTTTGATCTTTGTTTCAGGCATCGGGGGCAGGCTGGGCTTGGTCAGTCTCTGGCCCCTCCCGAGGACCACGAAGTTTCGGTCTGCTACTATACACTGCTACTGATCCAACTACCGCTGTTTGGCGCTAACACAGCAGTGGCGACCTTTACCGCACCCAGTCTCCAAGCACTACTTATCTTGCATTCCGGCTAACGGTAAGTGACGGCAGGGGCGGGATCGCTACCGACGATGTCATGATCACGGTAACGAATAAGAAGTAATTAGTCACGAAGCAAACCAGAATTCGCGGGACGAAAAGCAGCAGTCTTTGCGGGAATTTCGTTTAACCGCGCCTTGGGCTCATCTATGCGACTCCGCAATTGGGTCGCGGTGCCCCAATAGTGTCGGATTCCGAACAATTTTAGTGATTTAGGCCACGTTCGCCGAGGTGTGCGTTCCCGCACTCCCAGGAGAGGGACATAAGAGTTAAATGGGCGGCCAGGACTAACCAAATCCTTTCGCGACAGGTTCGTGAGGAGGTGCGGGATGCGGTTGTTAGCGCTGCGTCTTCTGTTCACTGTTTATTTGGTTTGTCAGCTCGCGAGTTATGCACAAGCGGGGACCGTAAAGCTGGCATGGGACGCCAATGCAGACTCAAATCTGGCTGGCTATAACGTCTACCGATCTCAGACTTCGGGCTCCAGCTATGCGCGTCTGAACGGCGCTGTAGTTCTCACTCCTTCTTACACCGACAACACGGCAGTGACAGGTCAAACATACTATTATGTGGTGACCGCCGTTAACACACTCTCACAAGAGAGTGGGTATTCAAATGAGGTACCGGCTGCCGTCATCAGCAACAATCTACAGCCAACGATTTCGCCCTTCGTTTTTTCCCCAAATGGCGACGGCGTCAACGACACAATCGCATTTCAATTTAGCCTCTCCTCTCCCGATCGCATTACGGTTGAAGTCCTAGATCACAACGGGACAATCATCGCCACCCCGCTGAATAACGCCGACCTATTGGCCGGGACAGCGACGGTAAACTGGAATGGCATTGCGTCGAATGGAAGTCTGGCCAACGATGGAATGTACACTTGTCGCATCAGGGGAGCTAGTACCCCAGCGGCGCAGGCCAGTTTTGGAATCAACAACAGCATTCCTGAGGTAAGTAAGTCCTGGCTTCTGGCCGAAGGAAGCACGGTTGGTTTTCAAACCTTTGTTCTGGTGCAGAACCCTAACTATTCTCCCACAACCGTTCACTTTACGTTCTTCAAACAAGATGGCACCACAAAGCTCTATGCGGAAACTGTGCCTGCACGAACACGCACCACGGTAGCTGTTCACGACCCGATGAAGGGTTTGCCGGATGTCTACAGCGTCAGTACCAAGGTACAAGCCGATCTTCCAATCATTGTGGAAAGAGCAATGTACTTCAACAACAACCAAGGAGGCAGCGATAGCGTGGGAGTTACTTCCACCAGCAAGAACTGGTATTTTCCGGGTAATCATTCATTCTCGGGGGACGAAGACTTCATACTGATCGTTAATCCTTCTTCCTCAAACGCCACTATCAACGCAGCTTTCATTCTTACCAATCAGGCACCGATCACCAATACCTACACGGTATTGGCAAATAGCCGCTTTACCATTGCGGTTCACGCTGTGGCACCTGGAACTCGTGTGTCCGTTCAGTTGCAATCGGATGTGCCCGTCGCCGCAGAGCGGTCGCTGTATATCAATAACCGCCAAGGAGGAGCCGCCGGAATCGGGGCCGTTTCACCGAGTCTGACCTGGTACTTTGCCGAGGGGGATACCTCAGGCCTTACCAGCCCTGCTCCGGCGACGACCCTGCTGGAGGTCTTCAATCCTTCGAACAGCACGGCCAGTGTTACGGTAAATTACATGATCGAAAACGGGACGGTGATCGCGAAAAACTACTCCATCGCCGCTCAGCGAAGGCTCACTTTGGATGCCACCACCGAGATTGGGTCCGGCTTTCGCTTTTCAGTGGAAGTGCTTTCCAATACCCCCATCGCGGCCGAACGCCTGATGTTCTCGGGGACGGACGTGGCGGATTCCATCGGCTCTCCGACCCCCGCCTATGTATGGAACCTGGCCGAGGGGTTTACGGCGTTCGGTTATGAGACTTGGATCATTGTCAGCAATCCGGGAACTCAAACTGCCAACCTGACGGTAAATTTCCTGAGACAGGATGGTAATACCGATACGCGTAGTTACACGCTGGCAGCCAAGCAGCGAGTGACCATTTATGCCAACAGCATCGTACCGCCGACCTCAATCAGCACCCAGGTAACCTCCGACCAGCCCATTGTCGTTGAGCGCACCATGAAGTTTGCCAACCGGCAGGGTATCCATCAGTCCATGGGCGTCAGGCAGTAGCCGGTCAACGGCAGTTCCCCTTAGAAAGCAACACACTGCCCTTCCGTGCTTTGAGGCTTTCTCCCTCCGAGCTCGGATCCCTAATCAATCGTTCTGGAAGGGGGTGTCCCGGTACGTCGTGCCCGCTAGCGCACTACAGCACGGTGGGCACGAAGACTAGACACCCCTGTACGTGGACCGTGAGGTGATGGCTCGCTCACGTTGGGACCCTGCGTGGGTTCAACAAGAATTCAAGCGCCCCCTCAGGCGAATCTCATTTAACTTCTTCACTGC
>DASXTB010000056.1:0-5542 GCA_036505615.1 Acidobacteriota bacterium
AAGCTGCCATCCTTGAGGTTGCGGTCGTGGCAAGTCCCAGGGCAGAGAGTCGGAGAAAAGTTCGTCGCGTCGATTCGGTTGACATTTCGTTTCTCGTCGAACAAAACGATTACGCACCGGAGAATATATCATCGGCGCGCAAGATACCTGGCACGGGATGTTAGGGGCGTTAGCCTGGGGAAAGGGGTGGGCTAATCGACCGCTGGCTTTTTCGGCACTTTCTTTCTACAATCCCAGCCATTGTTGGGGGTTTAACGTCGGCGAAATTGAGAATTTAGTTTCGTGGGCAGGAGAGATCACGGGAAAATTATGATCTCTCGAAATTGGGTTTGGGTCGTTTCCAGTTAGGGCCGGAGGGAATCTATGAGGTGGCTGAAGTTCTTGCGCACGTATCTCGCGATTGCTGCCGTGGTCGCCGTATTGGGAACGATTGCAGCGGCGCAGTCCAGCCGCGGCGCTCTGGCCGGCACTATCGAGGACAGCTCGGGTGCAGTAGTTAGCAATGCGACCGTCACCGCGACCGGAGTCGGCACGGGAAGTGTGTATAACACTACGTCGACTTCATCCGGCGGGTATCGGATACCGGACATGCAGTTGGGTGCCTACAATATCAAGATTGAAGCGCCGGGTTTCAAGACCTCAGAGCAGACGGGTGTGGTGATTCAGGTAAACAGCGTCACCTCTCTCAACGTCACTCTGGAAGTGGGCCAAGTACAAGAAACGATGACCGTGACGGGGGACGCACCCACGCTACAGACGGAGTCTTCCGAGATTGGCACGGTGGTCACAACCAAACAGATCCAGGATCTTCCGTTTGCCCTGTTCAGTTCATCGCAGAGTTTCTTGCGATCACCCGAGACGTTTGTCTTCTTGACGCCAGGTACCACGGGCCCCGGCACAAACAGCGACTCCCCCGCTGGCGGTATCTTCGAGTCGAAACTGGCGGGCGGACAGAATTTCGCGACCGAAGTCATTCTCGATGGGATCAGCACACAACGCTCGGATTCGGGCGCGGCTTTCGACCAGACTGCGCCTTCAGTAGAGGCGCTGAGTGAATTCAAGGTGCTCACGTCGACGATTCCTGCTGAGTTCGGTCGAACGACCGGCGGCGTGGAGAGTTTTGCGATTAAGTCCGGCACGAACAAGTACCACGGAACTGCTTTCAATTTTTTCCGCAACGACAAATTGAATGCCAATTCGTGGAATCGCAATTTCAACGGCTTGCCTAAACCCAGAGACCATCAGAATGATTTTGGCGGAAGCCTGGGCGGTCCGATCTGGATCCCCAAGTTGTATAACGGACATGACAAAGCCTTTTTCTTCTTCTCGTGGGAACAGTATCGTAACAATCAAGGAACGGCGCACGCAACCACGGTGCCCACCGATGCGGAACGCTCGGGCGATTTTTCAGCCCTCCTCGGGGCGCCCACCGGAGCGACGAACCCATGCGATGGCACACCGGTCCTGCGGGGCCAGATCTTTGATCCGGCGCTGCCATGCCGAACCGCGTTCCCCGGCAACATCATTCCCGCCAACCGGTTGAGCACGGTGGCCAAGAATGTCCTGCAATTCTTGCCCTTGCCCACGGGAGGGAACGGTTCGGGATGCGCCGGGATACCCATTTGCAACAACTTTGCTTTCAATTCGAACAAGCCGATCCGAGATACCACGATGACGTTCAAGATCGACTTCAACGTATCCCAGAAAGGCAAGGCCTTTTTCTCTTACAGCAGCCGTGACCAGGAAGTCCTGAACGGCGAGCCGTTTCTTCCCCCACCGCTCGACCCGAACTTTTTTAACTCAAACTTTACGCATTACATGCGATTCGGCTATGACTACAGCATTGCCCCGACTCTGCTCAACCATTTAGTCGTGGGCTTCAACCGGCTCGCGAACGCGAGCATCGGAGAGAGTGTAACGGGAGCGGACTGGCCCGTCGTCCTAGGAATCGGAAATGCTCACGGCAAAGTGTTTCCGCAGATGAGTTTCGACGGTAGCCCTGTCAATGTGAGCTACCAGGGTTTGAGCACGGGCAATTCGGACCGCAATATCCCCAACAGTCTAGTGGTCTCGGACAGTGTTTCGTGGGCAAAGGGGCCCCACTCCTTGCGCTTCGGATTCGAATGGCGGGCATTCCAATTTTCACGGCTGAACCAGGAGAACACATCTCCCTCGTATACTTTCTCCAACTTTCAAACGGCGAACATTGCGAATGACAACACTACCGGCGACCCGTTCGCTAGCTTCATGCTCGGGGCGCCGACTCACGAATCCTTGACGGTATCCTCCGTTCAGCCTCGCTGGAGTTCAAACTACTACGCTGGATACGTGCAGGATGATTTCAAGCTCTTCCCCAACTTGGTGCTCAATCTCGGACTACGATATTCGGTCGATACTCCAAGACACGAGAGCAATGGTGCGGGGTCAGTTCTCGATTTGACAGCCGACAATCCGGGTACTCCAGGGACGCCCGGCGCACTGATCTATGGGCGTAACGCAACAGGCGCCAAGACCTACTATAAGAATTTCGGCCCACGGGTCGGCTTCGCGTATGCCATGAAGAGCAATGTCGTGTTCCGCGGTGGGTACGCCATCTATTATGGGCCTTTGCAGTATTCCGACTTCGGTACGGCGTTCATGAGCGGAACAACGGCGAACCCCAGCTTTGACTCGCCCGATAACTTCACGCCCGTGCAATCGCTGGATGCGGGCTTCCCGAATTACACCCTCCCCTCGAATGCCAAGGACCCAACGCTCGCGAATGGCCAGTCGCCCAGCCTTGCGGAACCGGAGTTTGGCAAGCCGGGCATGATCCAGAACTGGAGCTTCGAGTTCCAGCACGAACTGACAAGAGACTTAGTCCTGAATATCGGTTATGTCGGCATGCATTCGACCCGCCTGCGCTCCTGGCTTGTACAGCGCAACAGCGTCAATCCCTCGTTTTACGGCCTGGGCAACGACCTGACACTAAACGTCGCGGATCCTCAGGCACAGGCCGATATTGCGGCTCTGGGCCTCACCGTGCCCTCGTGGTTCGTGCCTCTCTGGAGTCCAAGTGGGAACGACACGTTGGGTCAGTTGCTTCGTCCTTTCCCGCAGTTCCAGGCGCTCGATACCCAGCCCCTGGAGAATGCGGGCCAGTCCACCTACAATGCGTTGCAGACAAAGCTCGAGCGCCGCTTCCGGAACGGGCTCAATCTCCTGGCTTCGTATACATTCTCGAAGACGTTGACCAACGCCGATAGCAGCTTTCCAGTGTTCTCGGGTTTCCAGTCTGGTGTTTTCGGCGCGCAAAACGCTTTCAACCTGAGGGCAGAGAAGGCCGTGAGCTTTCAGGACGTTCCCCACACGTTCGTTTTGAGTTATCTGTACGAACTTCCGGCCGGGCCAGGGAAGAGGTTTTTCAGTCACGGTGTCGCAAGTAAGGTCCTCGGTGGGTGGCAGGTGGGCGGTGTTCAGCGCTACCAGACGGGATCGCCCTTGAGGATCAGCGCTGGAGCCACCTCGCCGCCAAGCTCGGTGGCCAACGGCAACTTCCGCTACAGCTTAATCCCGGGCGTGCCTTTGATTAGTCCGCAGGCATCCAACTTTGATCCTTTCGCGGCTACTGGGTGTAAATCAAATCCTGCCAGTCCCACCGACGGCACCTTTGTCCCGAATAATCCTTCAAACAACTTCTTCAACTGCGCCGCGTTGCTCGACCCGAACGCGCCGGACTTGGTTGCGCAGCAAGGCTTTACATTTGGTAACTTGTCTCCGTTTATCAGCAACATCCGCAGCCCTGCCTACTTCAACGAAGATTTTTCGATTATCAAGAGGACGGCGATCACCGAGTCGCAGTTCCTTACCTTTAAGGTAGACATACCCAACGCCTTCAACCGACACTCGTTCGGTGCATTGGACGGCAATCCAACCAGTAGTAGTTTCGGCGCACCCGGGGGAGGAAGCCACACCGTGTTGAACGGGGCACGGCAAATACAGCTGACGTTGCGATATGAATTTTGACGTCTTCGCGCCCATCAGCCCGGTCGATCCTCCTGCCGCCAAATCCTGGGGTAGAAGCGTTTTTTGTTTGAAGGAGACGCTTCACCCAGCTCTCCGGGGGCGTTAAGATTTCTAAGCATCGTGATGAGCTTCATTCCCCCACTCCTGGTAGAGACGAAAATGGCTGCGTCTCGGTGTTCGCGGCAACTCACTGGGCGAGCAGACGGGGAAAGCGTTAGGCCCCGGTGCTCACGCCTCGCGATAGCAGGGGCGGTTTGCCTGGGCTTGCTTTTTGCCGCGGCTAATTCCCGCTCGGAAGTCCCGCCGGACGCGGCTGAAAGATTCCGTCAAGCCTCGCTAGCCATGCGCGCCGGAAATCTGGATCAAGCCGGCGAGGGGTTTGCTGCTGTTGTCAAACAAAACCCAAGTTTCGCGGAAGCGCATTTCAACCTGGGACTGGTGCGGGAGGAACAGGGCAAGCACCAGGAGGCCATCGCCAGCTTTCAAAAGGCGTTGTCACTGAAACCGCGGCTGCGAGGGGCAAATCTTTTTCTGGGCGTTGCCGAATACCGTCTGAATCAACTAGACAGGGCGATCGAGGCAGTACGGAAAGAGACCATTGCGTATCCCAAAGATCCAGGCGCGTTGATGTGGCTGGGCGTAATCGAATTGGCGAAGGATCGTCCAGAGGAAGCTGCCGAAGCTCTGGACAAAGCCGCCAAGTTGGCGCCTAACAACACGGATATTCTCTATCATCGCGGCCAGGCCCATTTGCTGGTTTCCAAAAACAGTTACGCCAAAATGTTTAAAGCGGATCCGCAATCGTGGCGTGTGCGCCAGGTTCTGGCGCAGGCCAATGCGGACGCCGAGCGTCATATGGATGCCATTGCAGAGTATCTGGCGGCCATCAAACTTGCGCCCACGCAGCCCGGCCTGCATGAGGAACTCGGCTCGGAATACCGTAATGCGGAAAAGCCGCAAGAGGCCGAGGCGGCCTTCCAGCGCGAACTCGAGATCGATCCCTACAACGTTCTTGCGCGGTATAAGCTGGGAGTCCTTGCCGTGGAAAGGAACGACGGCGCCAAGGCGAAAGCGTTGATCGAGGCAGCGCTCCGGCAGAAACCAGGATTGCCCCACGCAGACTACAACCTCGGACGCGCCGAAATGCAGATCGGAAACGATGCAGGCGCGGCGGACCACTTGCAACGCGCGACCGCGACGGAGTCCGATCCGGAAGTACTTCAACAGGCCTGGTTTCAGTTGGGTATTGTCTACCGCCGGCTGCATCGTATGAGTGAAGCGCAGCAAGCCATGGCCACATTCCAGAAGCTCAAGAATGAGGAGGCGGAAAATTCTCAACAGAAACTGAAAAAATTTCAGGTCCAGCGGGATCAGGATGCCTCTCAACCGGCGAATTCTCCGCCGCATCCAAATTGAGAGTACGACCTACATATCACCGTTCTCGAGGATCATCCCTGCGAACTGCGACCCGAATACTCATCTTTGTTCTGGCGGTTATGCTGATGCCAGATGCGGCGGCAGGCCAGCAGGGAACCTC
>DASXTB010000057.1:0-19269 GCA_036505615.1 Acidobacteriota bacterium
ACTAGTAGAGTTGCTTCAGCCGATCACCAGTTTCAAAGAACTAATTTGAAATTCTGATTCCCCCTATCGTTGCGACCATCCTGCGCCACAAAAACACCATACGGGAAAGCAGGCCCCAGATTTGACGTGGTGACATCGATCCCGTCGGTCTCCTCTACGGCGTCAACGCCTTTCCCCTCCACAATCCTGAAAGTCTTAACAAATGAATTGTTGCACGAACCGTAGGTTTCCAGCGTGGTGATCTTGCGCGCGGCAACGTCTTCCAGTTGCCCTGATTGGGGATTGATGCGGTAGATGGCGATGCTGTTGTCGGCGCGATTACCGGCAGTGACCAGATCTACTGGGCGCCCCGCCAGCGTGAAGCTCGAACGGATGTCGGCGTTATTCATGGCACCGTCGGGCAGGTACTGGATCTGGTTTCCCGCGAGGTCATGCACGGCAAGCCCTCCCTTCTTATCCGTCCCGATGACAGTGCTCATCTCCGGGCGCGTCGGGTGTATCCAGATCGCAGGATCGTCGGCCGAATCGCCGCTGTGGGGCATCGGTTGCGTCTCAACTGTTGCAGAGACCAGCTCTGCGCTCGAATCCCGTGGCAAAAAGGAAAAGAGCTGAAGCGAGCGGGTCAGACCCGTTTCAGAAAAAAAGACAGCCACGGCAACCACCGATGCCGCCAGTAGCAATATCAGCGCCTTACCCGGATTATTCATGGCGAACTTCGTTCCAATGACTTGTTGAAACAGAAAAGCCGTCTACGACCACGTTCACGACCACGATCCCGAGAACGTGGTCGTCGACGTGGACGTGTTCGTGAACATAGACGGTATTTCAAATCCTCGATTCCGACTCCGTTTCCAAATGACATTCAAACTCTATGCTTGTGGGCAATTGCAAAAAACGATGAATCCTGCCCGCATTCGTGCCTCAAATCCATTCGCTGCGATTCTGCCAGATGCCGTCTGCAGCCCGCAGCGCCAGAGCTCCGATCGTCGAAGTGGGATTGACAGCGGCGCCGGTTGTGAACGAGCTGCCATCAACAACGAACAAGTTTGGAACATCGTGCGCGCGGTGCCATGCGTTGACCACGGAATTCTTTGGATCGTGACCCATGCGCGCCGTCCCCATCAGATGGAAGGCCGGTACAATGATGCCGCTGTCTAGGATCTCAATGGCTCCGGCGGCCTCGAAAGCCAGGCGGGCCATGGACAGGCCATGCTCAAGCATTTTCAGACTGTTTTCGCTGTACGTGTAGCTGACCCGCGGAGCCGGGATTCCATTTGAGTCTTTAGCCTCGCGATCGAGTTCGACGCGGTTGTTCTCTTCGGGCAAGTCCTCACCCAGAATCGTGATTCGGATGATATGTGGAAAGCGGCGGCGCATTACGTGATGGTGCTCCGCTCCCCAGGGTACTGCCTGACCCGAGAAGCTACCCCAAGCGTGATGAAGCGGACCAAAACTCCGCTCCAACAGAAACGTATAACCCCGGACGAAACCCCGCTTGAGATCCGTCTCATAAAACTGTTGGCTGAAAGCCGGAATTCCGAACGGCCCGTAGTGGCCGTCCATGCGTTCCTCAAAGACGCCTTCGATGAATCGAAAGGGGTGAATCATGAAACACTTTCCAACCAACCCCGAGGAGTTAGCCAGACCTTGCGGAAAGAGTTTTGACTTGGAATTCAGTAGCAGGCGCGGCGTTCCGACACCGTTGGCGGAAACGACCACAACGCGCGCCAGTTGTTCTTGAAGGTTCCCTTGACGATCGTAATAGAGAGCGCCGCGTGCGCGACCGTTCCCATCGAGCAAAATCTCACGGACGCGAGTTCGAGTTTTGAGCACCGCCCCTTTGCGAAGCGCTTTTGGCCAGTAGGTCACATCGGTGCTGGCCTTTGCTCCAATCGGACAGCCGAACATGCATCTGCCCCGCAAATCGCATGCCCGGCGACCGTTGTACGGACGAGAAATAATCGCGTTGTCGGAGACCCACCAATACCAACCCAATTTGTCGAAAGCTCGGCCAATAGTCTCACCCAATACTCCCAGGGGCAGCGGTGGAGTAGGCCTCTGGCGCCGCGGCGGATTTGCAGGATCGCCGGCCAGTCCCGCTACGCCCATTTCCTCGTCATTCATATCGTAATAACGTTCGAGGTCTTCATAACGAATGGGCCAGTCGTCAGCGATACCATCAAGGCTTTTCACTCGAAAATCAGAAGGATGAAAGCGGGGAAAGTGGCCGGTCCAGTGGATAGTGCTGCCGCCGACGGCGTTAAACATCAACACATTTGGCGGGTTACCGCCGGCTGCCACCACTGGATAATCTTCCGGTTTACGGCGAACGTTCGGACTGAAATGAAAGGAGCCACGGCGAAGCTGGATCTCCCAGTCGTGGCGCAGAGAAGGGTACGCGGCGGGTTTAGTCCAGTCGCCCTGCTCGAGGCAAACGACTCTGGCGCCAAGGTCAGTGAGCCGTTTGGTGACCGCCGCCCCAGCAGGGCCTGATCCAATCACCAGAACATCGGCGCGATTGTCGGGCATTATCCTGCCTCCCGATAGAATTTCGGTCTCTTACGGACTTCTTTCAGGGCCGCCGCGTCGAATGCCTTCATTGCGGGCCGTTGTCCTTTAGCAGGGTAGAAGTCATAGCCGATTAGTCTCCACACCTGCGGCTGAGTGTAATAGGCTTCGTAGATGTAGTCGCGAAGCGTAGGAAAGAAACCTTCCGCTCCCTTTTTTTCCCACTCTTTCAACGCTTCCACGCGCTTTGCTTTCGAAAGGTTCAGAAAATCGCCACTGAAGCTTCTCCGGCAGACTTCCTGTAAAGTCTTCAATCCTTCGCCTAACGCTCTTTTGAGATCAGGCAACGTCTGCGCAAGTTTTTCCAGGTACTCAACACTTCCTACCTCGCTGGCTGCAGGCATGCCGTCGCCGGCTGGAATGATCTCGTCCGTTATGGCTTGCAGCAATTTGTCTTCGTGCCGACGAACAGTTGCCGCAGGCGAAGCCCTCTGTTGTGTCTCCGACAAGCCGGTTGCAGATATTGCTGTCGCCGCCACGGCTCGGATTGCGAGCGAACCTGTCAATCCACTTTTCAAAAAGCGCCGTCGTGTGAGCTTTCGCTTCATGCAATTCCCAATGAGCCTTTACCGTCAGTTGAGTGCTGCTCTCTAGAACTCCAGTCTCAACATGAACTGCATCCGCCTGGGGGTGCCGATCCCGGTGGCGCCGTTGTTGAGCACGCTCGTGATGCGCCCGAAAGTGGAAAGCGAAGAGATATTGGCCGCTGGATTGCCGTAAATCGGGTGGTTAAGAAGGTTGAAAGCCTCGGCGCGAAAGCTCACGCTTGTATGCTCTGAAACGGGCGTCCGCTTCTCGATCCCAAGGTCCGTTTCCCAATACCCGGGGCCACGCCCGATATTGCGCCCCGCGTTCCCCCACGTCCCTTTAGCGGGCACTTTGAAGGCCGCCGGATTGAACCAGTGAAAGATCGTCTGCCCTCCAGTTGGGTAAATCGGTTCGCCTGGAACCCTGTCCGGACGTTGATTTGAACGGTTGCCGTCTGGCATGTCCGACGCGCTCCGCGTTACCACGATGTTGACCGGCCGCCCGCTGCTGGCGGTGGCGAGGCCACTCAATTCCCAGCCCCCGATCAGTTTCCCTCCCACGCCGTTGGCATGGAAGTAACGCTGTCCCTGACCGAAAGGAAGCTGGTAGATCGAGTTCATCGTGATGGTGTGGCGAACGTCGAAATTCGTGTTGCTTCTGTCGCAGGCGCGGCAGGAAGCGTTTTGGACCGAGATGCTTTCACCCGCCCCCACCGAGCCGTCGGCAATAGCATGCGACCACATGTACTGCGACTGCCACAGCCACCCGTCCGTGAACGATCGCTGGAGTGAAGCCTGGAGTGCGTGGAAGTTGCTATTGGCATCGTTACGCTTCACGCCAAATTGGCCGAACTGAGGCAGGGGACGTTTCCTGGTAACAGGATCGAGAAGGTTGGCGGGGCGGTTAGTAAACAGTTTGTGCCCCTCGCTGCCGATGTAACCCACCTGGCCTACGAAGCTGTGTGGCAATTGTTGCTGAATCAGAAAATCCCAGTTCTCGTAGTATAGATCTCGGCGGTTACGATCGATCCCCTTGGGGCTGACCCCCTGAGCTTGAAGCTTTGCCAGAAAGGGAGTGATCGGATAGGAGAGGTTAGACACATCCGCCGATGAAAGCGAAAAACGACCCGCCGTACTCTCGTGGGGATCACTGAAGTCGTCGTTCTGGCCCGGACTATAGTACATTCCGAAGCCAGTGCGGATTACGGTGTGCTCTTTGAAAAGCGCGGGAGACCAGGCTAAGCCAAGTCGCGGAGCAAAGTTGTTTCGGTCCGGCGAGTAATACGGTGTGCCAGGCGGGCAGAAGCCTCCGCAACCCACGACATCCACCACGGCAGCGCGGCCCAACACTTCATGCATCACCGAGTAGTATTCGTATCGCAATCCCAGATTGAGCGTGAGATTGGGGTTCACCTTGATCTCGTCCTGACCGTAGCCCATCCAGAGGGTACGCCGCATCCCACCGATACCCAGTGCCGCGTTCACACTGACGGAATCTACAGCGTTGTTGATGAAATCATTGCGGCTGGCGTAAGAGATCGATGTATTGTCGATGGCATTGCCGGAATTGTTGAGCTGAACGCGCCGGATTTCCACGCCCATTTTCCAAGTGTGGGGGCCGCGGATGACCGTAAGATTGTCCACGTAGTTGAAGGTGGTTCCGACCTCCAAGTCGAGCGCGCTACTGGGAAGATCATCGAATCCGGGCACGCTCACGGTCACTGGGACGATTCCTACTGTCGGATGGTTAAAGGCAGAACGGTTCATGCCTACCTTCGCTTCGTTGATGACGCGGGGCGAGAAGATGTGCTGCAACTGAAGAACCAGATTGGAAGGGCGAATCGCAGTGGTGTCGCGAGAGCCCAGAGCGCCATTCGGTTTGTCGATGAAAACGTCATCTATGTTGTAGCGGATAAACATCGTAGTGTTATCCGTGAAGCGGTGGTCGAAGCGGATCATCCCGTAATCCTCGCGCACAGCGTTGCGCCCTTGCACGGTCAGTTGATCGATATTGGCATCAACTCGAGTCTGACCGGCCGGATAGGCCTGAACCAGCGGCTGAAGCGCTGGCGAGGCCGCCAGAACCCGCTGGCGAAAGTCGGCGCTCGGCACAAATCCGTTGAGCGTCTGCCCCAGCCGCTGCCTCAACCCTTCGTAATTCGCGAAGAAGAAGCTCCGGTTCTTGGCGATCGGTCCCCCCAGGTCCGCGCCAAACTGATTGAGGCGAAAAGGAGGCAACTTGGGAGGATCAAATGGAGAACGCGAGTCGAATATGTCGTTGCGCAAGAACTCGAACAGTCCCCCGTGAAATTCGTTGCTGCCCGTTTTTGATACCACGTTGATTTGCCCGCCGCC
This sequence comes from Acidobacteriota bacterium, assembly GCA_036505615.1. Taxonomy (GTDB): domain Bacteria; phylum Acidobacteriota; class UBA6911; order JACQSX01; family JACQSX01; genus DASXTB01. Next base: position 5,451 of record DASXTB010000057.1, read on the forward strand.
GGTCGTGCCGCTTTCGGCCGTATAGACCGCGGAATTCACACGGAACTCCGCGATGGAATCGAGGGAAATGTTCAACCGCGCGTCCGCTTTCTGAGGTTGCTCCTGGACGCCGCTGGCGTCAATGCCGTCGAACGTAAAATTATTGTCGTCCCGTGAGCGGCCTACGAATCGAATGCTGGTCTGCGAGCCGCCGCCTACGTTAATGGCGCCCGGCGCCAGCATCATCAGGCTGGCCCAGTTGCGTCCGTTGAGCGGGATATCGCGCACCTGCTGCGATTCGATTACCCCGCCGACCTCCGCCGAGCTACGATTCAATGGCGCCGCCGCGGCTACCACCTCGACCTGAGTGGCGAGCGCGCTCACTTCCATTTGCGCGTCGAGCGTGCGCGACTGGCCGACGGAAAGCTCCAGGTCTTTATATTGAATGGCCTTGAAGCCTTCCTTGGAGATGGTGACGGTGTAACTGCCGATGGGCAGTCCGGGTATGTTGTAGCCGCCGTCTGGGCCCGTGATCGTTTCGCGGCGCAAGGCAGTACCGGTTGATACGGCCTCGACCTTGGCGCCGGCAATCACAGCGCCGCTAGAGTCACTGACCGTGCCGCTCAGGTTGGCTCGGTCGACCTGAGCCCCTAGGGGAAGGGTGACAAAGACAAACAGCAGAACTTGAAGTCTTCGATGTAACATCATGGCTACCTCCTGGCCTGGATTATTCATAAATCCTAAAAGCGAGCCGCAGATTACGCGGATCCACGCGGATAACTTCGGGAGCGGAAGAAGGGCGCTGACTCAGAAAGTTTCGCTCTTGCATATTGGCAGCGCCCCTCTCCCGTTCCCGAAATCCGTGTTCATTCGTGTAATTCGCGGCCTGCCTTTTCAGCATTTACGAATAATCCGGATTAAATGATTGAAATCGTCCGATTCGCCGATGCGCTCGCCCTCAAATTTGCCAAAGATTCTTGCGCCCATCAGGGCGGATGGTGTTGGATGGACTGGCCAACCGGCGGCGGCGCCCGCAAAAAACGCGGGCTTTGCCGCCGGCTATATTCTGTAAACCCTTCGGGTTTTGGAGGGTGTGTGGATTGCAACTAAACATAGCGGTTAGTCCAGCTACCATGCCAGCTTCTTTGGAAAATAGCGTGCTACCAGGTCCCGATAGTACGTCATCAGCTCTTTCACGTTAGGTCGTTCATGACTTTTCGAATACAGATCGAAGGGATTAAATGCGCGCACCCAGCGAAACATCTTCTTGTCATTCTCGTTCATCAAATACTCATAGGCGCCTTCACGATGGGCAGCATAAAAGGAGTGGTAGCGGAGCATGTACAGGGCTTCTTCCGGGAGGTGATCTTTCACGACCTGGTAAACATACTCATCGTGACCCCAGGACATGTGGACGTTGTTGAGGCCGATACGTTCCGAATAGATCCCGTATTTGGTGCTGTACACTGGGTGCTGGCTGTCGGGATTGGCCCCGAAGAACTCCGGGTAAACGATCTTGTGTGAGTGGGCGCAGCCCACCGGAAATGTATCGCCCGTGACCGCCCATTGAGGTTCGCCGAAAACCGCCAGGATTTTTCCAAGATCGTGGATGAAACCGGCCAGGACAAACCAGTCCGGGTGGCCCGCTCGGCGGATGGCTTCGGCCGTCTGCAAGCAATGTTCGATCTGGGGAACGTCGGTGTCCGGATCGCTTTCATCGATCAGCGTGTTCATTTCCATGGCTTCCCAAATGCTCATCTGCTGCTTCTTTTTAGGGAGATACTCCTTTTCCTTTTCAAGCACAAATTCGAGAGTCTGGTATTGGTGGTTCAGCCGGTAGAACTCTTTGACGCAATTTCGGGCCTCAGCATCGTAATCGCGAAATTGCGATGGCCTCTTTTTGGGGTCGTTTGCCCGAAAAGATTGATCCCCCGCCCGTGCTTCAGTGTGGGCAGGATAGCGCCCGGCGATAAATTCATCCCACTCTTCCAGGTTTTTTAAGGGACCACTACTTTTCTTGGTATTTGTAGCCTCTGACATCTAGCCTCCTGGTTGAACCTTAGTCGCAAGTCGAAGGTCGAAGTCGAAAGTCACGACCAGCGGATTCGGACGTGCTGATCCTGTGGGCCCGTCGAGCTTCGAGGATGTAACTGGATTCTCTTAGCTTTCTGACGGTCGCCGCTCGGTTCAATCTTTTTCAAATATTTGTTTCATGCCTCTTTCTGCGGTGGGGCCGTCGATTCACGCACAATCAACTCACCCGGCATCTTTGTATGGGTCTCGGAGTGAACTCCGGAAAAGAGCTTCAGCAACATTTCCATGGCCGCCCCGCCCAATCGTCGCTTAGGCTGGCGAATGGTTGTAAGTGGGGGGTTCGTGTAAGAAGCGATCATAAGGTCATCAAATCCGACCACCGAAATATCCTGAGGCACTTTGAGGCCATTGGCGCGAATGCAGCTCAGGGCTCCCAGTGCCGTCATGTCGTTGTAACAAAACAGGGCGGTTGGTGGCGTGGACAGTGTCAACAACTGTTGCATGGCGCGCGTTCCTCCTTCCGCTCTGCTATCTCCGGCAGCGATCAACTCGGGAAATAGGGAGAGACCCGCCTCTTCTAAAGCTCGGCGATATCCGGCCAGACGCTCGGCATCGGACTGGAAGCCGAATTGGTCCCCAATGTAAGCGATCCGCTTGTGCCCCAGTTGAGTCAGATGCCGGGTGGCGTCGCGGCTTGCCGTGACGTTGTCAATCGTCACCGAATGGATGAATTCACCCGGATATTGATTGTTGATAAGCACTATGGGAACTTTCAGCTCCCTGAGCAGAGGGAGGTATAGTGCCCCCACCCGAGACGACGTTATGAGAATGCCATCGGCGCGGCGCTCGTGGAATGAGTGCACCACCTTGATTTCACGATCCGGATCGGCATTGGAATTGGCGAGTATGACCGAATAGCCATGATTGTCGGCTATTTCCTCGATACCGCTGACAACCTCGCCAATGAAAGGATCAGAGATCGTGGTCACGACCACACCAATTGTGTTTGTTTTCTTGGTCACCAGGCTGCGCGCGATAGCGCTTGGCCGATAGCCCATAGTGGAGGCGATTCGGCGGATGCGTTCCGCTGTTTCAAGCTTGACGAGCGGACTATGTCTTAACGCGCGCGAGACGGTCGGATGCGACACTTTGGCGGCGCGGGCGATATCTTTGATTGAAGGGTGACCCACTGAAAACGTGTTCATAGTTCCAAAGCTCTTTGCACCGCTTCTTGGACCTGGAAGTGCGTGTCTGACAAGGAATGCAAACGTGTGCATTGAGACGGTACGCCGCGTGCCGCTTGACTGTCAATTACAAAAATCGTCAGGTAAAAGAGATTTTTAAGAGAGCCCACAGAAGCGATAAACTTTTTGAAGCCGTCCCGTCCTTTGCCTTAGAAAACCCTGCCGGTATAATCCCTCTGTGAAGTTCTTTGGTTTTCTTATTCTCGCTCTGTCGCTCAATGCTTACCCGGCCGTGGCTCAGCAGCCAGGCTCACAGGACAAACCTCATCCCGCCGTTCAGGACAAACCACAAAACCCCAAACCTCCGCCGCAGTTTCGCGTCGACGTCAATTTTGTGTCTATTCGATTTTCGGTGAGGGATGGCGCCGGAAGTTTTGTCAATACTCTTAACGAAAAGGATTTCACGGTGTTTGAAGACGGCATCAAGCAAAAGATCGCCTATTTCCAGCCTCCCTCGCGAACCGCGATCAACCGCCCCGTGACGCTGACATTTCTGTTGGATGTAAGCGGCAGCACTTTTGCCACCCGGACCGAAGAGATCGTCGCAGCCGAGAATTTCTTAAGGAATGTTCCGCTGGGAACAGAAACCGGTGTTTACGGTTTTGCGGAAAAATTGTATCGCTTTCAAGAATTCACATCAGACTCAAATCAGGTGGCCAAAGGCTTTGAGCGCGCCCGCAAACCGATGGGCCGTACCAACCTCTACACGTCGCTGGGCGAGGTGATTCAACTATTGAATCGCCGTCAGGACGGAAAGCGGCGCGTGGTCGTAATTATTTCCGACGGCGAGGATCCCGACGTAGGGCGCGCTGAATCTGTGATCCGGCTGGCGATGCAAAGCAATGTTACCGTTTATACCATCTGGGTTCCTTCGGCCAGAGCGGTGCTGATCAATGAGATGGAACCGGCGACCCGGATACCAATCGACCAGCAGCACTCGACCTTTGCTTCCCTGGCTGAGCGCAGCGGCGGGCGAAGCTTTGAGTCATTCGAATCGATCATCGATTTTGAAGGAACTCTGGCGGAAATTAATGCCGAGCTTTTTGGAAGTCTTTACATGCTGGGATACTACACTTCGGACCCTAATGCGGATCGCCTCTCCCGCCGAATTGAAGTTTCCAGCAGCCATCCCGATTTTCACGTCCAGGGAGTGTTTGCCAATCTGCCTGAGCGCCTGCGCGCCAAGAAGCAATTCGTTGCGGCGTTGTTCAACAATTCAGGATTGACCTCGGTGCCCGAAGACCTGCACATGAAATTCCATGAAATCGGGGCCGAGCTCGACGTCTTGCCGCTGAAACCAACTCCCGACGGAAAGGGCTTGCCGTTCCGAATTCAGGTCTATCCTGTCTCGCTGGCTGGATTCACCGATCGCAGCATCCGGACGCACTTGGGTATTGTCGGCGTGCTGATGAATTCCAAAGGAGAAGAAGTAAGCCGGATTCGGGACTTTCTCGAAGTCAACCTTACCAAAACAGACATCCAGATGGGCCGGTCGATTGTCTACAACAGCAAAGTGGTGGCGCCACCGGGGCAGTATCAGTTCCGGCTGGCCGTCCTCGATTTGAATAACTGGCGAATGACGGCGTTTGAAAATCAGGTAGCAGTAAACTAAAGGTCGCAGGTCGCAAGTCGCCGGTCGCAGGTGCAAAGCATCAGGGCTCGTGAGCGCGGTAGAATGTGGCCCACGGCGGAGCGGTGCCCTGGGCTTTATTCTTCCGCCCAGCCAAAAAGCGGCCGGGCTGGGGCGCTTTCAAGGACCGAGAAAATGTAGAAACTCCAGAGGCCGCTCTCAGCGGCCTTTCCCGAAGTCTTTCGGCCACGGCCTTGCAAGGCCGGGGATCCAGCGCTATCCAGAATTACCCCAGGCCGGTTCACTTGCCTTGCAATCAACCGGCTTTAGCCAGCGCTCGGGCCTAGGGTGGCGCCGCCATCGCGGGCTTTCGCTAGGCAGTATCCTTCTCGATCGCGGTGATTTCTTCATCCAAATCAATTAGTGCTTGAATCAACCTCCGTCGCACGGCTGTGGCAAAGGGGTTCTGGGCTTGCAGATCAAGGAAGAGTTCGACGGAATCATTCTGCAGCGAATAAAGCAGTTCGAAGAATTGCTCCGGTCCGGGAGTGGAGATGCGGCGCCGGTTCAATCCTGCGTTTTGAATGGCCCGTGAAATTAGATGAAACACCGCCTGAGTTTCGGCCATTTCGCGGTCGTGCTCTTCCGCCGTAGTTTCGATCACCTGCAGACCGATTTCCCTCAGGTACTCTCTAACCGGTTCGATCCGGTCCCCGCGAACGGGGCACAAAGCAATTTTCAATCCTGCAATCCCATTTTTTCCGCTGTCAGGACCAAACAGAGGGTGAGCACCCAAGATATCGACCGACGAAGGCAGCGTTTCCACCAGCCAGGCAGTGGGCCGAATCTTGACCGAACAAGTGTCGACGATCAGTTGGCCCGGCCTCAGCAACGGTGAAATACGCTGGCAAACCTGCCTCACCCTCCTGATGGGAACGCAAAGCAGGACAACATCGGTAGCTACTGTCTCCTCCAGCGATGAGCCTCCATTCTGTTGGGGGTCATACCAGCGCACAGGGAAATGATGCGACAGGTAGTCGACGGCCATCGATCCGAAGCGGCCATGTCCCAATACGCCTATGGAACATTTCTGTTTTTTCATGCATCGCCTAGATGACGAAAACAACCGTATCCCGAATTATTTCATAACCGGTGGTATCCTTGGCGGCTGAGTTCAAGGGCGATGTTAAATTCGATCTTGTGCCGGTACCTCAGTGGAAGGGATTTTCCCTCCGTCATTTTTGAAAACCGGCCCCCTTCAGCCCTCATCGATCGCTACTGGGATGGAAGAAAAGCGCCTCAACATCTGGAAACCGAGGTCAGGTGCGCGTGGAACGAGAAGAGGTTCTACTTTCAGTTTTCGGCTCCCTTTGCAGATTTGTACGTCAATGAAGAGTGGAGCCGCGAGGAAAGCGTCTATGGGCTTTGGGAGCGTGACGTGGTGGAAGTTTTTCTCAGGCCTGAGATCTCCGAGGCCTATTTTGAGTTTGAGGTGAGCCCGCTCAGCCAGTGGCTGGACACTCTGGTGAGGCGTCCCCGAAAAGACGTCGACTTTGGCTGGCGATCCGGATTGAAAGTGCAAAGCGAAATAGACTCTCAACGCAAACTGTGGACGGCGGGCCTGACTATTCCCACCAAGCCGATGATGGACGCATTGCGCTTACGCTCGGAACCCAAAAGCGGCGATATCTGGAAGACCAACCTGTTTCGTGTCTCCGGAAACGAGCCCTCCAGAGAATATTTAACCTGGCAGCCTACATTCACCACCCAACCCGATTTTCACGTGCCTGAAGCTTTCGGGAATCTGATCCTGGTGGAATGATTTTATGGGCCGCGGATTAACGCGGATTGGCGCGGATCTTTTAACCACAAAGGACACCAACGACACAACGTTGAGGTTGAAGCTTGAAGTATGAAGGCCAAAGAAAACGTGCTACGGTTCTTAGGGCTTGCGAAGCCTTCATACTTCAAGCTTCAATCTTACGCCGTGTCGTTGGTGTCCTTTGTGGTTAAAGATCCGCGCCAATCCGCGTTAATCCGCGGCCCTTTAAATTATTCCACGGTCACGCTTTTGGCCAGGTTGCGGGGTTTGTCGATCTCGCAGCCCAGAATGTCGGCTACGTGATAAGCCAGCAATTGCAGGGGAATCACCGTCAGCAATGGTGAATAGAACTCCTCGACGTCGGGGATATAGATTACGTCGTCGGCCAGGCAACCGATCTCTTCGTCTCCTTCTGTGGCAATTGCCAGCACCGGACCGCTACGCGCCTTGACCTCCTGCACGTTGGAAACAACTTTCTCGTAGGAATTTCCCCGCGGAGCGATACAGACTGTTGGAAACTGGAGATCGATCAGCGCGATCGGGCCGTGCTTCATCTCCCCGGCCGCGTAGCCTTCCGCATGCAGGTAAGAAATCTCTTTCAACTTGAGCGCGCCTTCGAGGGCGATAGGGTAATTGTATTTCCTGCCAATGAACATGAAATTCCCAAAGCCGGCGTATTTTTCCGCGACTTTCCGGATCTGGTCGTTCATTTCAAGAATGCGGCTGATCTTTCCAGGAATGGAATGGAGAGCGGCAATGAATTCTTTCCCTTCGTTGATGGAAAAATTGCGGTTCCGGGCAAGCAGCAAACTGAGGAGATAGAGGATGGTAACTTGCGAGACGAAAGCCTTGGTGGAAGCCACCCCGATCTCCGGGCCGGCATGGTTGTAAATCCCAGCGTCCGTCTCGCGCGCGATGGTGCTGCCGACCACGTTGACCAGACCGAGCACAGTTACGCCCTTGTTCTTGGCCTCGCGCACTGCGGCCAGCGTATCGGCAGTTTCTCCAGACTGGCTGATGGCCAGCACGATAGTACCGGGCTTCAAATTTAACTTTCGGTAGCGGAACTCGCTGGCCAGCTCTACTTCCACTGCGATGTCGGTCGTGGTTTCAAGAACGTAACGGCCAATCAATCCGGCGTAGTAAGAAGTCCCGCAGGAAACGATGATCAGATGGTCGGCGGCGCGCAGCTGATCGCGAATCGGATCCAGACCTCCCAGGCGCGCCGTGCCCTCGGCCTCCAGTAAACGACCGCGCATTGCGTTGATCACGGCTTCCGGTTCTTCAAAGATTTCCTTCAACATGAAGTGCGTAAATCCCTGTTTTTCCGCCGCGGCGATATTCCACTCAACCGTCTGTCGATCACGCTGGATAGGGACGCCCTTCAAAGACGTGATTTCGTAGGACGAAGGACGGAGCACCGCCAAATCTTCGTCTTCCAGGTAAATGACCTGATTGGTATGCGGCAGAATGGCCGAGACATCCGACGCGGCGAACATCTCCCCGTTACCGATGCCCAACAAAAGCGGGCTGCCTCTTCGAGCCAGCGCAATGGTGTCCGGAGCATGGTTGGAAAGAACCGCCAGGCCAAATGTTCCTCTTAACTGCGCAATCGTCTTACGAAGCGTCGACTCGAGATTTCCGTCCCAGTCTTCCTCAAGAAGATGGACGATCACTTCGGTATCTGTCTCAGACTGAAATTTGTGTCCGCGGCGGTGCAGTTCCTGCCTCAGGAAGGCATAGTTCTCGATGATTCCGTTGTGCACCACGGCGAAGCTGCCGGTGCAGTCGGAATGGGGATGCGCGTTGCTCTCGGTCGGCTTTCCGTGTGTGGCCCAGCGGGTGTGGCCAATCCCGGTTCGTCCGGAAAGCGGAACAGTGGCGACCTTGGCCTGAAGATTTCCGATCTTGCCGACGGAGCGGATTACATGAAGCGGTCCGCGATTCTGTACCGCGATCCCACTGGAGTCATAGCCGCGATACTCCAGCCGGAGCAGTCCCTCCAGGAGGATGGGGACAGCGTCTCGTTTGCCGACGTAACAGACAATTCCGCACATGCTGAAAATATTGTAGCGCCGCCTACTAGCCGGCTACTTCGTGGGCGCGTAGTAACCGGCTCGAGTTGTGGCCTGCACGCCCGGCCTTCGAACCTCGATGTCGATCTTTCTCCAGGCGCCGTCCTTGGTGAGATTGGTCGGTATGTAACCGATGTAGTACTGATTACGAAGCTCCTCCGCTACCCGCTGATAAATGTCACTTAGAGACATGGCGACATAGTTCAATACCGCGCCACCAGTCTTGGTTGCCATCTCGTCCATTTCATGCCGCACGCGCTGGATATAGTAGTCTTTGAAGGTCGGCTCCCAGGGGTAAAGTAGCCGGCCCTCAATTGCATTGGCGGCATATTCATCCAGTTTACTTACAAAGTAAACCATGGCTTCCGACTTGATCGCCAGCTTGAGGGCCTGGGAGAACTTGGTGGTGCTTGCCGTGTCAATTCCGTCAGTCAGAACGATGACCGCTTTCTTGCCGGAAACGTCCTTAAACAGGTCGGCAAAGGTGACGTAGAGAGCGTCGTAAAAAACCGTCCTTCCCTTCGAATAGACACTGTTGGCGGCGAGCTCGATTTTCTTGGAGTCGGACGTCCAGTTAAGTCTCAGCCTGGCTTCATCGCTGAACGTGATGATTGCAATCTTGTCGTCTTTGCTGAGGGCTTTGGTAAAGTTGAGCACGGCGCGGCGAAATTCGGGGAGCTCGCCCTGGACGCTGCCGCTGATGTCCCAGAGAATTGCCACGTGGACGGGCACCGATTCGCTGGCGAAATTGGTGATCTCCTGCTGGCCGCCGTCTTCAAATACCCGAAAATCTTCCGCCGTCAGTCCCTTCACGAACCCGCCGGTTTCCAGCGAGCGGACGTTCACCGAAAGCGAGACTTGATTGACCTCCACGCCGATACGGAAGCCTTGGGGAGGTTTTTGCTCGCCGGAATCTTTCTTCTGTTCTGGTTTCTGTTCGTTAGGGTTCTGAGCGGGCGGAGATTGAGGCTCTTTTTGGCGCGCAATTGCCGGCGCCGCTGCTGAAATGCTCAGTGCGATATACAGTACGAAGAACCGAGCGCTTCTTAATGAAAGCCTGTACGGGCGACGCAGCGTGGTCGCCCGCGGGGAGCCACTCTGAGCTGCCCCTGCACTGGATGCGCCTGCTCGACCTTCGGTCTCGCCCCTTATAACCATGCTGTCTCCACCCTCGTTACGAAACTTTCGAATTACCCGGCTAGCAGTTTACCACTGTCCCGCGAGGACGATCCGAATCTACGGGCGAGCATTGTCTGCAATTTCTCATGGATCCCGCCAAAACCGCCGTTCGACATGATGACTATTACGGAGGGCGTGGTGGTCTGTTTCCGCAGCGCTTCTACAATATCGTCAGCAGAGCGGAAGACATCGGCCTTTCGACCCAGTTGTCTCAGATGTGTCGTCACGAGAAAAGGATCGAGCCGGTCACTTTCCGCAATTTTCGAAGGATCGTACAGGTCGCTGATTAGCACTGAATCTGCGATCGCCAGGCTGTCGGCGAACTCTTTTTGGAAGATCTTTCTCCGACTGGTCGCCGAACGCGGTTCGAAAGCGACAAAAATCGGGGTATCCGGATGGAGTGTTCTCAGGCCTGCCAAGGTTTCCCTAATCGCGGTTGGGTGGTGAGCAAAATCGTCAAACAGGCGCACGCCACCGAAATTTCCCAGCAAATCAAGTCTTCGTTTGACACCGGCGAATTCCCGCACTGCTGCAGCAATAGTCTTGGGGGCTACCCCCAGATGGTGGCACATGCCGAAGGCCGCCAGAATGTTGCGTATGTTGTGCTCTCCCACCAGAGTGGTTGACACTTGGGCAATCGTTTTGTTTTCGCGGTAAACGTGAAAAGCAACTGCTGTGGGGGCGGGTCGCGGGAGCACGTCCGTGGAACGACCGCTCGAAGCTCTGGAGCCGTCGACGTTCACCTGGGGCGGAGATGATCCCACAGCAACGATGTTCTTAGCAGACCAAAAGAAATCGCCCACCCCGAAACTTTGCACTGCACAGAAGGCTTTTTGGGCGACCCGAGCTACGGCCGCGGACCCAGCCCCGGCTAGCAGCAGCCCATTTTCCGGAATCAGATTTACCAGTCTTTGGAACTGGAGTTCGATCTCATCCAGGTCCCGATAGATATCGGCGTGATCAAATTCGATGTTGTTGATGATGACCGCTGTAGGAAGATAATGGAGAAACTTTGGGGTCTTGTCAAAGAAAGCGGTGTCGTATTCATCTCCCTCGCACACAAAGATATCGCTGCTGCCCAGGCGGTAGCCGGACTGGAAATTCTTAGGGATTCCGCCCACCATGAAGCTCGGATCAACACCCGCAAAAGTAAGAATCCAGGCTACCAAGCTGGTCGTGGTCGTCTTGCCGTGGGTGCCGGTGACCACGACGGACTGCTTTCCTCGAATGAAGACCTCGCGCATTAAATCGGACGAGGAAGTGTAATTAATTCGTTCGTTCAGCAATGCTTCCAACTCAACATTGCCCCGCGAAATCGCGTTCCCCACCACCACCAGATCCGGTTTGGGAATGAGGTTTTGTTTGCTGTACGGTGAGATCACCGAAATGCCGCGCTCCTGCAGGAAAGTGCTCATGGGGGGATAGACGTTTTGATCTGAGCCGGATATTCGATATCCGCTCTCGTGAAGCATGGCGGCCAGCGTCGCCATAGCAGTTCCGCAGATGCCAATTAAATGAATATGCCGGGCGTCCTCAAAACGGATCATGGGCTAACAGGACTTTCGGGGAAGTGAATCAGGTTCTCTTCCGCATTTAGTTCGACCGGGACGCCGAATGGCAGAATCAAACTTTCCTGGGTTGTGTGGCCCGAGGGCAAACCGAACACCACCGGGAAGGCAAACGGCGCCAGCACGTCCAGAATCACAGACTTCAGGTCGGCTCCCGGCGTCGAGTCACATTCCACCATTTCTCCCAGAATCAGCCCGCGAACGCGATCGAACAACCCCGATTGGATCAATTGAGTCAACATGCGGTCAATCTGGTAGGGCTTGCAACGGAGGTCTTCCAAAAACAGCACCAGGTCGCTGGCCTGTTCCATCTGCCAGCGGGTCCTGGTGCCGAGTAGGCTGCAGAGTATCGACAGGCAGCCGCCGTAGAGAATTCCACGACCGCTCCCTTCCCTCCAGCATGTGGTCTTACCTCGGATCTGCGCCGGGAATCCTCCGTCGCCCAGGAATGCCTGCCATTGCGGGACGTCGATTCTAGCGCGGGCGATGTCTCCGGCGACCATCGGACCGTGAAAAGTGACCCAGTGTTGTGCCGAGGAAAAAAAGCAGAGCAATGCAGTGACATCGCTGCTCCCTACAAGTATTTTTGGTTTTTTCCACTCCGCTTGACTGAGATAGGGAAGCAGCCGCGCCGCTCCATAACCGCCGCGAACGGAAACGAGCGCCCGGATGGAATCGTCTCTCAAGTAGTGAATCAAGCGCTCGGCCCGTTGCGCGTCCGGCCCGGCAAAGTAGAGATGACGCGAAAAGACAGAATCATCAAATACGGGTTCAAAACCCAGGTTGCGCAGATAAGCGACGCCTTCCTTAAAATGATCCAAGTTGAAGTTCGAGGCTGGCGCAACCAGGGCGATGCGGTCTCCCGCAACCAGCTTGGGGGGCTTTTTCCAACTGCCGTTCACGCCTGGAAGCATAAACCAAATGGGCATTTGAATGAAACTCGGGCTTTCTTTTTGACTTCAAGGACGAGCGGCCGTTGTGGTAATAGTTACACAAGTTATTGTGGAAGGGATCTATGGCTAAGAGAAGGACAAAAAAAATCATTCAGGTGCCAATTGACGAGAATCTTCTCAAGCACATTGACGCCACTGCGGGAGTAGTGGCTGAAAGCAGAGCTGCTTTCATTCGCGAAGCTTGCAGGCTGCGGTTAAAAGGTCTGGCGCTGAAAGAAATGGATCGTCGATATGTAGAGGGGTACCGAAAAAAACCGGAAAAGGAAACATGGTCAAGCACAACAGCCCGGCTCCTGTTGCGCGTGCTCCCCAAGGAAAAGTGGTAAATGAGGCGAGGCGAGGTTTGGTGGGCCGAGCTGCCGGAGGCTGTGGGACGCAGGCCCGTTGTGCTATTGAGTCGTGATTCGGCTTACAAAGTCCGCAGCGCCGCAACAGTTGCTCCCATCACGCGAACCATTAGAAATATTCCGGTTGAGGTTCTCTTGGATCAGAAAGACGGACTGCCGTCTCGGTGTGTAGTGAATGCAGATGATATCGTAACGATACCGATGTCGATCATTAAGGGACGAATCGCAGTTTTGTCGCCGCAAAGAATGGCACAAGTGGAGGAAGCAATCCGCTTTGCCTTGGATCTTCCCTAGGCTGGATCGTTGACTCGTGAATTATCGCGGCTGGGCTCCCTTGATGCACATAAAGCTCACAAAATGAACAATCTTCCGCTCCGCTCGGACGGAAAAGCCATCATCTGATCGTACGGGCGGCCCTGCGTGGGCGCCCGCCGCAACGGCCGACCGATTAGCCAAACAAATTGCACAGTTCCCGCGCTCTTCCGAACGGAGCCGAGAAAAATCCGCTGGATTCTGCAGCGGGCGACCACACAGGGTCGCCCCTACAGATTGAATCAATTTCTCTTCTCAGCTCCCCCGGAAGGGCGCTGTGCGGCATGATCGTGGACGCAGCCAGGCTCAATCGCTGTAGCCGTCGACGCCTGACCTATGTCTTTATGTTTATCCGGACAACGCCCGTCTGCTGTGGAGAATCCGGGCTCCCAAGTAACAACTGCACCTCCCAACTACCCACGCCTTCGGCAGGGAATGTTCCCGAAAGAGACCAGCGTCCTTGAGAATCCGTGCGATCGCCGTAAGGTCCCGAAGTGCCAAGAAAGACGCCGATTAATTGGGAGCGCCGGAGGCGCGGCGAGAACTTAGCCAGGGGTGAGCGCTTTTTGCGAACCCCTGGTTGGCGTTCCGCTCCAGCCGACCCGCCCCGGATAGGGGCGGAAAGATATGTCACCGTAAGGGGTCAATCCCCCCGCCGCTGCCAGGCAGGATCTTATATGGGAAACCCAAACCAGGGGTTCGCAAAAAGCGCTCACCCCTGGCTAAGTTCTCGCCG
>DASXTB010000058.1:0-32200 GCA_036505615.1 Acidobacteriota bacterium
ATCCGTTCGAGTGCTTGCCTTCGGAGATTTCGGGACGGGATTGGAGAATCAGAAACAAGTCGCAGCGGCTATGTTGAAGTATCATCAAAAAGCGCCCTTTGATTTCGCCGTTACGCTGGGAGACAACTTCTACAGCAAGGGGATGGAAAGTCCCGCCGATCCGCGTTGGAAAACTTGGTGGGATGAGCTCTATGACCGGCTGCAGATTAACTTTTACGCCACCCTGGGCAATCACGACTGGGGATTCGCCGACAGCCCGGCTTCAGAGATTCTCTATTCAAACAAGAGTACCAGTTGGAAGATGCCGGCAACTTACTACACGTTTACGGCCGGCCCGGTCCAATTCTTTGCACTGGACACCAATGAAATATCCGAGGCGCAGTTGCTGTGGCTTTCGGACGAGTTGAAAAAAAGCACCGCCACATGGAAGTTAGTCTATGGCCACCACCCGATTTATTCGGCGGGCGTGCACGAGGACAATCCTAAATTGATAGGACGGCTGCTGCCCATACTGAAGGGACCGGCGGACGTTTATCTAGCCGGCCACGACCATGACATGCAGCACCTGAAGCCGGAGGGAGGAGTGCACTTCTTTGTTTCCGGAGGTGGTGGCGCCGCTATCCGTCGAATTACCCCAGGACCCCGCTCGTTATTTGCAAAAAGCTCCCACGGATTCACGGTCATTGAAGCGGACACGCAGGAAATGAAGGTCACCTTTGTAGGGCCAGATTTGGCGAAGCTTTACCAGTACACAATCACTCGGAGGGAAAGTCCGGCCCAATAAAAGTCGAAGGTCAATATTTCCTGCTAGGCGCCCTGAATGACTATGGTATCATGACCACGGTCATGATCAAGGTTTCCAAGTCTAGGTTTAAGCCGCGCGCGCTTGAGTATTTTCGCGAGGTAGAAAAAACAAAGAAAGAATTGATCATCACAGATCGAGGACGGCCAGTAGCGAAGATTATTCCCTATTCTGAAACGGCGCCAAACCCAGATGAAATCCTGAAACAATTGCGCCACTCGCTTGTGAAGTACGACAAGCCCACGGAACCTGTCGCTCTGGAAGACTGGGAATCACTGAAGTGATCGTTTTGGATACTCATGTCTGGGTTTGGTGGATCAACGGGTCTCCAGAGGTCTCTGTAAGAGCAAAAAGGACAATTGACAAGGCCCGAGGCGAGAGGACAATCTACCTGTCGTCGATCAGTATTTGGGAAGTGGCGCTCCTGGTGGAGAGAAATCGATTGCGGCTCAACATGGACGTGAGGGATTGGATCGAAAAGGTCGAAACCTTGCCGTTCTTGAATTTCATTCCCGTGGACAACAAAATCGCGTTGAAATCAGTCTATTTGCCAGGCCCGCTTCACGGAGATCCTGCTGATCGCATCATCATCGCTACCGCGCTGATGCATGACGCCGTTCTGGTCACGAGGGACGAAAAAATCATCAGCTATCCACACGTAAGAACGCTCTGGTAGGAAGGACCAGTGGTATTTCGACTCGACGTCCTTTCCGGGCAGTGGCTACCATACTTCCGGCCAGACAGACGTTGTTCCTCTTCGGCCAGGCCAGTCGTTGCTCGGTTATGATGAACAGGCCGCATACTCCATTTGGACGGCTTGGGAAGAGACGACATAAATTCACTCGCAGCAGGCCAACCGGCATCTCCTACTAGTGCCCAACGCGAGCCAAAGACTTGATGCGCCAGTGACGTTATGTTCTATTAAGGCCTTCCGCTGGAGTTTCGCCTTGCAAGATCTGGAGATTTCGGGGCACGACCTGACCGTTCGCGACATTGTGCGCGTGGCGCGTGAAAATCAGCCGGTGGTACTGTCCGAAGAGGCGCGCGCGCAGTTACGCCGGTCACGGGAAAGTGTCACGCGCGCCCTGGCAGAGGACCGAACTATCTATGGAGTCAACACAGGTTTTGGAAAGCTAGCCGATGTCAGGATTGACGCCGAAAAGGTTAGGGAGCTTCAGGTTAATCTGGCCCGCAGTCATGCCTGCGGAGTCGGTCCTCCGCTGGCAAAAGATGTAGTTCGAGCCATGATCCTGATCCGCGCCAACGCTTTGGCCAAAGGCTACAGCGGGATTCGCGTCGAGGTGGTCGAAGCACTGATCCAGTTATTGAATAAGTCTGTCACCCCTGTAATCCCGTCGCGCGGATCAGTGGGAGCCAGCGGCGATCTCACTCCCGCCGCGCACCTGGCCTTGGTTCTGGTAGGGGAGGGATTTGTCGAATACCGGGGTCAGGTTTTTCCCAGCATGCTGGCGCTGTGCAAGGCTGGAATTCTCAGCATATCCTTCGAAGCCAAGGAAGGCCTCGCCATTCTGAACGGAACCCATGGGTGCTCAGCGCTGGCCAGCATTGCCCTGGCTGAAATGGAAAACTTGATTCTGACGGCGGAAGTCGCGGGAGCACTCTCATTGGAAGCGCTCAAAGGAACCCGCTCTGCATTCGACTTGCGCATCCATCGCATCCGTCCGCATGCGGGCCAAATTGAGTCTGCAACGACGCTGCTGGCTCTAACGCGCGACAGTGAAATTATCGCCAGCCACAAGGATTGCAAGAAAGTCCAGGATGCTTACAGTTTGCGTTGCATGCCGCAGGTCCATGGAGCCGCCCGCACCGCCTGGCGGCACGCCTTGCAGGTGGTGGAAACCGAAGTCAATAGTGCTACCGATAACCCTCTGGTATTTCCGGAAGAGCCCGCAGTGGTCTCCGGCGGAAATTTCCACGCCGAGCCGATTGCCCTGGTGCTCGATTACATAGCCATCGCGCTTACCGAACTTGGAAATATTTCAGAGCGGCGGATCGAGCGGCTGGTCAACCCAGATTTGAGCGAGTTGCCTGCGTTTCTCACCTCACAACCCGGGCTGGAGAGCGGCTTCATGATGAATCAGGTGGTCGCGGCAGCGCTCGCTTCGGAAAACAAGGTTTACAGCCATCCCGCCTCCGTGGACACCATCCCCACCGAAGCGAACATGGAAGACCATGTCAGCATGGGAATGCACGCCGGCCTGAAGGTCTTTCCCATTGTCGAAAACGTCAAGAATGTTCTTGCCATAGAATTGATGTGCGCCGCCCAGGGCATTGATTTTCTTGCTCCTCTGAAACCCGGATGGGGCACGGCCCGTGCCTATGCGGCGGTGCGGGAGGATATTCCTTCGCTGACACGCGACCGGTCCACCAGTGTTGACATCGGCCGGATTGTCCAGAAAATCAACGCCGGCGAATTCAAACGAATCGCGCGCGAAGCGCTGAATAAATGAAGTCATGAAGTCGCAGGTCGCAAGTCGAAGGTCAAAAGTCTCGAGTTCCGGATTTCGAGTCTCGAGTTCTGAGTTTTGAATATGTTTATGTCTTCGTGACCTGAAAACCACTGAACGACAAAAGAGACTTAACCCGAGACCCGAAACTCGGACTTCGGAACGACAGTTGGGACCTGCGACCTTCGACTTGCGACCATTCGATAGGAGGCGAACATGAAAACCATCGCCGACATCAACATCAAAGCTCCCACAGGAACTCGGATCTCCTGCAAAGGATGGCACCAGGAAGCTGCCAAGCGGATGCTGATGAACAACTTGGATCCTGCCGTCGCCGAAAATCCGCAAGACCTAATCGTCTACGGGGGAGCCGGCAAGGCGGCCCGCAACTGGGAGTGCTATCACGCGATTGTCCGGGCGCTGGAACGGTTGGATAATGACGAAACCCTATTGGTGCAGTCCGGCAAGCCGGTTGGAGTCTTCCGCACATTTGAAATGGCCCCTCGCGTTCTCATTGCCAACGCCAATCTGGTAGGGCACTGGTCCAACTGGGACGAATTCCATCGATTGGAAAAGCTCGGCCTCACCATGTACGGGCAGATGACCGCCGGAAGCTGGATCTACATCGGCACGCAAGGCATTCTTCAGGGCACATATGAGACTTTCGCTGCCGTCGCTGATCGGCACTTTGGTGGAGATCTGAGCAGACGATTTGTCCTGAGTGGAGGCATTGGTGGAATGGGCGGGGCGCAGCCGCTGGCAGCAACCATGAATGGCGCGGTTTTTCTGGGCATCGATGTGGATGCTTCGAGAATCCAAAAACGCCTGGAAAGTGGATATTGCCAGCGCATGACAGAATCGCTCGACGAGGCGATGCGCTGGATTGAAGAATCGAGAAAGAAAAAAGAGTCGCTGTCGGTGGGACTGGTCGGAAACTGCGCAGATTTGCTGCCCGAGATTCTGCGCCGCGATTGGATTCCCGATGTATTGACCGATCAAACCAGCGCTCACGACCCACTGAACGGATATGTTCCCGGCGAAATGACGCTGGTTCAGGCCCTGGCTCTACGGGCAACTGATCCTGAGGAGTACCAAAAACGCTCCCTTGCTTCCATTGCCAGACATGTGGAAGCCATGCTGGAGATGCAAAAGAGAGGCGCGGTGACGTTCGACTACGGAAACAACATACGCGGCCAGGCTCTGAAGGCCGGTGTGAAAAACGCGTTCGATTTCCCCGGATTTGTTCCCGCATACATTCGCCCGCTGTTTTGCCAGGGCCGCGGGCCTTTCCGCTGGGTGGCGCTGTCGGGGGATCCGCAGGACATCAATCGGACCGATCAAGTCGTCAAGCGCCTGTTTCCCGAGAACCATTCCCTGGCGCGCTGGATTGATCTTGCCGGCAAGCAGGTCCGTTTCCAGGGACTTCCCGCCAGAATCTGCTGGCTGGGATACGGAGAGCGGGATCGCTTCGCTCTGGAGATCAATCGTCTGGTACGAGAAGGGGTCCTGCGAGCTCCTATTGTTATCGGCCGCGATCATCTCGACTGTGGTTCGGTCGCGTCGCCCTATCGCGAAACAGAGGCGATGCGCGACGGCAGCGACGCCATCGCTGATTGGCCAATATTGAACGCGCTGCTGAACGCCGTGTCGGGCGCCAGTTGGGTTTCATTTCATAATGGAGGCGGCGTGGGAATAGGTTATTCGCTGCACGCCGGGCAGGTCTGCGTGGCCGACGGCAGCCGTGAGGCCGACGAAAGATTGTCGCGGGTTCTTACCAACGATCCGGGAATTGGAATTGTCCGACACGCCGACGCCGGATACCCGGAGGCGATCGAGAATGCTCGCAGCGCGGAGATAAGGCTTCCGGGAATCACAAGTCTGGACAAATGAGAGAGAGCGTAGGGCGCGCGGCGGTGCGCCCCTACAATGTCGAGGAGCCCAACAAGCCATGCAAGACTGCATTTTCTGTAAGATTTTACGCAAGGAAATTCCGGCTCAGATTGTGTTCGAAGATGATCGGACCTTCGCCATTCGTGACGTTAACCCGCAAGCGCCCACTCACATTCTGGTGATGCCCAAGAAACATGTCGCTTCGCTGCACGACTGCTCCAGCGAGGAATCAATGCTCGGGCACGTTCTGTGCATTGCCAGAAATCTTGCCGAACATGAAGGGCTGCACAAAACAGGATATCGTGTGGTTCTCAACACGGGGGCCGGCGCCGGTCAGAGTGTCTTCCACATTCACTTCCACTTGCTCGGCGGACGTCCCATGAAATGGCCCCCGGGTTAAGTCAATTGCGGAATTCCGATTCGGAGATTCGGGGGCAGACACCTTAACTTTCTCCCCGAACTACCGAGTTCCGGCAAAGTTGAGAGAGTTAAGGTGTCTGTCCCCGAATCTCCGTGTCCTCCGCGTTATCCGTGTCCCCTTCTCGCCTTGCCACCAGGCATCTGGGGATTCCCTGCAGATCCGGAAAGGTTTCGACACTTCGCCATTGTGAAGGATCAAAGAGAGAGCGCACTTTCTCCTCTGAGTGGTACCCCAGTTCCAATATCAGCCAGCCGCCCGCTTTCAGGCGGCAAAGTGCTTCCGGAACCAGCCGCGCGTAAGTTTCCAGTCCGTTCTTGCCCGCAAAAAGGGCCTCTTGAGGCTCGTGATCGCGGACTTCGGCCGCCAGGCTGGGATCTTCCCTGGCCACATAAGGCGGATTCGAAACTATGACGTCCAGTCTCGCGGCACCGCTCGGAAGAAGATCCGCATGATGGAATTGAACCCGGTGGGACACTCGGTGAATGCGCGCGTTTTTCCTGGCAACTGCAAGCGCAGCCGCCGAAATATCGGTCGCCAATATGCGCGCCCAGGGGATTTCCAGTGCCAGAGTGACGGCGATACAGCCGCTTCCGGTTCCAACATCGGCAATCCAAATCGGCGATGGAAGAAGCGAAGTGTCAAGATTCGCTCTGGAGGCGCCCCTGCGTTCCTCTTGGCGGGCCGGTGCCAGGATCCTTAATGCCTGTTCGATCAACATCTCGGTCTCTGGTCGTGGAATCAACACGGCCGGGGATACAACGAAATCCCGTCCATAAAATTCCTGATGCCCTGTTAAGTAGGCGATAGGCTTTCCTTCGGCTCGTTGCCGAATCCACAACTCGAATCGATTCAAGTCTTCCGGCTTGATCTCAAATTCGGGGTGAGCGAGAAGGAAACTAAGATCCCTGCCACTAGCCTCGGAAAGCAGAAGACGCGAGTCGCGTTCCGGGCTTTCCCTGCCAGCCTGCCTCAGAAGTAAGTCAGCCTTGCGCAGAGCGCTAGCTACTGTAGGCATTTCTTTTCAGTTTCGGATGCATCCCGGCTGGCCACTGCATGCAGCCACACAGCCCCGACCGGAAGGGTGCGGCGCGGAATATAAGTTATCCGCACAATCCATAACTGAAAAAATCTAGCCAGCTTACGCATGGCGGGATTGACGAAGCCGGCCATTCTGGCGCGCCGCGCCCTTCCGGCCGCGGCTCTGTGGCTGCACAGACGCGAGACCCGAAACCCGGAACCCGGAATCCGTTTTAAGCGGCCGTTTCGTTCTTCAGTTTCTCGGCCTGGAAATGTGTCACTAAAGAATCGATCACGTCGGCCAGATCACCGTCGATTATGGAATCGAGACGGTGCAGCGTCAGACCGATGCGATGGTCGGTGACCCGGTTCTGGGGGAAATTATAGGTGCGCACCTTTTCACTGCGGTCACCGCTGCCCACCTGACTTCTGCGGTTCTGCGCAATCTGGCTCTGCTGCTCGGCCAGCGCCCTCTCGTAAAGACGGGAGCGCAGCACGCGCATCGCCTTGGCCCGATTTTTGATCTGCGATTTTTCATCCTGGCAGGAAACAACCTCGCCCGTGGGTATGTGGGTAATGCGCACGGCCGAGTAGGTGGTATTGACCGACTGGCCTCCAGGACCCGAGGAGCAAAACGTGTCAATGCGCAGGTCCTTGGGATTTATGTCCACTTCCACCTCGTCGGCCTCCGGCAAGACGGCCACCGTAATAGCCGACGTGTGCACTCGTCCGCTGGCCTCAGTCCGGGGGACACGCTGCACTCGATGGACTCCGCTTTCATACTTCAACTTGCTGTAAACCTTGCTGCCTTCGACCATGGCGATCACTTCCTTCAGACCGCCTACGCCGGAATAGTGCGCCGACATTACTTCCACTTTCCATCTCTGGCGCTCCGCGTAACGCGTATACATGCGAAATACTTCGGCGGCAAAAAGGGTGGCCTCGTCGCCTCCCGTGCCGGCGCGGATTTCCAAAACCACGTTTTTCGCGTCGTTCGGATCCGTGGGAACAAGAAGCTGCTTTAATTCTCCGCGGCATTCTTCCAGGCGCTTTTCCAGCAACGCGAGCTCCTCCTTTGCCATGGTCAAGAGTTCGCCGTCGCTCTCCTGCGAGAGCAGCCCGCGGGTCTCCCGAATTCCCTGCTCGAGGCTTTTATAGTGATTGTGTTTTTCGACGATTTCGCCCAGCTCGCTGTGCGACTTGGCGAGTTTCTGGTACTTCTCCGGATCAGAAACGACCGCAGGATCTCCCAGTTGACGGGAAAGCTCTTCGTATCGACGCTGGATTTCTTCCAATCGCTCGAACATGATCAGGCAGCCTGAGCTTTCAGCTCCTTCTCGATCCCCAACGCCTGTTGCAGCGAGTGAATTGCCACCTGTAACTGATCGTCGGAAGGCTCTTGGGTTGTGATCAACTGCAGCCACAGGCCTGGTTTGACAAAGGGGCGGACAAACGAGTTGGTGATGTTTTTGGCCGACAGCCGAATCAACTCGTAAGAAATCCCGGAAATCAAAGGCATCAAAATGACGCGGGATAGAAAAAGCAAGAGGAACGACTTCCACCTAAAAAGGGTGAATACGAAGATGCTCACCAGCATCACGAACATCAGAAAACTTGTGCCGCATCGCGGATGCAGCCGGGAAAAGCGCCGTGCATTCTCGACGCTCAAGTCGATGCCTGCCTCCCAGTTATGGACCACTTTGTGCTCGGCGCCGTGATATTGAAAAATACGGTGAATATCCTTCATTCTGGCAATCAGACCAAGGTAGCCCAGGAAAAAGAGAACCCGAATCAGACCGTCAAGCAGGTTGAATAGTATCCAGTTGCTCAACAGAGGAAGGAGATGCGCCGCCAGACGGGTCAGGTATAAAGGCAAAAACAGAAACAACCCGATTCCAAAGGCGAGCGCAACGATGAAGGAAAGCGTGACGGCGGTCCGATGCTTCCAACCTTCCTTGGGCTGCTCGGGCTGATCGAGGGCGGCAGAGGCGGAGAAGTTCAGCGCGCGGACCCCCAGGATCATAGCGTGGATCAGCACCAGAAACCCCCTCAGAATCGGCCAGCGCAGCCAGGGTTTCCAGGCCGAAAGGTTCAGCCTCTCCTTCAGAACCGCCAGTTCCCCCGAAGGCCTGCGGACAGCCACGGCAAAAGCGTTGGGAGTGCGCATCATGACGCCCTCGATTACCGCCTGCCCTCCCACCAGAACGTTTTCTTCCATACAGGCTTAGCTCTTTTTTGCGTACTTTCTCTGGAAGCGCTCTACTCGCCCGGCCGTGTCTATCAGTTTTTGCTTCCCGGTGAAAAAAGGATGACATTGAGAGCAGATTTCCAGGCGGATTACTTCTCCGGCCTTGGTGGAACGGGTTTCCCACTCATTACCGCAGGCACAATGGACTCGAACCTGATGATAAGCCGGGTGAATTGCTTCTTTCATGGACTGGTTTTCCTCTTTTCCTTTCGCGCTGCGGAGCAGAATCTTTGCTCCATTCAGACAAAATAATAAGTGTAACACCGGCGTTTGGATTCATCAAAGTGTTTGGCGGCGCCCAGTTGCCTCGAGGATTAACGGGCGGCGGCCAGTCCCGACCCCAAAGATGGGAGAAAATATTTCTGGCCCTTCTGCCTTGACAAGTTTTTGGCGCTTCGGTTAATGTTACCTTTTTAAATCAAACTACTATAAAGGGATGTCTCAGCTTGTTGTACGAATTGCCGGTTCCCGCCGCTATTACCTCGACACGGGGGAATTGTCCCCTAAGTCGCTTTAATCTCTACCAAAATCAGGAAGAACTGCAACGCGGACGAGACGGCCCATCCCCTGTGCTGAATATTGATCAGTTGATAAAACCCCATTTCTCAAGAGGAGGACTGTTTTAATGTCGTCTATTGATGTTCCATCGGTGCGCCGAAAGGGAGGTAAAGAGAAGAGCTTCCCGAAAGGCGAATCACATCGAGCTTCCTTTCGCTCGGTAAACCCGGTTACCTTCGACGTTGACCCCAAGGAAAGTTACGCTGATTTGCTGAAAGCCTACGATTCCACTTTTCAAAAATACTCTGAAGGCCAGGTCGTCAGGGGTGTGGTTCTTAGTGTTACCAATTCAGATGTCATTGTCGACGTGGGGTTCAAATCGGAAGGCATAATCTCCCTGGACGAATTTCGCGACGAATCGGGGCGGGTTTCTGTTCAGCCGGGAGACCAGATTGAAGTGCTGCTCGAGACGACCGAAAACCGCGACGGCTATGTCGTCCTCTCCCGCGAAAAGGCGGAGAAGATGAAGATCTGGGATGATATCGAGCGGGCCTACAACGAGCAAACCATCATCAAGGGTCGCGTCATTGAACGAATCAAAGGCGGGCTGGCGGTCGACATTGGGATCCGTGCCTTTCTGCCCGGTTCACAGGTGGATCTGCATCCGGTGCGCAACCTTGATGCTTTGCGCGGCGAAGAACTGCAGATGAAGGTGATCAAGGTCAACAAGCGGCGCGGCAACATAGTGCTTTCGCGGAAAATAGTTCTTGAAGAACAGAGCCAGCGCGCAAAGAGTGAAACGCTGAAAGTACTGGAAGAAGGAATGGTCACAGAAGGCATAGTAAAGAATATTACCGATTATGGAGCATTTATTGACCTTGGTGGCATCGATGGCTTGCTCCACATAACTGATATGTCGTGGGGACGAGTCAACCATCCTTCGGAGCTGTTCCATGTAGGTGACAAGATTCAGGTAAAAGTTCTGAAGTTTGACAAGGCGGAAGAGAAGGTATCACTCGGCTACAAGCAACTTGCTGAGGATCCGTGGGAAAGTGCGGAACACCGGTATAACAAGGGTGCGAAGGTAACTGGAAAGGTGGTTAGCCTGACCGATTATGGCGCGTTTGTGGAGCTGGAGCCCGGCGTGGAGGGCCTGATCCATATCAGCGAAATGACCTGGAACAAACGGATCAAACATCCGTCCAAGCTTCTTTCGGTGAGCAGCGAAGTGGAATCGATCGTGCTCGACATCGATCCGGGCGCGCGACGCATCAGCCTCGGGCTGAAGCAGACAGAGCCAAACCCATGGGACATCATCAGTGAGAAGTATGCTGTGAATGCCATCATCTCGGGAAAAGTTCGCAACTTGACGGACTTCGGGGCCTTTATCGAAGTCGAGGATGGTGTCGACGGGCTGGTGCATATCTCCGATCTATCCTGGAGCAAGAAGATCAAACATCCGTCAGAAGTTCTCAAGAAGGGCGACGTTGTCAACGCAGTGGTATTGAATGTTGACGCCGAGAATCAGCGACTCTCGCTCGGCATCAAACAGCTTGAACCGGACAAATGGGAAGAGTTTTTCTCCCAGCACGAAATTGGCGATGTTGTTCACGGCAAGATTGTTCGTCTCACCAACTTCGGCGCTTTCGTGGAATTGGCGGCGGGGGTCGAGGGCCTCTGTCATGTCTCAGAGTTGGACGAGAAGCGCATTGAAAAACCGGAAGATCACTTCTCTGTCGGGCAGGAAGTGGACACGAAAATAATCAAGATGAATCTGCTCGAAAAAAAGATCGGCCTGAGTTTGAAGGCACTCAAGGAAACCTCGCGTCCGGAGGACGATTTCAAGGCTTACTTGTCACGAGCTGAGTCGGCATCCAGCACCATTGGGGATATAGCCAAAGAACAGCTGGAAAGCCTCCGCTCGAGCGTCCAGAAGAAGGAATAACGCACTCTTTAGCCCTTTTAGTACCCGACATTCGAGAGCCGGTACTGTTCCCGATTTTAGGTTGCTCGATTTCTCGTCGCTGTCATATTCTAGTGGCACGCTAGGAGGACCCAATGACCAAAGCCGAGTTGGTTGAAGAGGTTGCAAAGAACTCCAACCTCACAAAAAAGGATGCCGAAGTGATTGTGCAGACCGTCCTTGACAGCATAATTGATTCGCTAAAGGAAGGGAGAAAAGTGGAGCTGCGCGGCTTTGGCAGTTTCCGCCTGCGCCAGCGCTCCAGCCGGACCGGCCGGAATCCCAAGACCGGTGAAAAAGTCAAAGTACCCGCCAAGCGCATTCCCTACTTCAAACCCGGCAAAGAACTCAAGGACCTCATAAACCAGCAACCTCCCGCCGCTTCTTAGATGGATTACCTCTGGACCCCTTGGCGGTTTCAGTACATTTCAACCGCCGGTCAGCCCAGCCAGGAATGTCTCTTTTGCCAGGCAACAAAGGAAAAGGACGACCAGAAATTGCTCGTCGTGCACAGGGCAAACCAGTGCCTGGTGATGTTAAATCGCTTTCCCTACAACTCCGGACACCTGATGATTGCTCCCAACAGGCACATCGCGTTGCTTGAAGAGGCCTCCCCCGCCGAATTGCAGGAGATAATGCAGTTGACGGCTCACTGCCAGAAGGGGCTGCGCGAGATTTACGAACCGGAGGGATTCAACACCGGAATGAATCTTGGCAAATGCGCCGGCGCCGGAGTCGCCGGCCACATCCACATGCATCTTTTGCCGCGCTGGACGGGAGATTCAAA
The DNA here is from genome assembly GCA_036505615.1 of Acidobacteriota bacterium. GTDB lineage: Bacteria > Acidobacteriota > UBA6911 > JACQSX01 > JACQSX01 > DASXTB01. The sequence goes on from DASXTB010000058.1 coordinate 12,095, forward strand.
TTTCATGACCGTTACCGGCGAGACTCGTGTGCTGCCGGAAGCGCTTGACGTCACTTATCAGAAGGTGCGGAAGTTTTTTGAATCACACTCCGAAAAAGACCGGCTTGATTATTGATCAGGAGAGCAATCGTTTCTTTTAACTGCCTGTTGCTTTCGTTCCGGTAGAACCGTTGCTCTCGACGACAACAACTTTTCACTTCTCGCAGGCTTCATTTGTCAAGAATTTTTTTCCCCAAGCAACAACTGGTGAAACTGGCACACAAACTCTGAAACCCGCATCAGACGGGCGTTTCAGAGCGAGCGAATTACAGAAAAATTTTTTTTCTTTGTTGTTGAAAAGCCGCTCTTCTATTTGCTAGTTTTACTCCTCAAATTCTTGCAGGACCGAAGCGGACACAGAAAAAATACAAGCCAATTTTTCCACAGCTGTGCAAAACGCTGTGGAAAATCAAAGAATAAAAAACTTGGATCGAGCGGCTGGTTTTGCCCCCGCGTTTCCAGCCGTTTTCTTGGAAGCGTCTTCCGGTTTCCGGTTGACCGTGCTTTTCAAGAAGTGGTTGTGTCTTCGGCGTGGTTATTTGTGCAGCTATGAATCTGTGGGAAAGCCTGCTCGCGAAGATACAGAAGAGGACCAGCCACCAGAACTTTGACACTTGGTTCAAACCGCTCGTTTACCTGGGCGAAAGCGGCGGCAAGTTGCTGGTGCAGGTTCCCAATAACCACTTCAAGTCATGGCACCTGGAGAATTATGACAAGTTGGTGCGCCGCTGCCTGGAGGAGGTGGGGGTTCCGGCTGATGTCTGCTTCGTGTCACCCGACGAGAAACCACCACTGGAACAGCCAGCGCCCGCCGCTCTCGCCGAACCGCCGACGTTGAATTCGAAATACACTTTCGAAAGCTTCGTCGTAGGCTTTTCCAATCAGTTTGCGCACGCGGCAGCTCTGGCCATCGCCGAGCAACCGTCAAAGGCTTACAATCCACTTTTCATCTACGGGGGCGTGGGCCTGGGGAAAACTCATCTGATGCATGCCATTGGGCACTGCCTGCTCAAGAAGTACCCTCATGTGAAGCTGACATACATGTCGTCGGAGCGCTTCATGAACGAGTTGATCAACTCGATTCGCTACGACCGCACCATCCAATTTCGAGACAAATACCGCAACATCGATGTCCTGCTAATGGATGACATTCAGTTTTTGGCAGGCAAAGAACGAACTCAGGAAGAGTTTTTCCACACCTTCAATGCCCTGTACGACGCGCAGAAGCAAATCGTCATCTCCAGCGATTGCCCTCCGAAGGAGATCCCTACGCTAGAGGAACGGCTGCACTCTCGCTTCGAGTGGGGCCTGATCGCCGACATCCAGCCGCCTGATCTCGAGACCAAAATCGCAATTCTGCGCCGCAAGGCAGAAATCGAGGGGGTGGTCTTGCCAGACAATGTCGCTTTCTTCATTGCCAGCAACATCAAATCAAACATCCGCGAACTAGAAGGGTCGCTGGTGAGATTGATCGCCTATTCGTCGCTGACAGGCATGGACATCGATCTTTCTCTGGCCCAGGAAGTCCTCAAGAATATTGTAGGGGATCCACAACGCACAATTTCAATTGAAGTCATTCAGAAGGCGGTAGCAGAATATTTCAATCTGAAGGTTTCGGACCTGAAGGCCAAGAACAATTCGCGCAGCATTGCGGAACCAAGGCAAATTGCCATGTATCTCTGCAAAGAACTAACTGACTGCTCGCTGCCTCAGATCGGGCGTGGTTTTGGAGGAAAACACCACACAACAGTTCTCCACTCCATCCGCAAGATCGATGAAATGCGCAAAGTGGATAAGAATATGAACGGCGTGATCAATAAGCTAGTAGGTTCCATTCGTTGATTTATCCTCAGATTCACAGCCGTAACATGTGAAGATTCTGTTTAAATCAGAGAATTCAATGAAGCCGGCCGCATTACAGTCAGATTCAACTTTTTTATCTTCCATTCTTAAACATGCCAAGTGGCAGACAACCAAGGGTTTCGGTAGATTTCCAACGAATCCACAGTCACTACTAGCTCTACTAGTTTCTATCTTTAAAAATAAAATCTAAGGAGCGGCAAGAGGCATGGACTTTTCTGTGAAAAAAAGTGACATCTTCAAAGAGCTCTCTTATGTGCAGGGAGTAGTGGAGCGAAAGAATACAATTCCTATTCTTTCAAACCTGCTGTTGGAAACCAAGGGAACAGATCTGTTTGTGACCGCAACGGATCTGGATGTCAGCATTGAATGTAGTTGTCCGGCCAGCATTAAAGTAAGCGGGGCATTGACAATTTCAGCTCGCAAGATCTTCGAAATTGTACGTCTGCTTCCAGAGTCGGAGATTCATTTCAAGAGTTTGGAAAAGGAGTGGGTCCAGATTACCTGCGAGAAATCACGCTTCAAAGTTGTGGGTCTCTCCAAGGAAAACTTTCCCACAATCCCGGCGATTAAGGGAGACAGTTGCTATCTTCCTCCGGACGTGATGCGGTACGTGATCAGCCGGTCGGTTTTTGCCATCACTCAGGAGGAGTCGCGGTATTCTCTGAATGGGGCATTGATGATCTTAAACGCCAGCGCGTTGACTATGGTAACCACCGATGGACATCGCCTGGTGTTGATTTCCAAATCGTTGCCGATTCGCGGAGTGGAAGGAGAGCAGCGCGTTTTAATCCCTAAGAAGACGCTGGTGGAATTAGCAAAACTGCTGGCTGACCATGAATCTGAAGTGCAGTTTGGAAACGACGAAAATCATTTATTCTTTAAGATAGACAAGAGATTGCTGATCTCACGCAGCCTGGCTGGGCAGTTCCCAAACTATGAAATGGTGCTCCCGAAAGACAACGACAAAAAGATAATTATAAGCACTCCAGACTTCAGTGACGCCTTGAAACGCATGGCCATAATGGCCGACGAGCGATCTCACGCTGTGAAGCTTGCGCTCAAGGACGGCCAAATGGATATTCAGTCAAGTAGCGCCGATTTTGGAGAGGCCAAGGAATCCCTGGGCGTACAGTACGGTGGCGAACCGCTGGAGATCAGCTTCAACGCACAATATTTGCTTGATTTTTTGAGCGTAGTCGACGACGACGAAGTGCACCTTGAATTGAAGGATAAAGAAACCCAGGGATTGCTTCGACCAGAGAAAAACAGCGAGTACACCTACCAATATATTGTCATGCCGATGAAGCTGTAGCAGAAGGCTTCAGCTTCTCTTGTTGACTCACATTTTATTGAAACAGCAACCAGGGTTTATCTTGGTGTGATTGTGTCCGGTGGTTAGAGTTATAGGTATGTTCCTCGGCTCCATGAAAGTCGATTCTTTTCGCAACCTCAACACGGCGGAGCTTCAGTTCGATTCTGGTTTCAACATCTTCTTCGGAAATAACGGTCAAGGGAAGACCAATCTGTTGGAGGCTATCTATGTGCTGGCCAACACCAAATCGTTTCGGACACACCATCTGAGGGAGTGCGTGCGTTATCAGAAGGATAGATTCTGGATCCACGGCAATGTCGAGAAGAAGAGTCTAAGGCGATCATTGCTCCTCTCATGGCAGGCCGGCGACCGAGAACTTCGTGTCAATGAAAAGACTGAATCAATTCTGGGCTACCTAGGCAACCTGGACGCGCTTGTGATCTCTTTCGATCAACTTCCTATCGTGCGCGGCGCTCCCGAGCAGAGAAGAAGATTTTTGGACCGCGGAATTGCCCAACTAAAGAAAACCTACCTCTACAGCCTCGCTGAATTCCATCATGTGTTGCAGCAACGTAACCATCTGCTGGTCCATATTCGAGATGGATCTGCACCAGTGTCGGATCTGGAAGTCTGGGAGCCAATATACGCAGACCGCGCGCTTTTCGTCTCCGCCGAAAGAGAACGCTATGTTGAAGAGCTGAACCGCACCCTTCACCAAGTCCGCTTTTCTTCCGATGCGCTGCTGTTACGCTATGTACGCTCGGCAAAAGAGCTTGAACCGTCCGCTTTCCGCGAAGCCCTGGCATCGATTCGCGGCAAGGAGATCCATCGCGGCAGGTCTCTTAAGGGGCCGCATCGCGATGATGTGGAGATTCTCATCGATGAGCGGCCGATTCAGAGCTTCGGATCGGGTGGGCAGCAGCGGAGCGCCGTTTTTTCTCTACTGCTTTCAGCGACACACCTCTATTTTGTTGAAAATAAAGAATATCCTATCCTCCTTATAGACGACGTTGACGCTGAATTGGACATTGAGCGCCTGCAGGGGTTGCTGGACCGATTGGGCGGACAACGTCAGGCCTTTCTCTCCACGGCCAAGGAAAATGTATTAGGGTCAATAGATTACGGCAAAAAATGGGAAGTTCGGGCCGGCTCTCTGGTGCAGCTTTCCTGAGCGGGCCTGCGACGTTCAATTTTCATTGGCGTGGTGGCCCTTTTTTCTTCTCAGCTAAATCCGTGGAAACACTTCAAAAGACAGCAATTTATCGCTGTTTTTGCGCCGCCAAAACTGGTATAATCGAGCTGTTTTTATGAGAGCCTACGGAGTTAACCCACTATGAGTGAAAAATCGGCCGCTCTCCCTAAAGAAGAGGCGGCTAAAAAGTCCTCCTCTCTCTCGCAGTACACAGCCGACAACATCAAAGTTTTGGAAGGTTTGGAAGCCGTTCGCAAGCGTCCCGCCATGTACATTGGGTCGACGGGGCCATCCGGATTACATCATCTGGTTTATGAAGTGGTCGACAACTCAGTGGATGAGGCTTTGGCCGGGTTTTGCGACAGAATTGATGTCACCATCCATATCGACAATTCCGTCACGGTCGTGGATAACGGTCGGGGGATACCGGTGGACGCGCACACGCATAAGGGGAAATCCGCGGCTGAAGTTGTCATGACGGTGCTGCACGCCGGTGGAAAATTCGACAACGAGAGCTACAAGGTCTCCGGCGGCTTGCACGGAGTGGGCGTGTCAGTGGTGAATGCTCTCGCTGAAAGATTGGATCTAGAGATCTGGAGGGACGGCGGCGTCTACGAACAGTCCTACGAGCGCGGCGAGCCGGTGACTGAATTCCGGAAGACGGGGAAGACGCAAAAACGCGGGACCAAGGTGACCTTCAAACCGGACTTGGAGGTTTTCGAGACCACGGAATTCAGTTTTGAAACTTTGTCCCAACGCCTGCGCGAGCTGGCGTTTCTGAATCGCGGGCTGGAAATCACATTGGAAGATTTGCGAGCCGACGTTGCTGAGAAGAAGCAGAAATTCCTGTATCGCGGGGGGATCACCACTTTTGTGGAGCACTTAAACAAGAACAAGAATGTGCTGCACCCCAAACCGATCTCCTTTGAAGAAGAGAGGGAAGGAGTGACCATCGACGTCGCGCTGCAATACAACGACGGTTACGCCGAATCGATATTCTCATTTGCCAACAATATCAACACCACTGAGGGTGGCACGCATTTAATCGGGTTTAAATCTGCTCTCACCCGAACCATCAACAACTATGCCACGTCGGCCAACATGATCAAGGACCTGAAGCAGAACCTGCAGGGCGATGATGTGCGCGAGGGGCTGGTTGCCATTATCAGTATCAAGTTGCCGAACCCTCAATTTGAAGGACAGACCAAGACCAAGCTGGGAAACAGCGAAATCAAAGGCCTGGTGGAGACTTTTGTCAACGACAAATTGAGCGGTTACTTTGAGAAGAATCCTCCCGTCGCGCGTCGCATTGTGGAAAAGGCCATCGATGCAGCGCGAGCACGGGAAGCGGCGCGCAAAGCGCGGGATCTAACTCGGCGCAAAGGAGCGCTCGATAATCTCTCGCTGCCCGGGAAGCTGGCCGATTGCCAGGAACGCGACCCGCAGTTTTCCGAGATTTTCATCGTCGAGGGGGATTCCGCCGGCGGGTCGGCCAAGCAGGGGCGTGATCGAAGATTCCAGGCTGTCCTTCCTGTTAAGGGGAAAATCCTGAATGTTGAAAAGGCGCGCTTTGACAAGATGCTGAACAACCAGGAAATCGCCACTATGATTTCAGCGTTCGGCACCGGTATCGGAAAGGAAGACTTCGATTTGAGCAAGCTTCGATACCATCGAATCATCATCATGACCGACGCGGATGTCGACGGCTCGCACATCCGCACCCTGCTGTTGACGTTCTTCTACCGCCAGATGAAAGAGCTGATCGACCACGGTCACATTTACATCGCGCAGCCGCCATTGTTCAAGATCAAGAAGGGAAAGGAAGAAAAGTATCTCCGCGATGAAAAGGAACTGACTGAAACCCTGATGGAGCGCGCCACCGACAATCTGGTGGTGATCAGCAAGAAGCTGAAGCAGGAGTACAAGGGCAAGAAGCTGATCGATGCCATGCATCAGTTGATGGAATTCAACAAGGTTTACGAGAAGCTGAACCGGCGAATGAACGGCACTCGCGTGCTGGACATTCTGGTGGCGCAACTGGCAGGCAAGAACGGCTTGCTGGAAACCCACCGCAGTATAAAGGAGGTTTTCGGGGATGCGGAGGCGGTCAAACACCTGGCTACTGCGCTGCAAAAAGAAGGGTACGTCGCCAGGCAGAGGAAGGAGGAGGAACACAACCTGTTCGAGCTCTCCGTGATCAGCGGGAACAGTCACGAGATCAAGATCAACTGGGATCTGCTTTCAGCAGCCGAATTCGGCAAATTGCTGCAGACGTTCCGGAAGATCGCGGACTTTGAGCACCCGCCTTTTATCATTCAGAAGATCGAGAATGGCATCAAAGAAAGGTCGAACGTTGGGGCAGAGAAGAACAAGCAGATAGAGCTCAATTCGCGCGAGGAATTGTTACATCACATCATTACCGCAGGTAAGAAGGATTTGAACATTCAGCGCTATAAGGGTTTGGGAGAAATGAATCCGGAACAGTTGTGGGCCACAACCATGAATCCGGATACGCGGACGCTGTTGCAGGTCAAGATCGATGACGCCTATGAGACTGATGAAATATTCAACATCCTGATGGGTGATGCTGTCGAACCTCGGCGCAAGTTCATCGAAGACAACGCGCTCAACGTCAAGAATCTCGATATTTGAAAGTTGCGGGTCTCGAGTTTCGAGTTGAAAGCGGCGTCGCCTCAGCCCGAGACGTAAAAACTAGAAACTCGGGCTCGAAACTCAGAACCCGGGACCCCGAAGCTGGAAAGACATGGATATAGCCAAGCACCAAATCCCCATCAACATTGAGGATGAAATGCGCGTGTCCTACCTGGACTACGCCATGTCGGTCATCATCGGTCGCGCCCTGCCTGACGTGCGCGATGGTTTGAAGCCTGTTCACCGGCGTGTTCTGTATGCCATGCGAGAGTTGGGCAACACGCATGACAAACCCTACAAGAAATCCGCCCGCATCGTGGGGGACGTGATTGGCAAGTACCATCCGCACGGCGATTCGCCCGTCTACGACACAATGGTGCGCATGGTCCAGGATTTTTCGCTGCGGTACCCGCTGATTGACGGGCAAGGCAATTTTGGATCGGTCGACGGAGATTCCCCCGCGGCGATGCGTTACACGGAAGTTCGAATGGCTCGCCTGGCCGAAGAACTGCTGGCCGACATTGACAAAAACACGGTTGATTTTCAGCCCAACTACGACGAGTCGCTCACCGAGCCGGTAGTGCTTCCCACCAAGTTTCCCAATCTCCTGATCAACGGGGCTTCCGGGATCGCGGTAGGGATGGCGACCAACATCCCGCCGCACAATCTCACCGAGATCCTCGATGCTACCATCGCCCTGATTGACAACCCTCAGCTTCCTGTCAAGGAACTGATGAAACTGGTTCCTGGCCCTGACTTTCCTACAGCGGGATTCATTTATGGCCGGTCCGGGATCCAGCAGGCTTATGAGACGGGCCGCGGCATTATTCAAATGCGCGCCAAGGCAGCCATCGAGCAGATCGGCAAAGATCGAGAAGCAGTCGTCATCACGGAAATCCCCTATCAGGTAAACAAGGCCAAGCTTATTGAGAAGATTGCTGAACTGGTGCGCGAAAGGAAGCTGGAGGGGATCTCCGATCTGCGTGATGAATCGGATCGGGACGGCATGCGCGTTGTAATAGAGCTAAAGCGCGGTGAGCAGCCCCAGGTAATTCTCAATAACCTGTACAAAATGACACCCATGCAGTCAACATTTGGCGTCATTCTGCTGGCGATCGTCAATAATCAGCCCAAGATTCTGAGCCTGGCTGAGTGCCTCAACTTATTCATCGATCATCGCAAGGAAGTGGTTGTCCGGCGCACTCGCTTCGATCTGGATAAAGCCGAAAAGCGAGCGCACATCCTGGAAGGTCTCAAGAAGGCACTCGATCACTTAGACGGAGTCATTACATTGATCCGCGGCTCTAAGACTCCAGTGGAGGCCCGCGATGGGCTGATGAAGAAGTACGGCCTTACCCAGCCTCAGGCGGAAGCCATTCTTGAGATGCGGCTGCAGCGGTTGACTGGTTTGGAGCGCGACAAGATCCTGCAAGAACATGAAGAGACGTTAAAGCTGATCGCGCAATTGAAGGAAATCCTTGGCAGCGAAAAAGTGCTGAAAAAAGTGATCAAGGACGAGCTCAGGGAAATCCAGAAAACCTACGGAGATGATCGGCGGACAATCATTGCCGACGAGGAAGTGGAGCTGACGCTGGAAGACCTGATCGTAGATGAGAACGTGGTGATAACCGCGACCCGCTCCGGGTACATCAAGCGTACAGCGGCGCATGTATATCGGAGCCAGAACCGCGGCGGCAAGGGGCGCATTGGCATGACCACGCGCAGCGAGGATCTGATTGATTACCTTTTTGTGGCCTCCACGCATGCCTACATGTTGATCTTCACCAACAAAGGCAGAGTTTACTGGTTGAAGGTCTATGAGATTCCGGACGTCGGCGCCGCGGGCAAAGGAAAGGCGATCGTCAATCTGGTCCACATGGGATCGGATGAAAAGATCGCCGACATGATATCAGTGCGTGAATTCTCCGAGGGACGTTATCTGGTCATGGCAACGCGCCACGGTATCATCAAGAAGACGGAACTGACGGCATTTGCCAACCCTCGGTCGACGGGAATCATCGCCATGGGGGTCGACGAAGACGACGAGCTGATTGCCGTCAAGCAAACTGCTGGAAAACACGACGTCTTTTTGGCGACGCATGACGGCCTGGCGATTCGTTTCCTGGAAGACGAAGTGCGCGACATGGGCCGGGCCGCATTCGGCGTGTGGGGAATTCGACTCCAGAAAGGCGATTACCTGATCGGCATGGAGGTCTTTGATCCTGCCGCCGAGGAAGAGGGCGCCGTTCTATCGGTTACCGAACGCGGCTATGGAAAACGAACTGCGGCATCCGAGTACCGCACTCAGGGTCGGGGCGGCAAAGGAATCATCAACATCAAAACCACAGAGCGAAACGGCAAAGTGGTCGGAATCTGTCACGTGGTGGAAACTTCCGAAGTCATACTGATCACCGAGCAGGGTAAGATTATCCGGTTGGAAGCATCTCAAATTCGCGAAACAATTACGCGCAGCGCCCAGGGGGTGAGATTGATTGTGCTTGAAGAGTCTGATCGGGTAGCCGATCTCACTTTGATTACGCCAGAGCCGGAAGAAGAAGAAAACGGTAACCAGTGAGGATTGGGAAACCCGGACGTTTTTTGAGGGGACTCTCCGATCTTGAGCGCAAAGTTTTTTGTAAACGATGTAGATCTCCTCGTATTTCGCGGTTAAATTTTCCGCTATTAGGGGGCGCCCAGTGACCAGAATGGAGGGTTGGTGGCTGCGTTTGAAGGAGTGGTGGGTCTATGTGAAAGAGCAGTGGCCCTATGTGATTCAGGACCCGATGTTTCTCTGGGCCCTGATCGCCATCGGGGCGCTGCTTGTCGTCTGGCTCCTGGTTCGATTATTCCGCGGAAGGTCGGCAACCCCGACCCCAGAGCGAACAGAATCTTTGAGCGCAGACGACTCCAGGCATAAACGCAAGGCAGGCAAGTCCATTCAAAAGACTCTGGAAGAATTGAGAAGCGACGATCCGCAGTTTGTGGAGCTGATGGATTCCATTCTTAAGTATAGAACCATTGATCAGCTCCTAAATCACGACGAGGTCGAAGTGGCCTTCGGCCGTCTTTCCTATCTTCAGGAGAAGCGCAAAGCCCCTCCCAAGAAACGATCCAGTTTGCTCGCCCTCGACGAAGACCCTCAGGATGCTAAAGAAAAACGTGCCGCCATGCTGACCGTCATCCGGAGCTGCTATGCATCGGATGAGATTTATTCGGCGCTGGACGAGAAGGGACGGAGGCTGGTAGATCAATTCTTGGATAGCCTCGGTTCAGAGATTCCTACCGGATCAAATTGACTTGGGTCTTTAAGTCAGTCTATTATTAGAGTTTGCCTCTTGTGTAGCAAATCTACAATCGCGAGGAGGTGTATATTTTTTGGCTGAAGTGATAGTGCAAGAGGGTGAATCCCTGGAAAGCGCGCTTCGCCGTTTCAAACGCAAGGTCCAGCAGGAGGATATCATCAAGGATCTGAAGAAACATTCCTTCTATCTGAAACCGGGCGAGAAGAAACGAGTCAAACAGGCATTGGCTCGGAAGCGCAATCGAAAGAAGTCCCGCCAACTCAGCGCCTAGAGTGTTAGGTTTGTCAATCTTCGGGCCTCCACAGTGTGGAGGCCCTTTTCGTTTGAAAAGATTTGAAAAGAAATGATTCGACCGCTGATGCCCGGTCCTGTTTACTTGAGATGAACTCGCCATGCGAGCGGTAGACATTATTGCTGACAAGCGGGACGGGAAAAAACTGGGCTCCGAGCAGATACGGTTTCTGGTTGACGGCTACGTTCAAGGGAAGATACCGGATTACCAGGCTTCGTCCTTCCTAATGGCGGTTTATTTTCGATCAATGGACGAGGAAGAAACCGTGGCGCTGACCCGCGCCATAATCGATTCAGGCGTGACAGTCGATTTTTCGGATTTGGGAGGGCCGGTTGTCGACAAGCACAGCACGGGCGGCGTGGGAGATAAGACATCGCTGATCATTGCCCCGTTGGTCGCTTGCTGCGGAGTCTTCGTTCCCATGATTTCAGGGCGCGGCCTGGGACATACCGGGGGCACGCTGGATAAACTGGAGTCGATCCCCGGTTTCAAGGTGAGCCTTTCACTTCAGCAGTTCAAGGAGATCGTACGAAGAGTGGGGACAGGATTGATTGGCCAAACCGCCGAGCTGGCGCCCGCCGATAAGAAGCTTTACGCGCTGCGAGACGTTACTGCCACCGTGGAAAGCATCCCGCTGATTGTGGCCAGTATTATCAGCAAAAAAATCGCGGAAGGAATCGACGGCTTAGTGCTGGACGTAAAGACCGGCTCGGGTGCCTTCATGAAGACCTTGAAAGATTCTCAGGCGCTGGCTCATGGATTGGTCAAGACCGGTCGTCTCCTGGGAAAGAAAGTGACGGCGCTGATTTCCAACATGGAAGAGCCGTTGGGTCACGCAGTGGGAAATTCCGTTGAAGTGATCGAGTCGGTCGAGGTTTTGAGGGGCGGAGGACCCGAGGATGTAAAGCAGGTCTCGTTTGCGCTGGCTGCAGAAATGTTGTTGCTTGCCGGCAGAGCAAAAAACCCGGAGGAAGCTCACGGCTTGCTGAATCAGAAAATAATAACCGGTGAGGCGCTCGATAAGCTGCGCGAAATTATTTCCGCTCAGGGAGGAAATCCTGAAGTGGTGGACGAGGATCTGCACCTGGCTCTGGCGTCGCATCGTTACGAAATCAAGGCAACGCGGAAAGGATTTGTGCAATCGGTGAAAGCTGAGCCCATCGGGAAGGCTGCCATGTTACTGGGAGCAGGACGGGAAACGGTGGAATCCAGGATCGATCCCACTGCTGCCGTCTGGGTACGCAAAAAGAGTGGAGAAGAAGTTAATCAAAATGAGCCTCTCTGCACTTTGGAATTCAACGACGACCGTCGGCTGGACGAAGCTGCAACGCTGGCCAGGAGCGCGTTTGTCATTGGCGATCAACGACCCAAGCCGGAGAAACTGATCCTGGAGCGAATCGTAAGCAACTAACCCGCCACTAGGATACTCTCAAGAGCGATGCTCACGGACCCGATAGCTTACTCGAAACGTTTGGACCAGGCAGTCCGTGCAATCTCAAAGAAAATCTCTGAGCCTCCATCCATCGGGCTGATTCTCGGTTCGGGACTGGGGGAATTCCTGAATTCACTTACCGGAAATACTTCGCTGAGTTACGCTGACATTCCCAACTTCCCCCGCTCTACCGTCATCGGCCACTCGGGAAATCTTGTTTTCAATCACATTGGAAGTTTGCCTGTGCTCACCATGCAGGGCCGCACTCACTATTACGAGGGCTACCCTATCGAGGAAGTGGTATTTCCGGTGCGGGTGCTGGTGAAACTGGGAGTTCAGAAACTGATTGTCACCAATGCGGCCGGAGGCGTTAACCCCAGGTTTAAACCCGGCGATCTAATGTTGATCACCGATCACATCAACCTGATGGCGACCAATCCTTTGCTGGGCCAGAATCTGGATGCGTTGGGGCCGCGGTTCCCCGATATGACGGAGGCGTATTCGAGCGAATTGCAAAAGCTGGCCCTTGCAGCGGCAAAGGAAAACAAGATTGCGCTTCGACGGGGTATCTACGCCGCTTTGGCCGGCCCCAGTTATGAAACGCCGGCCGAAATTCGAATGCTGGCCCTGCTGGGCGCCGATGCCGTGGGAATGTCGACGGTTCCCGAGGTCATCGCGGCAAATCACGCAGGCGTAAAAGTACTGGGGATTTCATGCATAACCAATATGGCTGCCGGTGTTTTGAACAAGAAATTGGACCATTCCGAGGTTTTGCAGACCACAAAGCTCGTCAAGGACAAATTCTCCAGCCTCTTGCAGGCAATCCTTGAGCGGTCGGCGTCGGGCAAGGGAATCGAAAGGAACCTAAGAAATGAGAAAAAATGGAAATTGAAAAGTTGAAAACCGCTGCCTTGAAGGCGCGGGAAAATGCGCATGCTCCGTATTCTCATTTCCGCGTAGGCGCAGCGCTATTGGATGAATCCGGCGAAATCATTACCGGTTGCAATGTGGAGAATGCAACTTACGGTCTGACGTTGTGCGCGGAGCGCGTTGCCATCTTCAAGGCTATCTCCCAGGGCAGACGGAAATTTCAAGCGATTGTGGTGGCCGCAGATTCTCCGCTCTTAACTCCGCCCTGCGGCGCCTGCCGCCAAATCATCTGGGAATTCTGCGGTGACATCCCCGTTCACCTCGTCAATGTACAGGGAGGCGAAAAGACATATCGCATGACGGATCTTTTCCCCGCGCCATTTGACGACAGGCAACTCTCGTGATTCTATTCTTTGAACAGAGGAGAGAAATGGGCCGAAGCGCGCGCCTGAGAAGAACAGGCAAAAGCACTTCCCAGCATCATACGGCACAATTGCTGGCGCTGTTTGTATTTGTGTTTCTGGCTCGTTTAAGCAGCCAGGCCCAGAATGCGGCTCCCACGGTTACGCTGCGCGTTGACGCCGGCGAGGCATCGCGACGAATCCTTCATGCGCACCTTCAGATTCCCGCCTCGCCTGGATCTCTCACCCTCTTTTACCCTAAGTGGATTCCTGGAGAGCACGGTCCAACCGGCCCGATAACCAACGTTGTGGGCTTGAAATTGAGCGCAGCCGGCAAGCCGCTCTCCTGGACTCGGGATCCAGTGGACATGTATGCATTCCATTGCGAGGTCCCGCAGGATGCAAGAGCAGTGGAAGCCTCGCTTGATTTTCTTGCGACTCCATCGGGCCCATTTACATCAGGCGGATCGACGACCGAAAACCTTGCTGATATTAACTGGAATACAGTGCTGCTTTATCCGCAGGGCTGGACAACCAACGAACTGATTTATCGCGCCACTCTCCATTTGCCGTCCGGGTGGAAGTTCGGCACAGCCCTGGATGTGGCCCGGCAGGACGGGCAGGACATTCAATTCAGGCCCGTGTCGTTGACTACGCTGGTCGATTCTCCGGTAATAGCAGGCGCCTTCTTCCAGAAAGTGGATCTCGGTTCCAAAGAAACGCCGCATGAGATCGACGTTGTTTGCGACAGCGCTGCCGGCATAGATTTTCCCGCGGATCTGGTGGATAAGTACAAGCGCCTGGTGGCCGAAGCCCTCGCGTTATTTGGCGCCCATCACTATCGCCGTTATCATTTCCTGCTCACGCTGAGCGATTATGTCGCTAGTTTCGGCCTGGAGCATCACGAATCGAGCGATGATCGAGTGGGCGAAAGGGCTTTGCTGGAGCCTGCCTCGCGCAGGAACGTGGCCGGGCTGCTGGCTCACGAGTTTGTCCATTCATGGAATGGCAAGTATCGGCGTCCCGCCGGCCTGGCGACCGCGGATTATCAGCAACCCATGAAGGGTGAGCTGCTCTGGGTTTACGAGGGGCTGACGCAGTACCTGGGCAGCGTGCTCCCTCCACGCAGCGGTCTCTGGACGCCGGAAGAATTTCGCGAGTCACTGGCCCTGACTGCCGCCTACCTGGATAAACGCCCGGGACGCACCTGGCGTCCTCTGGCGGATACTGCCGTCGCGGCGCAGCTACTCTACGAGGCTCCTTCGCAGTGGGCGGCCTGGCGGCGCGGAGTTGATTTTTACGACGAGTCGGTGTTGATTTGGCTGGAAGCAGATACCGTCATCCGCCAGCAGAGCCACGGAGAGCGGTCGCTTAACGATTTTTGCCGGCGCTTTTACGACAGCCAGAGCGGCCTTCCAAAGGTTGTTCCTTACACGTTTGAAGATGTGATGTCGGTGTTGAACGAGGTCAGCGCTTACGACTGGCGCGCATTCTTCAAGGCCCGTTTGAATTCCACCGCCCCGGCCGCTCCACTCGGAGGGATCGAAGCAAGCGGCTGGCATCTTGTTTACAGCGACAAACCCAATGAGCTGATCAAGGCGCGCGAACAAAGCTCTAAATCGACCGATCTCCGATTCTCGGTGGGCTTGCAGGTGGGCTCGGATGGAACGATTGTTGACGTTATTCCCGGCATGGCTGCGGCGCAGGCGGGGATTGCGCCTGGAATGAAGCTGATCGCAGTCAACAATCGCCGCTGGTCCTCAACGGTAATGCAGGATGCTCTGAAGGCCTCCAAATCCGGCCCCGCGCCGCTCGAGCTGCTGGTGGAGGATCAGGAGTTCTACAAGACGTATCGCCTCAATTACCGGGGCGGGGAAAAACATCCGCATCTGGAGCGCGACGCAACGCGCCCAGATCTGTTGGAACAAATACTAAAACCCCTAACCTAGGGCTCGCTACGTACACTGCTCTAAGCCTTCGGCCTGCGTGGGACCAGCGGAAGCCATTCCCAGTCGTCCACTTTTCCTCGGCACCAAAGAAGAGTCAGCGTTTGTGTTGGAGTGTTGTACGGGAATACTACCAAGTAGGCTTTGTTCCCGTATCCGAGCGCTCGATCCTGTATCCACTTATCGTCACGCGGTTTTTCTCCTACTTTTTGCAAGAGCTGATGGCCTATAATTGTGCACCGCTCCATGAAACGTTCCCTTTGCTTATCGGTTTCGTAAGCCACCGCGCCACCGACAAACGCGCGAGGCAGTGCCATTTCCGTCATGTGGATATGGGTCACACACTTTAAGCCAAGTTCCGTAGCAGTCCTTTCCAGTTTCTTAACACCATCCTGCTCGCCTCCTATAAACAAAAACCCAATTTGACGCCTTAGTAATGCAGCTTTCAGGTCCGGATTTAAGGGAGGGCCATGGTCTTCATCGAGCGGAGCTTCAGCAGCCTTATCCATCCACGTAAGCACAATGGTGCATGCTTGATCTCCAGACGAGATTAAGTCATCGACGAACAAGATGGATCTGTTTTCTCCTGTGAGTGCTTCTTGAAGAGTGGTAATGGTTAAGCCATAAGTCGAAACCAGATCTCCAACATAGTAAGTGAGGATGGCTGAACTATCTCTGGGGCTTCCAAGTGGGCAGACAAAGGCCGTCTTGAACAACTTGTTCTGCTCTAGGAAGTGTCTAACAGCTTCATGTAGATCTTGTCTGCTGACGACCCTGATTGCGGATAACAGCGACAGCGCAGCGTCAACTTCATCGTCCGTTCGAAATTGTCTGAGCCAGGTCCTAACGCGATCATGACTTACTCGCACAGTTTTTTCGTTTTGCGGGTCCGTGGAGAGCCCTTCATAGGACCCCAGATTCTCGACCACTTTAGAGATTGTGGAGGCCACATCGGCGCGAGTGAGACGTTTTGGTTCTGATTTTAGTTCGCTCGGATGCCGGTCGTAAAATGCTTTATCGGTCAGACTGCGTCTGAGTTCCGTTAGGCGGTCGTTGTTAACCTTGGCGTAATAGAGAGCGCTGGAAGGCGTCCTGATACCAAACCTCTCACGTAGTAATAGTTCGCTCGCGAGAAATACGGGCTCTATAAATTCTTCGGGTGAGAAGATGTAGCCGAGATCGCGAGCCATGAGATACGCATCGCTCCATCCTGAGGATTCGGCTGAGTCCTCCCGAAAAGGGAGGAGGCGGTTATCCCCAGTCACCAGGTAAGCTCTAGAGATTTCTTCTGTACCTTGACCACGTGGACTGGGCGGATCTATGGCTATGTAGTAAGGCAAATCTCCGTCTTCAATTTCATCTGAGAAGGCATCGGGTACTATTTTTCTGATGCGAGCTACCTCTTGCGCGATCGCCTTTTCAAGTTCCTGCCGAATTTCAGGAATACTAGACTCCCGCATTATTTTCTCGAGGCCGAGCCTCTGAGTTGGTTCGTACCTGAAGGGATCGAGCGGCATGTTATGAGAAAATGCGTAAGCCCGGGCGAAAAGCCGACGATCACGTAGCCTTGACGCCAGATCGTAGACTATCCGAGCTTGTTGAGGACTCTCTTGGATCTTCGTTCTCAATCTTTCGTTGAGGACAACAAAGCTGAATCTCAGGAACTCATCGTCTTGAAAAGCCAGGGGAATCATTGCCTGTTTTTCAACTGGCAGGACTGACACGAGTAGCTGAATGATTTTTGCCACCATCGTTTCAGCTCCGCGAACCTTTTGATGTCTATATACCTTATCGAACAATAAAGTTCTTCCCAGCATCAGCTCATCGAGCGTTCTTCCCCCCGAGAGTGCTACAGCAAAAAGATAATAACTGGGGTGCCCACTTTTTACCCTCCTCGCTATTTCTCGTGGAAGCTGATCTTCACGCACTTCCACCATTCGAAGTTTCCGTATAAGTCTAGTGATATCTGTAACCACGGGTAGACCCGCCATTCGGGCGTCGCGCGTCATATAATCGAGTTTGTCAGCATCAAATGGACCTGAGACAATTTCCTGGATCAGCGGGTATCGGTCGTGGATCTGTCCTCCAATGATCGCTTGTTGAAGCAGCGTCTGGTAATTGGAAGGTAATGAGTGCCCCGTTCGGCTTTTGGCAAACTCGAGGAGTTCTCTGAAAGCTCCAGCGCCAATCATAAAGTACGCAGCTGCTTCGCTTAGCGACCGTTTTACTGTGTGCAGCTCATCTTGCAACTTATCTAGCAATTCATCGATTACCCCGAATTTCCGAAGCGCATTCTCTGAAACATGAGACATGAAACCATGACCCACATCATGACAAAGAGCTGCCAGTCTCAGAAAATTTTGCCAATCCACGGGAATCTCTTGGATCTTGTCTTGGCGAGCGGAGTGCGAAAGTGCATCTAGGAGTTCCTGAACTTGGTGGACTGCTCCCACACTATGTTCTAAACGAGTGTGGAGAGCGCCGGGATACACCCAATGGGCTACCCCGAGTTGGCGAATATAACGGAGGCGCTGAAGCAATGGAGCATCTAGAACGATTGTCTCGAAAGGATAAAGGACGATGGTTTGGCAGACAGGATCGTTAATCTCTTTGACTTTTAAAGGAGCGCTTGCTGATTTCTTAAGGCGTTCAATATAGGGTCGAGTTAGTTGTTCGACAAATTCCTCAACAATACTTCTGTAACTAGCAACGCTTTCTTCCATTCTGGATCCTCAAGCTCACGAGAAAGAAGAGCACTGAGGGCATTGAAGAGTCAAGAACTGTTGGCAGCAGTTATACTGCGGTCCGGGAAAGGGGCGGGGCCGCTTACGCAGGGAAAGCCAAGGGTTTTTTCGCGCAACAGCTAATTGCTGAGAGTAGGTAGCCAAGTCAGGTCCGTGGAGCTGTACCAGCGTCTCGCCGAGTCAACTGAGGCGGTTTTCATTCGAGAGCCGAAACCGTAGAGAGTGCCTGCGCTGCGCAACCCGCCCCCCGAATTAGTCTACACACTTCTTCTGAGAGTTTGCTTTCGCTTTAAGTGGTGGAAAGGCTGGGGTATTCACTTAGCGTGTAAAAGCTGACTCCTCGCGGGACTCCGTCATCTTCTGGTCGCGGTAATACTGCATAAGTTGTTCAGCCAATCGCTCGTACATCTCAGTCGATCCGGGAAGATCTGCCAGGTAGAGGAGAGCTTCCTCCGAGCTTATCTTCAGGCGGACATCTTGAAACTCGGGATTGTCGAAACTAACAAGATCTCGTTGAGCCGCTTCGTAGAGAGCTTGCCGCACTTCTAGCGAGTCGCCATGGATTGGATGGGTACGAATGCGAAATCGAACTTTGAGATTATTCTTCTTCGCCTCCTTCTGAACGTCGTGAAATAGTGTTTCGAAGGCTAAATCCAGCCTGTTGCTACGCCGAGAAAGCGTGGAAACTCCTCGCAACGAAAGAGCCGACAAGAGACCCGTCATGAGGTCAGGCAGGTAGAGATTTTCGCGCGTTGACATTTCAGATCCCCCATCAGTAGACAACACTACCTCTCGCAAGAGACCTCTCATTTAGGCGAATTATCGAAGAGGTCCAAGCTTAGGCCTTTCCACTTGGTCAGGGCAAGGCCTATTAAAAGGTCTGGGTCTTTCCACCTTTCCCGGCTATCATAGTAACTCCGAAATTTTTTGTCAAATATAGAATTAGGCCGTCGAAACATATTGTCAAATTTAGTCAAAAATGGCCAAGACGCCCCAATTTCCGTCCGATATCGAAAAGGGCACAATCGACAACGAAGGACGTGTCTACGTAAAGAAGCCCTTCCTTAAGGCCTACGCATGGCTCGAGTCGCCAGAGCGTGTTGGTTGGGGCTGGCTTTACGTAGTCAATTCGCGACGCCTGCGAGTTCTTTCGGATGAAGACATGCGCTCCAACGACGAACTCTTGGAAACTCATACAACGGAAGGCAAAATCCAGGACGATCCGCACAAAGGGGCTCCTCCTTTTCACGTGCGTGACAAAAACGCCGCCGCAATTAGGTCTAAGCGATTGATTAGGACCCATATCCTAAAGGGTGATATCGTAAAGATCACAATTCCGGAATCCCTCAGACAAGTCATGCGATTAAGTACTGATGACACTGTAGTACTTGTCGCCGACAGCCGCGGTTTCCTCGAGATTTGGACCTGGGATGCCGTGCGAGATGCCTACGACGAGTGAGCAATAGCGTCCAAAGACGTTTCCTACATCGAAAGAATAGTTCGGGCCAGAGCTGTAGTGCGATGTAAAACATGAGTGACAGCATCAGCGCCTCCCAAGGTCGGCTTCTAACGATCGAAGGCCTCATATATACGTAACTGGCCAGGCAACATTTTTGCGAAAAAAATTTAACACGCAGGAAGATCTCGACTGTACGATGACTTCCTGCTTCGCGCTTGCACAACAGTCAGCGAGCGCAAAAGAACGTGGTTTAATGTACCCACGATTACTCTTACTCCCTCTTTTCTTCGCGCTCTTCTGGCTGTGGCCACCCGCCTTGTGCGATCGAGAACTGACTGGTGGGGGGAACCCTCGGCGGAAGGTGGACCTGTTAATCAATAACGGTTATGTGCTCACGCTGGACCCTTCCTTTCATGAATTCCAGCCCGGTTTTGTCGCGGTCACCGGCGCGAAGATCACCGCCCTCGGCCCGATGAGGGAGTCGGCCGCGTATCAGGCCGCGCAAACCATAGATGCCACGGGAAAGATCGTCATGCCCGGGTTGATCAATACGCATACCCATGCCCCTATGACGATCTTCCGCGGATTAGGGGGAGACTCGA
>DASXTB010000059.1:0-3204 GCA_036505615.1 Acidobacteriota bacterium
CTGATCGGGCGCGCGCAGATCGAGCGGGCCTCCGCATTGCGGGCAGTTCAGTTGAACGCCAGCGACGCGGCGCGCTTCTTTTTCGGGCGCAGCGACACCAGCGAGCCCAAGTTCCGCCAGAGTAACCTGTCGACCGACAAAAACCATCGGCGGCGATTCGCTGTAATCCAACGTCGCGAAGATGCCCTGCGGTCCCGACAGGTCGGCATATGCATACTCCGCGCCCGGAGTTAGCTTGTAAGGTATCTCGCCTTTTGCGCCACGTTGAGTTGCTACTCCTTTTTCAGCCACCATCAGCGGCACCGAAGTCGGCAAGGCGGCGACAGGTTCGCCAAGGCCGATCGATTCGAAAGGGGGGATCAAGCTTTGCTCGGGCAGCGATTGCTGAAACGTGAGATAGAATCGGCCTTGTGCTTCCGCGAGCCAACCCCAGCGACCGTCTTGAAACGCGGCGTACCATTCGTCCCAGATTCCACCGGCTTCGTGACCAAGCTGCGCGCGGCCAGTGAGCTCAAAGGGAACGCCTTGATAAGCGCCACGCAACCCAACGTCGAGCGGCGACCCCGTTTCGACAAGCTCAGCGACTTTGCCGAGGTCTTCGAGCTTACGATCCCCACGCGCGACTACCGAGTGACAGAAATCGCACACCACTACAATCGACGAGCCGGTCTTGAACTCGATCGGCGAGCCGCACGCTGGACAGGAAACCGCGACGCTCACAGGGTCGTCACCTCCCGCGCCGCAGCTGATTCCGAAAACATCGACTCGATTGAAGAATGTTCACTCTGGGCTGGGGAACCGCGATCAACCAGACACACAGTCACGCGAGTCGCTCCGAGTGATTCGCGCAAGCGCTCGTCCCACGCAAAGGCAGGGCGCGGACGGCAGCAGTACAAGTTGATCGTCGCGGTTCCTCTCTCGGGATATGTGTGGCACGCGAGGTGAGACTCGGCAAGCAAGTAGAGACCGGTGACACCGCCGGGCGGCGGGAACTTATGCCACTGAGGTACGCCGACCACACGGAGACCTAACTCGGCGACCACTTTTTCGCATAGAACGCGAATTGCGTCGACATCGCGAAGACGTTCCGCCGAACAACCTTCTGCATCCACCAGCCACTCACTTCCAACGCTCATGATGATTGCTCAAGAGAATCCGTGGACAAACGGTGACAGGTTACAGGGAGAGTTTATGCCATGCAAGTCCGCAAGACTTCTAGCACCCTTGCAGCGATTCAACACATGCGTATAAATCATCGTGGTCCCGGATGTCGTAGCCAGATCATTTTTCATTTTCCATTTACCATTTTCGATTTGCCATTTTTGATTTAGCGTTCCTGTTCGACCGAGCAGTCTTGAGCGACGAAGTGAATATCCGGCAGAGTTCAAGCTCCTCGCTCTGAGGCGTTTTCTGCGGAATCCGCATAAAACCAAAGTGGCACGGAAGTCAATGGATGAGCGTTGCTTAGCGGAACGCAGCCGTCGTTAACAGGAAGCGGGATCGTTCAATGAGTTTATCTGGAAACCAGGTAAACATGATTCGGCCTCGACGCCAGCTTGCGCAATTGCCAATTGCCTAGCGATCCGGATACCCTGGGAGATCAAGGAGGACGACTATGTCGCGGACGAACAGCATCGAGGGCGTTTCCGAAACGGGCGCGGTGGAGCGATATCGCGCAACGCCGCTGCGCCCGGCAATCTGGATGACGAGCGTGCTGGTGTGGGCCACCGTCGTCGCTCTGATCCTGAGGGTCCCGACCTGGGCAAGTGTCTTTCTGTGTGCCCTGACCGGGACGTCGTTCACCTTCTATCTGGTTTCCTATATCTACCTGATGGCACGCGATCGGGAGGTACTGCGGGCCGAGCGGTACCGGGTTCGAGCAGACGCTGGCGAGGGGCGCGGCGAAGGGAGCGGGGACATGGCGTGGCCGCCGGAGCAGGGCGGGCCGATGCACATCGGGCCGGACAACTCGAGATCTGTGACTGGGGGCACACACGCGGCAGCGGAGCAGATCGCAGGTGGCGCGACGAGGCGCATGCTTGAGGAATGAGCTGTGGCAGCCGGAGCGAGGCCGAACTAGTGATTGCACGGGACGCGGCGCGAACATATGCTCATCGTTCATCCAATGGGGTCGCGCCGCGCCGGTGAACCTGCCGTTAGGCTGGAATTTTATTGGCGAAGACGAACCACGGCGGCACAGAGAGTGCGAAACAGGGTGCAGGAAACAACGTGAAAAAAAACCTTCTGTTGATACTGCTTGCGGGATCTCTTCTGACATTCAGTTGTCCGACGATTGGGCAGGGTCAGACAGTGTCGGCTGGGAAACCGGCGCAGGCGGATACTGCGATCCCTGATCAGTTCCGCACGTTGTACCGAGAACTGGATAAAACTCTTCGCCAAGCCAACCAAATCTATCCTTTCAACAAAGGCGCTTCCCGTCCGCTGGTCGCTCC
Organism: Acidobacteriota bacterium; assembly: GCA_036505615.1. Taxonomy (GTDB): domain Bacteria; phylum Acidobacteriota; class UBA6911; order JACQSX01; family JACQSX01; genus DASXTB01. The sequence goes on from DASXTB010000059.1 coordinate 2,454, forward strand.
CTACCTTTTCATGTCAACGAGCGTGTTCAGGTCGGCGGCGTCCAATTCACAACCCTGGCAGGATTTGCTCGCTACACTCGACGCGTTCAAAGCCATGAGAATGGACGGGGTGTCAGTTATGATTGCGGCTCCGTTTCTGACCGTCGGCGACCCAAAATCTTTAACTGACATCTATCGGCGCTTGGCCAATGAAATCCACTCGCGCAACATGAAGCTTTACGTGGAACATTTTGTTAGCCCGCCATTCAGCCCCTACGCCCTCAAAGGCTTGCATGATGATCCACAGGGGAAGAAAGAATTCCTGGAAATGATGGAGAAGGAAGTCTCGCTGATTTACCGGGAAATTAAACCCGATTATCTGAGCCTTGTGACCGAACCGGAAACCTTGCTCCGATGGACGCATCTGTCTTTTTCGGCGGATGACTGGGCGACTTGGATTCGGGAAGTCACCATGCATCTGAAGAACACAAAAGCCGGTCCCAACACGCTCTTGGGTGCCGGAGCGGGAACCTGGGAGTCAGACGAGTTTGTTCTCAAGTTTGCCCAACAAACGAATCTGGATTACGTGGACTTTCACCTCTATGCTTTGAAATTGAACGCCGAAGACCAGGTGGCGAAGTTGGCAACTCTGGTGCGGAAGGTCCGGGAGGCAAGGCCGAATATGAGGGTAACGATTGGAGAAGCATGGCTCTACAAACACGGCGCCGAGGAGCCGAAGGGGATGCTCAACAGGGAAGCCTTCTCTCGGGAC
>DASXTB010000060.1:0-4421 GCA_036505615.1 Acidobacteriota bacterium
CAGCCGATGGTGGCACTGCGGACCGAGTAAGCATTCCGCAAACGACCCTTTTGCCCAGCAGAAGTATCGGTTTGGGTGCGGTGCACTTTCCGAAGATCCCGTTTAACAACCAAAAGAGGGTCGGGCCTACTGCTCGGGGTCATCCAAAGGAAGGAGTTTACGCGGCGGGACCATACCGTTGAAGTCGTAGAGGGTACGAACAGCGCCGAGTTTGTTGGTCCCCAGTCGAGCCGCCCGTAGACAGCCGCCATCAGCCCACACGATTCGCTGACGGTCCCACTCTGCCCACTCCCAAACGGGGAACGACAATTTGCCTTCGCCCGATCGTTCGAGTTCGTATCCGCCGTTCCAGCCGACTCTTCGAAGAATCCAACTCTCCCGAATGATTTTTTCGAAGATAGGGCCGTTATTGGCACCTTTCTTTACAACCCACCCGTCCCGTTCCATGCGCGACTGATATGGACGATGTGGGCCATACGTCTCTCGACGAAGACCCGAATTGTCGCGAATGAGGAACGTATTAACATCGGCCTCAAGCCAGAAAGAGTCGTTCGAAAGGAACATTCCTCCACCGGCCCAAGTGTCCCCCTGTCCCCAAAGCGCGGCCGCTTTCAGTGACGGCAGTTCTGAAATCGCAGTCCACGTTCCGCGGGTCGCTGGTATCGCCCACTCCACTCCGCCCATAGCAAAATAAATCATGTGCCGGCCGTTCGGGGAAACATCAGACCGATCCGCGAATATCCGGCCTTTGAACCACGAGCCTGCTTTGAACCTGTCATTTGCTCGATGGCGCTGCTGACGCGCTCCTTCACTTCCAGGCACATCCCGTTCCCCGGGAAATCAAGGTATCCCGACACGTCCAAGCGGACTCCGTTCAGCGTTACGAAGATCGGACCGCGCCTGTCCGGCTGAAATCCTAGCTCGTGCCCCGCGTCACGAGCGGTGGTCCTGATGTATTCGAGCACGGTACTCCACGCTGAGTTGAAGTGGGCCCCTGCGTTGAGACAATCAGTTAAGACACTGCTTACTGCTCGCTGAGAAATTATTGTACGGCAGCCTGCTTGGATTGCAGAATGGCGGGCATGTTCGATCGCGGACTCGCTCTCACGATTCAGGCTATCCGGCGTCAGCTCGCGGCCATGCCGTACGATCTTTATCTGGTCCGTTTGATTCACTCTCCCAGCAGAAGGGCATTCCCCGGAGAAAGGTTGTGGACGGCTGCCCAGTTGACCCATGCGGCAGCGGTTAGATTTCTCCGGGTTGGCAACCGCGAAGGCTGTGACATCTACCTGTTGCCCTATGCTGAGAACCGAAACGCTGGCTACATTCTGCTCGATTTGGACAGCAGCAATCTGACGGTTCTGGAAAGTATGCGCGCCAATGGCCATGAGCCCTGCGTGGTGCTGCAGACCAGCCCCAGCCATCTCCAGGCATGGATTCACCTCAGCCGCTTTCCGTTGGAACCGGCCGCGGCGTCGGCCGCCAGCAAGTGGATGGCTCGTGCCTATGGAGCAGACCTGGCCAGCACCGGTTGGCGTCATCTGGGAAGGCTGGCCGGCTTCACCAATCAGAAGCCCCAGCGGCGCACGCCCGGCGGCTACCCGCCTTGGGTGAAAATCCTGTACGCCCATGCCGGCTTGGCTAGTAACACCGCTGGATGGCCGCAGTCGATCGCCCCGTCGCCAGCGCCAGCATGCTTGCCGACCGATGTTGCCTCGCCACCTATCTGCGCTGCGGCGGCCACCAAGATCTATCAAACCTGGGTGAAACGCTGGCGCATTGCCGAGCGGTTTCCACAGCCGGACTGGAGCATCGTGGATCTGTGGATCGCTAGGCAGTTGCTGTTGCTCGGCACACCCGTGGCCCAAGTCAAAGCCATTCTGCGGCTGGGCAGTCCGCACTTTCCCCGCGGCCATGGCGCCCCGGATGACTACTTGTGCCGCACACTCGGGCGGGCTGCTTTTCCTGCCCCACGGGGCGCACTGTGTGCTCATGCCGTAGCCTCCAGTAATGGACTCGGCAGTGCTTGCTCGAACTCCACGGGCGGGCGGTAGCCGAGTGCCGAGTGCAGTCGCTTCTGGTTATAGACCTTCTCCAGAAAACGCTCGATGCAAGTTCGGGCTTCGGCCAGATCGCGATATTCCTGGCGGTAGACCTCCTCTTGCTTGAGAGTTTTCATGAATGATTCGCAGGCCGCATTATCCCAAGGATTTTTCTTGCGGCTCATGCTGATTTCGATACCCTGGTCTTTCAATAGGTCGGTGTAGTCCGTGGAAGCATACTGAATCCCGCGGTCGGAGTGATGCACCAGACCAGGAGCCAGCGTGCGGTTGCGCAGGGCCATGCGCAACGCTGCCAGGGCGAGATCGTCTTCCAGCGTGCGGTCCAGATTCCAACCGATGATGCGGCGCGAACAGGCATCCAGCACCACGGCCAGGTAGACGAACTCCGTCTCCAACCGGATGTAGGTGATGTCGGCTACCCAGAGCTGATTGATGCCGCTCAGCACCAACTTGCCCGCCAGGTTAGGGTACACCGGCCGAGTGTGATTCGAGTCGGTGGTTACCGTGAACTTCCTCCGCCGCAGACACAGCAAGTTGTCCTCTCGCAGGATGCGTCGCACACGCTTGTGGTTGACCCGCCAGCCGCGCCGCCACAACTCCGCCGTCACCCGGCGCCAGCCGTAGCACGGCCACGCCAGTGCGATCTGCTGGATCTCGTCGCGCAAATCGAGGTCTGCGTCTTCCGGAGCAGGTGCGTGCCGCCAGCGGTAGAAGCCAGCCCGGCTCACCTGGCACAGCACACACAGCCGCTGCGCGGGGATCGGCGTAGCCAGACTCATTTCTTTCTCCAGGTACGGGTAGACGAGTGGCGCGTAGTCAATGCCTGCAGTTTCCGCTGCTCCTCGACATGCTGCAAGCACCGCCGCAAAAAATCGATCTCCATGGCTTGGCGGCCCACCTTCCGTTCTAGTTCCACCACCCGGCTCTCTTCCGCCCGCGTCTTGCCACTACCCGTGAACGACTTGGACCCGTGATCGTGTAGCTCGCGCTTCCACCGGTGCAACACGTTCGGGTTCACCTCACAGGCGCGCGCCACTTCGGCGATCGAGGCCCCCAATTCCAGCCGCCGCACGGCAGCTTCTTTGAAGGTGTTTTCACTTCCGTAAAGGATCTCGCCCGCAAACTGCGGCGCTCATCAACGCCTACTCAGCCAACGCCAAGCCAATCCAGTGGAAATACTCCGATCCCACTCGCCGCATCCGCACTAACGATTTCATTGCGACATGCCACTAGAACTCGAGCCGGACCTCAAAAGCGATCATACGCGGAGAGCTATCGCCGCCTAAACCAACGCCAAGCAGTCCCGTCGGCGGCGACGTAGTGTAGGTCAGCGCTCCGAATCCAGTTTGCGTGGAGCGATTCGCGGGGATGCCTGCGTAGCCCAGGACGGGAAGGCCAAAATTTGGGTGATTGAAGATGTTGAAGAACTGCCCGTCAATGCGCAGCTTCACGCGCTCACTCACCGCCAACCACTTCGAAAGGTATAAATCACTAGAAGTAAAGAGAGGCCCGCGCAAAGCGTTGCGCGCGAGATTGCCATACTGGCAGTTTTTGACGCTGTCGCCACCTGTGCAAGCGCCGGTGCTTGGATCAACAGTCGAGACAAACGCATCGGGGTTGAGCCACTGAATCGTCCCTGGTTGAGTCACGCCTGGAATGGCTTGATGTTCATAAAGCGGAGCGCCGGGAACAGCGCTGGCGTATTGCGGTCCGCCTCCCTGCACGATCCCGTTTCCGTTGGCGGCGTAGGGCGCGCTCAGAACGGAAAAGGGAATCCCACTGCGCCGGAACACGGACCCGGAAAGCTGCCAGCCGTTAACCGCGTAACCCAGCATCTGGTTCCGCAGCTTGACTGGTAACTGGTAAACGTATTGCAACGTGAAGTTGTGCCGGACATCGTAGTCGCAGGGGCCGTATTGGCGCCAGAGTCGCCCAGGCACGGGCGAGATGATGCCACCCGCGGAGAAGGGCAGGAATCCTCCGTTGGAGACTGTGTCCATGCAATGGCTCCAGGTGTAGTTTGCTTGTACCTGCAACCCGTGAGCGAGGCGTTTGTCGGCTGTTACCTGCAGACCGTTGTAGTGGCTGTTCGCCCCGGTGTTAAGTTGCGTGACCGCGCCAAATCGAGGGTCCTTTGGACGGCGATAGGGAAACGGCGCAAAGCAGCCTTCGCACACTGTCTGATAGCCGTTGACTTGGGTCTGGTAGGGCTGGTTCACCGCGCGTGTGCCGACATATTGAGCTCGCAGGTTCAGGGTCGAGCCGATCTGATACTCCAAAGCAAAGCTCCATTGCATGTTATACGGAGCGCGCAGCTTGCCATCCGGGACGGCGGTGATGGCAATCGGTTGGAGACAA
>DASXTB010000061.1:0-7161 GCA_036505615.1 Acidobacteriota bacterium
CGCCATCCCAGGAGCGCCAACGGATACCATCGATGTGAAGATCCTGCAAGACAGCATCCACCTGACAGCGCCAGCAAGGGACATCGAGTATGTTTCAGCACTGGCTTTAGGTTGGCCGGTGAAGCCTGACAAAGCCGATGCCACCTACGAGCACGGCCTGCTCCGGATCGAGGTGCCCTTCAAAGATCCGATGGAAGATGCTGTGAAGATCGCCATCAAAGCAGGTGGCGCGGAAACCAAGACCAAAACAATCGAAGGCTGATGCCCCGTTAAGCTGTTAGCCAGGATTCCCGTTTTGGGCTGGAAGCTGCTGAACGCTCAGTGCGCGCACTTTCCCCCCCACGACTGCAACATTCGATGTTGATTTGGTGAGCAATTAGTGAGCAATAAGCCCCAAACAGCGGCTAAAACCTGCTAACACAGACTACGTAAAAGCTTGAGAAGACAGGACGAGCAACAATTAAGTTCAACTACGAAACCAAAGGTCGCGTGTTCGACTCACGCCGGGCGCACCAGTTGAATTCCTTGGGATTCAGAGACTTAGTGCGGCCGGTCATTGTTATTTTGACCACTTTCCATTGGCAGCCGCTCGATTCAGCTATTTTCGGCCGCCAGCGTTGGACGTGACCGCCTGCTTAACCGCATCGGCTAGCTTGCCCTTAGTGGTTAGCGGATTATAGCCATTGATCTGCTTGACCAAACTCCCGTCCGCCGCGAACACGAACATTCTAGGAACGCCCATTCGCTCCTTGCCGTCGTTGAAGAAACGCTTAACTTCGGGCGAAGCGAAGGCGACTGGATAGGCGATGCCGTACTTCTGCACAAACTCCTCGACCTTGTTCATGTCCTCGTCCGGTTTTTCAATCGTGAGGCCAACGACGACAAGGCCTTTTTCTTTATATTCTTGGTCAAGCTTGACGATGTGCGGAATAGATTTTCGACATGGCGCGCACCACGTCGCCCAGAAATCAACTAGCACGGGGTGATTGTTCCCGATCAGTTCTGAGAGCTTAACTCGCCGCCCGTCAAGCGTGCCTACATCTAAGTCGCTCGCGCGCGCCGAATCTAAGCTTAACGCAGGCTGTGTCACAGCTCCTTTCGCTGTGCTCGGCGCTGACTGTGCGGTGGCGGCGCCGGGCTTGACCAAAGTGGACAAACCAAGCAATGCGATCAGGCAGCAGAACTTGAGAGATGCTGAAAGAAGATTCATAAACTCCCACCTCCGCCTGATAGTACGCTGAATCAGACGAGCAAGTTCACTAAACCCCTCTGCAGCAATCGGGAGCGGCCCACGGCCTGCGTGCTCTCGGAGACGTAGAAATATCGAGACGCCACCCGCGAGCATGGGAGTTCACCTGCTGGAATTCGGAATTAGGGAGAAATCTCCGCCACCGGCAGCACGGCAAGTTCTTTGGGTCTTACCAGAATGACGGCGGCTGCCAGATCCGCTGTCCCCGAGGCGGTTAAATTGCCCGAAAAGTTAGAGAAGTCGACTGCGCTATCCCAGGCAAATTCGTTAATAAACTTGGCCAGGTGCGCTTTGGCGCCGAGAGGCAGGCTGGCTCTGGCCACCAGATTGCCTTGCTGGGTGCGCAGCACGAGATGCACAGTCTGGTCTTTGCCCAGTCCCATCAGCGCGACACCGGTATTTACGCCTGTGGCGACTCTTATCGGAGCTACAAATTTCTTCAGCGGCTTGCTGTCAGCCACTCCGGTCATCCCTATGGAGCCACCGAAAAGGATGACCCCTGACAGCTTCACGTCCGAACTGACCATGACCGAGCCAGTCTGAATTGGCCCCTGTCCATCGGTCCGCAGTGTGATACTGGCGTTTGCCGGTATTACCACGTCCTGCCTGCCGGCAACGATGGCGCCGTTCAGGTTGACGCTCAGCGGATTGCCGGCATCATCGTTGACTTCAATCGCCACGCTGGCTGCAGCGCCCACAACCAAGGGAAGCAGCGTGATCTCAGAGACGATCGAAGCGCCCGCCTGCGAGCCATTGCCGAATTGAGGGAAGTATAGTTTTTGATCTTGCGCGCTCGCGCTTACTGTGGCCGATGCGCTCTTAGTCGGATCTGCCACGCTGGTTGCCGTGACCGTGTAAGTTCCAGAGGTTGGAGGGGCGGTATAAAGGCCGGCGCCCGAGATAGCGCCATTGGTAGCTGTCCAGACCACGGCGGTGTTATCGTTGCCGGCGACTGAAGCGGTGAATTGTTGAGTGGCCGCCGGCTTGAGGCTAACGCTGCCCGGATTTATTGCCACCCTCATCCATGCCGCGTTCTGGGGCGGTCCAACGTTGGGATCGGCAGTGATCTGAAGATCGGCGCAATGGTGATAGAAGTAGCCACCGCCGACGTTGGGTCCGTGCTCCCCCATGAATTCGATGACCTGAAGCGTGCACCGGGAGCAGTTAATGTTGGGCAGCCTAATGTCAGTTTGCCACACACTGTCAGGAGCGCCGCTGTGCACGAATAGACCGTCGGCGAGGACCGGTATCTGCGGAGGATTCTGAATCGCCGCACTCACCGATAGACCGTTCGCATCGGCCACGACTTCGGGATCCGGCGGCAGTTCAGCTCGCGAGTTGACCGATAGAGCGATTCGATAATGCCCCGGATGGGGGACGAACTCGACCAGCTTGATCGTTAGAGAGTGGCCTCCCTGAACCCTGGTCACAATGTTCGACGCGATCCCCTCGCCACAAGGCGGCGCCCCCTTGCCACCGTCCTCCGTCGTCAACGACGACGGCGGCTGCACGAGGGTAAAGTGAGCCTCTGCAGTTCCCGAGCACAAAACAGTAATTCCGCCTAAGGCCAAGAGCAGCGTACGTGCATGCATGATTAACCTCTGTAGCGATACTACGCCGGGCCGCCGGAGTTCGGGAAAGAGAAAAAAGTTTGCTATTCCCTAACGTCCCTTCCCGCAGGGTTTAGTCCCCGGCCTTCCGAGGCCGGGGACTGATGGCGAGCGTAATCATCATCGTCCAGGCCGTTTCAGCGGCCTTTTTGTTTATCCCCGCCGCGAAGCAATATTTGGCTGGCTAAAGCCGGTTGATTGGAAGGGCGGTGAACCGGCCTTAGGTAATTCTGGATGGCGCCGGCCCCCCGGCCTTGCAAGGCCGGGGCTAAAACCCTCCGGGAAAGGCCGCTGGAAGCGGCCTCTAGAGTTTCTAGATTTTTGGGAACGGAGAGACGGCCTGAGGGCCGTCTCATGTCCGCGAAGCGGACACTCGGGTTTGGACATTTTGGAGAGACGGCCGGTGGGCCGTCTCCCGCGCAATCTTTCATCGTGCAGGAGACGCCCCACGGGGCGTCTCTCCAGTAGCGCCGCTTCGCGGACAAAGGCCCTCAAGCCGTCTCTCCACTCCGCCCCGAAATGTAGAAACACGGGCCACACTACCGCGCCCCTACCGGCTGGAGCAAGCCGCTGACGCCGGAGTTACACTGGGATCAAAGCGATGATGCCAAACCTAAGGCCGCTGCGGGTTGGGGACGGCGGGCCTGCTCGATGATTTTTCCCTTCTCATAGGCGGCTACGAAAGCATCAACCAGCCGCGGGTCGTGCTGCGTTCCTTTGGTTTCAATCAGAATGTCGACGGCCAGATTGGTTGCAAAGCGCTCGCGATAGGACCGAGTGGATGTCATGGCGTCAAAGCAATCGGCCACTGCGATGATACGGCCTTGAAGGGGAATTTGATCGCCTTTAAGCCCGTCCGGATAGCCGCGCCCGTCGATACGCTCATGATGGTATCGAATCCCGTCCAGGCTCCTTTTGAGCTGTTTGACCGGCTTGACGATGTGGTAGCCGATGACGGGATGCTGTTTCATCAGCTCAAACTCTTCGCCGCTCAGTTTTCCAGACTTGAGAAGAATGGCGTCGGGCACTCCCACCTTGCCGACGTCGTGCAGCAGAGCAGAAAGCCGCAAATCGTGAAGGTCCTCTTCAGAAAGGACAATTTCCTCGGCGATGGCCACCGAAAAATCGGTCACCCGCTCTGAATGCCCATGCGTGTAGGGATCGCGAGCATCCAGTGTGGCTGAAAAGGCGCGAACGGTACTGTTGAATAAGTCGGCCAGATCCTGATGGGCACGCGCCTGGGAAATCGCCGTAGCCGCCTGATCGGCGAACGCCTCAAAGAGAGGAATGTCTTCTTCACTGAAGGCCGGCCCGCCAGGGCCGAGCTTGTTGAGGACCTGGACGACGCCGATGATCTTGTCGACCTGGCGCAACGGAGAACACAAAATCGATTTGACCAGGAATCCAACCGCCCCGGGAACTTCTTTGGCATGCCGCGGGTCCTGATCGACATCGGGCACTAACAGCGTCTTTCCGTGCTGCAAGACCCAGCCGGCAATTCCCTTCCCCCGCTTCAGGCGGATCGTCTTGACCTGCTCGCCTTTCTCGCCCAGCGCGACTTCAAAAAATAAATCGCCCGTCTCCTCGTCCACCAGCATCAAAGAACTGGCCTCCGCATTCAACACACGCGTGGCGCCCTGCATGATCTTAGGGAGCAACTGCTTGAGATCGAGCGTGGAAGCGACGCGCGCGGCGACTTCAAACATCAGGCGCAAATTCTCCATCTGCTGTTTGTCCCGGACACGGTCGCGTTCGAATTCACGCAGCAACTGCTTGTTGTCCTCGCGAAGCCGGTCAAGCTCTGCAAGCAGCCGCTTGTTTTCTTTGACAAGCTCTCTGGGGACTAACACCTTTTCACTTTCCAAGGCCATCCTCTTCACATTAAAAGCGGGACAATTCGGATTTAACTGGCTTGTATTTTATGCCCATTGGGATAATTGTGACAATCATCAATTGTGGCGCCACAGGCCGGGCAGGTGAGCCAGCCGCACATGTTAGGCCTGGATACGCTTGATTTTCTGATCAGTTCGATGCAGGCTGCTGGCGCGACAGGTTCACGTGGCGGGCATAATAAAAGACCAGCGCCAGGGGAATAATGGCCAGAACAACGGAGAAATTGGCGGGAGTAAAGTAGACAAATATGGCGGCTGCGGTAGCTTCATTGACGATATTCGCCACAGAGAACCAAAGGATGTTTCGCCTCCACAAATCAGCAAAAGGCTGGGCTGTGGCTAGAGAAATTGCGGCACACACCATGGCAGTGTTCAGAAGAAAATAAAGCACTGCGCACAGAGCCGCCTCCACCAACAACAGCGGAAGATTGGGCGCTCCTCTTCCATTCAAATTCGCTGCCTGCATCCGCTGAAACACCTGCGCGGTGACAAATGCCGCCAGAGCCAATTGGGAAATATTGAAGGCACGCTTGTAAAGCCTTTTTACTTTAACTCTGTAACTGCTAACCAGGCCTTCGATTACCGCAACAACAACGGCAGGCGCTGGGCCAAAAAAGAACAACGCCGCAAAAATGAACACGTCGCTTACAGTAATCGACAGCGACTGGTCTGCGGATCGCTTCATCAGAGGGATTTTCACCGCAAAACAACTGCCGGCCACGGTGAGTGCGGCCAAGTATAGCCAGCGCGGATCGGAAACGGTCAAAGCGCGATAAAGAGAAAACGCGAACAGCGGAAGTCCGGCGACTATCGCGGTTGCAATATACAACTGAGCCGCAACCGGAACGGAGGAATCTGAAATCGCCTTAGCAGCTCTCTCTTGAATCATTTCAACCGCTAACCTACTTGTGGTCTCCGAAAATCGTGCTGTCCGACCAAATGACGCTGTCCGACCAGATCACGCTGTCGGACCAGATGACGCTGTCGGACCAAATGACACTGTCGGTCCAGAGAATGCTGTCGGTCCAGAGAATGCTGTCTGTCCAGAGAATGCTGTCGGACCAGATTATGCCGTCGGACCAGAGAATGCTGTCGGACCAAATAACGCCCGTGGGACTGAAGAAATCGCTAGTCCAATCCAAACCATCCGACCAGATGATGGAATTTGTCCACAATGTGCCGTTGCCCCATGTACTGGACACCGCGGGATTGACCAACTTGCTGTAGAAAAGTTGCTTGCCAGTCGCAAAAGCTCCACCTGCCCAAACGTCAGTGCCCTGCAAGGACCACTTAGGAGAGACAGGTCCTGCAAGCGTTTTGGCCACGGGGTCCACCTGGCTGGCAAATTGAACGGCCGTCATGGCGTTCACCATCCCGTTGCCCTGTTCCAGCATGGCTGGTTGCTGAAGCTTCACAGCCGTCAAGTTCAGGATCATTTTTACCATGTTGGTATCGAGCGCGGGATTCGCCTGCAGCATCAGGGCAACCGTGCCGGTGACAAAAGGGGCCGCCATACTGGAACCGCTCAGCGTCATGTAGTTGCTGTCAACCAACAACGACGGATAGTTCACTGAAAGCCAGCTGCCGGAAGCGGCCAAAGAGGTGATCTTATTTCCCGGCGCTGAAATGTCGGGCTTGAACAAGTTGTCGATATACGTGGGTCCGCGCGAACCATACGTGGTCGCGATGTCATCAGACAGCGTGGCCGTGCCCAGCGTGTTGACGGGATAGACCGTAATGACTGCGGGGTCGGTGCCAGGGCTGTTGATCGCGCCCCATATCTTCGGATAGGTAGCATCCTTGCCGTTATTGCCGGCAGCCACAACGGTAACAATTCCGGCAGAAACCATCTGTTCGACTGCCTGGCAGAGAGGGTCGGTCGTATAACTTTCCAAGGGAGGGTGTCCCAGCGAGATATTGGCGACTCTGATATTGTAGGCGGCCTTGTTTTGGATCACCCAGGCCATGGCATTGATCAAATCACTGCTGCGACCGCTGCCATCGTCGGCTATTACTTTGACGTCAAGCAGGTTCACTCCCGGCGCCACGCCGGCGTATTGACCTCCTGACATTGTGCCGTTGCCGCCGATGATGCCAGCGACATGGGTTCCGTGGCCATAACCATCCTGGTTGGCCGACGAAACGACCGCAACGCCAGAGGTGAAGTCGACAGCGCTAACTATTCTGCCTGCCAAGTCCGGATGCGCAGCGATGCCGGAGTCGATGACGGCCACTGTGACGCCCTGGCCGGTAAGTCCGGAGGCGTTCGCCTGGTCAGCTCCAATGGCGGCCAGGGAAACGTTTGTCACCGAAGAGGTCAAGGATGCAGTGCTGATCTGATGGGGACGAATCACCGCATCAAAGGTGATGTACTTGATCGCCTTGGAGCTCAAAAGGCCTTTGATCTGGA
>DASXTB010000062.1:0-18620 GCA_036505615.1 Acidobacteriota bacterium
CTTTTATGAGCGCGCACTTTACAACCACATCCTGGCTTCGCAGGATCCGGCCACCGGCATGATGACCTACTACGTGCCGCTCAAACCGGGCGCTTTCAAGACTTTCTCCACGCCGGAAGAATCATTCTGGTGCTGCGTCGGAACCGGCATGGAGAACCACGCCCGCTACGGCGAGACGATCTATTTCCATGACGATCAGTCGCTGTATGTGAATCTCTTCATCCCTTCACAGCTGACGTGGAAAGAAAAAGGGTTGATTGTCCGCCAGGAGACCCGATTCCCTGAAGAGGATACCACGCGCCTGACTGTGAAATCTGAAAGGCCCATCAGGCTGGCATGGAAGATTCGCTGTCCGTCATGGGCACAGTCGGGGATGCACTTGACTGTCAACAGAAAGGAAGAAAGGTTTTATCCTCGGCCTGGCTCTTACATCACGGTCGAGCGCCAGTGGAAGACCGGTGACACCGTTCAAGTACGCCTGCCGATGAGCCTGCGCATGGAGGCGATGCCGGACGATCCAAAAACAATTGCCCTGCTTTATGGGCCGATTGTGCTGGCGGGCGATTTAGGTAAGGAGGCGATGGAAAGCGCCAGGCGTCATGGCCCCAGCGCGCCGCAGCTTGGCCGGATGAAGCCAATTGAGATCCCGGCGTTCGTGTGCGACACCAAAGAAGTGCTGGCAAAGGTGAAGCCGGAGCCGGGCGCGCCGCTGAACTTCCGCAGCGTTGGAATTGGCCAGCCGCGGGATGTGCTGCTGCTGCCGTTCTACAAAGTCTTCGAGCCGCGCTACACGGTATATTGGAAAGTCTATTCGCCGGTCGAATGGGAGAAGAGGAAGTCCGAGGCCGCGGCGGCAGAATCCCGGCGCAAGGAGATCGAGCGGCGCACCGTCGACGCTGTAAGCCTCAACCAGCCGCAAAGCGAACGCGACCACAATTTTCAGGGAGAGAACACTAACGACGGTTACTTCGAAGGGAGAAGATGGCGTGCGGCTCGCAACGGCTGGTTCAGTTACCAGCTTAAGACAAAACCAGACAAGCCCGTAACCTTGGTTTGCACGTTCAGAGGCAGTGAAGGCCGCGACCGGAGCTTCGATATCTTTGTAGACGGCGAGAAGATCGCGACGCAAACCCTCGAGATCCATCCCACCGAGCTTTTCGATTTCGAGTATCGGCTACCAGCGACACTCACGCGCGGCAAAGAGCGCATCAGCGTGAGATTTCAGGCGCACCCTGAGTCAATAGCTGGCGGGGTGTTCGACGTGAGAATAGTGCAGTAGACCTCGACCATTTTCTGAGTGCTGTGGGCGAGTTCTACAGCGGCTCTGCCGCCTACCTCTGGCGGCGAGACTTGCCTCGCCGGGCGCCGCGAAGCGGCGCTATTGGAGAGACGCCCCGTGGGGCGTCTCCTGCACGATGAAAGATTGTGCGGGAGACGGCCCACCGGCCGTCTCTCCAAAATGTCCAAACTCCAGGTCGAGGCTTGCCTCGCCGATGCTCGCCCCCTTCTTTTCTTTCGAGGCTGCGCCTCGTTTATCTGCGCCTGCCAAAGTGAATGACGATAGCCCCGCGCTCTCTCCACATGCCGAAGTTGGGCCAAGCTGCTGGTCAATTGTTTCTTTGAGGTAGTCGATTTCGAGGCAGAGCCTCGAAGATGCGAGGAGAGATCATCGACGGCGAGGCGAGCCTCGCCTCTAGAGGCAGGCGGCAGAGCCGCTGTAAACCTTGCCCACGACGGTCCGAAAATGTAGAAACTCCAGGAGACACCCCAGCCGGGCGTCTCTACAATAGGGCGCCAGGGCGGCTGCCAAGCAGCGCTAAGGTTAATTAATGGGTTGGGAGGATTGAGCGGCGCCGTGCCAGCGTTGCTCCTTATCGTCCCAGCGGAAAGTGTTGAGGCCGCGCCTTTCTTTAATCAGCCTCAGCAGGTCCCCAAACTCTCGATAGGATGGCACAACCCCGCACTGGCATTCCTTGGTCTCAACGTTTACCAGTGTGATGACTCTGTTCCTTACCAGATTGTCATCAACGTAGGTCTGGCCGGATTTCCTCGTCCTTGGTTGGCCACATCGGTAGCAAAACATGTTTGATTTTGACTAGCAGGAGCGTACGTATCCCAGGCCGCAAACCACAGGCTTTCCGCCAATATAAGTGCTGCTCAAATCACTCGGGTGATCTTTCCTTAGCCTCTCACGGGCTAGTTGGTCTCATTATATCGCAAGAATGACCAGTATCCCAGGTTCGCTTGGTGCACACGAAGTTCACAAATTGGTCAACTTTTAATCCGCCCCATAAATCCCGCCTGGCCCCTCGCCACTGCATGCAGCCACAGAGCCGCGACTCATATTTCCATCGTGATTGCAGCAGCGCCGGAGCTTTGCGCCGGCCTAAAAGACTCCGTCCCACATGTGTTATCCTAAAAAGCAGCCACGGACTCCCAGGGCTATACCGACATCCCGCAGCTCAGTTAGAGGAACCGAGGTGTTACTGATGAACGCGCGCTTCAAGGGTCTGGTTAGAAGCATCGGCACACCGTTGTTCTGCTTCGGTAAGCCCAAGACAGTTTACGGGCCAAGTGGAAGAGGAATTATAGGAGTACCGCGATGAAGTCCAGGAAAAGGCTTTCTCCCTCATCAGACGGGACGAGCATTGGCATTGGAACAGAGATGGCCGATCGCGAGCGGGTTGAGCAGGCATTGCGCGACAGCGAAGAACAATACCGGCTGTTGTTTGAGAGCAATCCGCACCCGATGTGGGTGTATGATCGCGAAACACTTGCTTTCCTTGCCGTAAACGATGCGGCCGTTCAACGTTATGGCTATTCCCGGGAAGAATTTCTCGCCATGACCATCAAAGAGATCCGGCCTGAAGCCGATGTGCAAAGACTTCTTGATGCCCTTTCCAACGCTCCAAGCCCCGCTCTCAGGAGAGGGGAGTGGAAACATCGCACAAAGGATGGAACTGTTGTGGAAGTTGAAATCAACGCACATAACTTGAGCTTCTACGGGAAGAACGCCCGCCTTGTTTTGGTTAATGATGTGACCGAACGCAAACGAGCCGAAGAGAGGTTGCGGGAAAGCGAGGCGCGGTTCCGTGCTATGTGCAACGCATCGCCGGTCGGGATATTCCTGACGGAGCCGGATGGAAGGTGTATCTACGATAATGCCGCCCACATGCGGATGTCGGGACTGACGTGGGAAGAGGCCATGGACTTCGGCTGGGTCAAATCTATTCATCCTGAAGATCGTGATCGATCGGTTAACGGTTGGCGAGCAGCGCTTGAAAGCAACACTCCGTATGTTGGCGTGAATCGCTATCTGCATGACGACGGCACCGTGGTGTGGGCGGACGTGAGGACCGCGCCCGTCCGGGATGGCGAAAGGGTGGTCGGTTACGTGGGAGTGGTTCAGGATATCACCGAGCGCACGCGGGCGGAGGAAGAGCTGAAAGTATCCCGCCAGGGGTTACGAAGCTTGGCTGCCCGGCTGCAAGTCCTGCAGGAGGAGGAGCGCACTCTAATAGCCAGGGAGATCCACGACGAGCTGGGCCAGTCGCTGACCGGCCTGAAGATGGGACTTTTCTGGGTGGCCAGTCATCTGAGAGAAGGCCAAGAAACATTAAAGGAAAAAACGGCATCAATGGCACGCCTGGTTGACGGTACTATTGAAACGGTGCGGAAAATATCGGCCGGTCTAAGGCCTGGGATACTGGATGACCTGGGTCTGGAAGCAGCCATCGAATGGCAAGCACAAGAATTTCAGGACCGAACCGGCATCAAGACCCAGTTCACGTCCGCTTTGGGGGACGCACGTCTGGATCGAGACTTGAGCACAGCGGCGTTTCGCATTGTTCAGGAAGCTCTGACCAATGTCGCCCGTCATGCCGAGGCGACAAAGGTAACTGTCGATTTGAGAGAGCTGGATGGGGAACTGGTGCTGATGGTGGAAGACAACGGGAGAGGAGTCAAGAGTTGTGAGATCGCCGATAAACAATCGTTAGGGATCCTGGGGATGCGAGAGCGCGCACATCTTTTTGGCGGGGAAGTCGAAATCCGAGGACAGGAGGAGAGAGGAACTACAGTGGCCCTGAGAATCCCGCTCAACCAGTCGCTCCAGATTGTCAAAAACCATGATCAAAGTTCTGATCGCGGATGATCATGCGGTCGTCCGTAAAGGCCTAAAGCAAATTCTCTCGGACTGGCCGGATATGGGGGAGCTCGGAGAGGCCCAAAACGCCGACGAGGTGTTCGATTTGGTAAAAAGAGAGCGATGGGACATAGCCATTTTGGACATCGGGATGCCGGGTCGGGGCGGGCTGGAAACATTGAAAGACTTAAAACGTCTTTGCCCAAAACTTCCGGTACTGGTCTTGAGCGTTTATCCGGAAGACCAATATGGGATTCGGGCCCTTCGAGCGGGCGCTGCCGGGTACATGACCAAAGAGAGCGCGCCAGAGGAGTTGGTTAAAGCCATCCGAAAAGCCTTGGCAGGCGGTAAATACGTCAGCAACTCGCTGGCAGAGAAGCTGGCACGAGAGTTGGCAACCGATGCGGAAGTGCCGCTCCATCAGAGTCTGTCTGACAGAGAATACCAGGTCCTTTGTTTGATTGCTTCAGGTAAAGCCGTAGGAGAAATAGCGGAGGAATTATCGCTAAGTATAAAAACTATCAGCACATATCGCGTTCGCATCCTGGAAAAAATGCACTTGAAGACTAATTCCGAGATTACCCGCTACGCAATCGAGAACAGGCTCGTTTGATAAATCACACCTAGCCTGACACTGCTTGTAACCTCACCGGGCGGAGAGCTTTAATCCTTAGCCCGTTCAGAATTGTTGATCCAGAAGGCAACAAAATATTGACAGTTTTCCATTTGTAGGACAGCCGCCGACAGAAAAATAGGACTTCCACCGCTTTCGAGCCGACACCAAAAAGCTTTACCCTTTTGTTACTGAGCTCGGGATCCGACCAGTTCTTTCATCTTCCGCTTAGGGACGAGCGTAGCATTTGGCCTCATCACTCGCCGGGTATCAGGGATTGTCGAATTCATAGATCAGAGTTGAAGACATAAAAGCCCGACGAAGGCATTGGAGAGACGAGAGTCGTTCTTGAACAGAAGCTGACCCGGAAAAGCGCGCTTTATGCAATGCGCTCGTACCTGTGACTACACATCTTCCTTTGCAGGTACGCCAATGGCAAAAGGGCTGATGTCAAAAACGGATGGCGATAGGACCGCCGCAGCCCGGTTTCAGTTGACCCTTATCTCGAGGGTGCAAATATGAAAACGAAACTCTTCGATAGCAGCGTTATCACTTCGGCCAAGGACGCCGCGGAGTTTATGGGCAATGTCCTCGAGGCGTCCACTGAGTACTCGGTGATTGGCAAGGACCTGGACGGCAGAATTCTTCTCTGGAACGAGGGCGCGCGACGGATGTACGGCTATGAGCCGGAAGAAGTCGTGGGGAAGAAAAACTCGGATATCTTGCACACCCCCGAAGACGTAGCCCGGGGCAGGCCGAAAGAAATTATGAATGCCGCCTTGCGCGAAGGCAGGTGGGAAGGTGTCATCGATCGGGTGCGCAAGGATGGCCGGCGTATCAGCGCCCGAGTAGTAATCACGCCCCGCCGCGATGCGTCCGGCAAGCCGATCGGTTTTCTATTGATCTCCAAGGATGTCTCCAACGAACTGCGGTTTGTGGAGAAAATCCGCAAGACCAAACTCTTTGACAGCGCCATCGTGGGCAACGCCCAGGAGGCGGTCGATTTTATCGGCAACATTCTGGAATCGTCCACTGAGTATTCGATCATCGGCAAAGACTTGGACGGCAAGATCCTGCTTTGGAACGAAGGCGCGCGGCGCCTGTACGGCTACGAGCCAGAGGAAGTAGTGGGCAAGGCGAACTCCTCCATCCTGCACACTCCGGAGGATACGGCGTCGGGAAAGGCGCGCGAGATCATGGAGACCGCGCTGCACGAGGGAAAGTGGGAAGGCACGCTAAACCGGGTCCGCAAAAACGGCCAGCGGTTTACCGCGCGCATCGTCATCACACCTCGACGCGATGCCAAGGGGCGGCCGATTGGTTTCCTGCTCATCTCGAAAGACATCTCCGACGAAATCCGCCTTACCGACGAGCTCAAGGCGACGCAGTTTTACACGCGCTCGCTGATTGAATCAAACATCGACGCCTTGATGACCACCGACCCGCTCGGCATCATCACCGACGTCAACCAGCAGATGCAGGCGCTCACCGGCTACACTCGCGACGAACTGATCAGAACGCCTTTTAAGAACTACTTCACGGATCCTCAGCGCGCCGAAGAAGGCATCAAGTTGGTGCTACGCGAAGGCAGGGTCACCAACTATGAGCTGACGGCCCTCTCCAAAGACGGGCGCATGACGGTGGTTTCCTACAACGCCTCGACCTTCCGTGACGCCGACGGAGCGCTCCAGGGAGTATTTGCCGCCGCGCGCGACATCACGGAGCAGAAGAAGCTGGAACAGCAGTTACGGGAATCTCAGGCTTATAACCGGGGGTTGATCGAGGCTTCCGTCGACGGCCTGATCACCGTGGATCCTTCGGGAACGATCTCGGACGTCAACGAGCAGATGTGCCGCATGTCCAGCTATACGCGCGAGGAGTTGATCGGGACGCCCTTTGCCGATTACTTTGCCGACAGCGAACGAGCCACGGCTGGAGTAAAAGAGACCTTCGACAAGGGAGTGGTCACCGATTACGTTCTCTCTCTTTCGACTAAAGACCGGCGCAAGTTGCAAGTGTCGTTCAACGCCTCGGTGTTCCGCGACCCGACCGGCGAGGTGCGCGGCATCTTCGCCAGCGCCCGCGACATCACCGAGCAGGCGCACCTGCAGTCGCAGTTGGCCGAAGAGCGCGCCTACAACCGCGGATTGATTGAGGCTTCGCTGGACGGCTTGATCACCGTCGATCCGACGCTGAACATCACCGACGTAAACGAAACGATGTGCCGCATGTCGGGCTACGCGCGCCAGGCCCTGATCGGTACTTCCTTCCCGAAATACTTCAGCGATTCAAAGCGCGCGGCCGAAGGCGTGCGTCTGACTTTGGACAAGGGCGCCGTAACCAACTACGAGCTGACGTTGCGGACCAAGGACGGCCACGCGAGCCTGGTGTCATTTAACGCCGCCATATTCAAAGACCAGTCCGGCAGTGTGCGCGGCATTTTCGCCAGCGCGCGCGATATCACCGAGCAGGCGCGACTGCAGTCACAACTGGCCGAGGAGCGGGCTTACAACCGCGGTCTGATTGAGGCTTCAGTGGACGGCCTGGTGACCGTGGACGAGTCGATGACAATCACCGACGTCAACGAGACGATGTGCCGGATGGTGGGACGGATGCGCACCCAGCTCATCGGGTCTTCGTTTCCCGGTTACTTTACTGAACGAGACCGGGCGGCTGACGGCGTACGCCTCACCTTTCAGAAAGGGGCGGTTACCGATTACGTTCTGACGCTGGAGGCGGCCGACGGCCACCAGGTGCCAGTATCGTTCAACGCGGCGGTGTTCAAAGATACCGCCGGAAAAGTCCGCGGCATTTTCGCATCGGCCCGCGACATCACTGCACAGAAACAACTGGAAGTGCAACTGCAGGCTTCACAGTTTTATACCCGCTCGCTGATTGAATCTAATATTGACGCATTGATGACGACCGATCCGCTGGGAATCATCAGCGACGTCAACCAGCAGATGGAGGCCCTGACCGGCTACACGCGCGAGGAGCTGATTGGAAAGCCCTTCAAGAACTTCTTCACCGATCAGGAGCGAGCCAATGACGGCATCAAACTGGTGCTGCGCGAAGGAAAGGTGACCAACTACGAGCTCACCGCTCGCAGCAAAGAAGGGCGGGAGACCGTGGTGTCCTACAACGCTGTCACTTTTTATGACCGTGACGGGAAACTACAGGGCGTATTTGCCGCCGCGCGCGACATTACCGAGCAAAAGAAGCTGGAACAGCAGTTACGCGAGCAGCAGACCTACCTGCGTGGATTGATCGAATCCTCCGTGGACGGCCTGATCACGGTAGACCCCTCGGGCACGATCTCCGACGTCAACGACCGCATGTGCCAGATGACCGGTTACGGCCGCGCCGAACTGATCGGCACGCCCTTTGGCGACTATTTCACCGAGCCGGACCGGGCACGGGCAGGCGTCCAGCAAACCTTCAAAGACGGATTCGTCACCGAATACGCCCTGACCCTGGTAGCGCGCAGTCGACGATTGCTGCAAGTATCGTTCAACGCCTCCGTTTTCAAAGACGCCGCCGGCAACGTGCGGGGAATCTTTGCCAGCGCGCGCGACATTACGGACCGGGTCAAACTGGAAGAGCAGTTGCGCGAACAGCAGACCTACCTGCGCGGCTTGATTGAATCGTCTGTCGACGGTCTGATTACGGTGGACCCTCAGGGTTTTATCACCGACGTGAACGAGCAGATGTGCCGCATGACCGGTTACGCGCGAGACGAATTGATCGGCTCGTCCTTTAAGAAATATTTCACCGAGCCGGATCGCGCCGACGCCGGAGTCAAGCGCACCTTTGCCGAAGGCGTGGTGACCAACTATGAGCTGGTGCTGCAGACCAAGATGGGGCGCAAGGCCACTGTCTCCTTCAACGCCTCGATCTTCCGTGGCGCCGAGGGCCAGATGCAGGGCATTTTCGCCAGCGCGCGGGATATTTCAGAGCAGGCGCGGCTGCAGACGCAACTGGTCGAGCAGCAGGCTTACAACCGGTCGCTGATCGAGGCTTCGGCCGACGCGCTGTTTGCTATCGCTCCGGACGGCACGGTTACCGACGTCAACGAGGGGAAGCCACGCGTCTTACCGGATATTCACGCAAGCACCTAGTCAATTCGCGGTTCTCCGAATACTTCACCGAACCGCTGCGCGCACGCGAAGGAGTACAGCAGACGCTGAAGGAAGGACGCGTAATCGGTTATGAACTGGTGTTGATCACTCGCCACAGCCGGCGTATCGCTGTCAGCTTCAACGCCGGAGTGTTCACCGACGCCAACAGCCAGCCGCTGGGCATCCTGGCCGGAGCGCGCGACATCACCGAGCAGAAGAAGCTGGAGCAGCAACTCCGCGACCAGCAGTTCTATAGTCGCTCGCTGATTGAATCGAACGTCGATGCGCTGATGACCACCGACCCGCTGGGCATCATTACTGACGTCAACCAGCAGATGGAAGCTCTCACCGGCTACACGCGCGAGGAACTGCTCGGGTCGCCGTTTAAGAAATATTTCACCGATCCGCAGCGCGCAGAAGAGGGTATCAGGCTGGTGCTGCGCGGGGGGAAAGTGACCAATTATGAGCTGACCGCGCGCAGCAAGGACGGGCGTGAGACAGTGGTTTCCTACAACGCGGTCACGTTTTACGACCGCGACGGGAAGCTGCAGGGCGTGTTTGCCGCCGCCCGCGACGTCACCGAACGGAAACGCTTCGAAGAGACATTGCAAGAGAAGAACATCGAGCTGGAAAACGCCAACTTTGCGAAAGACCGGTTTCTGGCCAGCATGTCCCACGAGCTGCGGACGCCTCTCAACGCCATCATTGGCTTTACGGGCACGCTGCTGATGAAACTGCCAGGGCCGCTGACTGCGGACCAGGATAAACAGCTTCAGACAATTCAAACCAGCGCCAAGCACCTGCTCTCACTGATCAATGACCTGCTCGACCTGGCCAAGATCGAATCGGGGAAAGTGGAAGTGAACTTCGAGCCGGTCGTTTGTCAAGGGGTGCTGCAGGAGGTGGCCACCGCCTTGCGCCCGCTGGCAGAGACCAAAGGGCTCAAGTTTGAAATGAAGCTTCCCCATAAAGATCTGGTAGTGATGACCGACCGTCGCGCGCTCAGCCAGATCATCATCAACCTGACCAATAATGCCATCAAGTTTACCGAGAAAGGAGAGGTGCGGCTCGCCGTCGCTCAGCGTCATGACAACGGGCAGGTATTGACCGAGTTGAGCGTGAGTGATACCGGAATGGGCATTCGACCAGAAGACAAAGTCAAGTTGTTTCAGGCCTTCGAACAAATGCATACCTCCGGAGCGCGGCGTCATGAGGGCACCGGACTGGGCCTGCATCTGAGCCAGAAGCTGGCCAGCTTGCTGGGCGGCCACATCACCTGCGTGAGCGAATACGGGAAGGGAAGCACGTTTACGCTGGTGTTGAAAGAGAAATAGGTGTCGGGTGTCAGGTGTTGGGTGTCAGGTGTCGGGTATCGGGTATCAGGCGCCCGGTGTCAGGTATCGGGTGTCAGGTGTCGGCACCGGAACCGATACGGGCACCCGTCACGCGTCACCCGATACCCGATACCCGATACCCGTCACCCGACACCCAACACCTAACACCTAAAAAATGCCTGCGCGAATCTTGGTCATCGAAGACAATCCCACCAACCTCGATCTG
Source organism: Acidobacteriota bacterium (assembly GCA_036505615.1). GTDB lineage: Bacteria > Acidobacteriota > UBA6911 > JACQSX01 > JACQSX01 > DASXTB01. Next base: position 10,436 of record DASXTB010000062.1, read on the forward strand.
ATGGTCTACCTGCTCAGAGCCTTCGGTCACACGCCGCTGGTGGCCCATGACGGCGAGCAAGGATTGGAGGTCGTGCGCCGCGAGGCGCCGGATCTGATCGTCTGCGACGTTCACATGCCCAATGTCGACGGCTACGAAGTGGTTCGGAGGCTGAAGGCTCATCCCGCTATGAATCAGATTCCCGTGATTGCCGTCACCGCGCTGGCCATGGTGGGTGACCGCGACAAGATACTGGAGGCAGGATTCGATGGCTATATCGCCAAACCGATTGCTCCGGACACTTTCGTAGGGCAGGTAGAAGCATTTCTACCTCCGGACCATCGTGCTTTGCCGCGGGAGATAGCAGCGAGGTCTCCAGCTGAGGCTTCCTCACCCCCGGCTCATCGCGCCACCATCCTTGTAGTCGACGATTCGCCGGTGAATCGCGACCTGATCCGCAGTACCTTGGAACCATTCGGCTACAAGGTCATTCTAGCCCACACCGTGCAGGAGGGTCTGGAACTGGCCCGATCGTCGCCGCCGGATTTGATTTTGTCCGATCTTCACATGCCCCATGAAGATGGAATCACTTTCATCAAAATCGTTAGAACCGAGCCGGCGTTGAATCCGATCCCTTTTGTGTTCATCAGTGCGTCCGTGTTCGGCGACCGTGACCGCAGGTTGGCTTTGGAAGAGGGCGCAACCCGATTCATCACGCGACCCATAGAGCCGCAGGCTTTGTTGCAAGAGATTGAGAAGTGTTTAGGAAGCAGAGGAGCTGGGGAGCGGGGGAGCGGGGGAGCAGATGAGTGGGGGAGCAGAGGGGAGGAGGAGCGGGGAGGCAGCGGAGCGGAGGAGCAGAGGAGCAGAGAGGAGGAGAAGGAATGAGTCGAAAGTTAATCCAAAGTCATCGCGAGTTGGAAGTGTATCAATTGGCATTTGAGACGGCGATGCGGGTCTTTGAGTTGAGCAAGAGTTTTCCCAAGGAGGAGCGGTATTCGCTGACAGATCAGATTCGGCGTTCGTCGCGCTCTGTCTGCGCCAATCTGGCCGAAGCGTGGCGAAAGCGCCGATATGAGGGAGCATTTCTTCTCAAGTTGAACGACGCCGAAGCCGAAGCAGCCGAGACGCAAACTTGGCTCGAGTTTGCCCTAAAGTGCAATTACTTGGATGCCGATACGAGTCGTCAACTCAGCCAAGACTGCGACCACATATTGGGGAAGCGCGTGCCGAGCGTCAGCTCCGCCTGGCTCGCTCTGACATGAAAGTCCTGTACATGTCCGGTTACACCGACGAAGCCGTTGTCCGCACCGGGATGCTGAATGCCGGCACTGCTTTTCTCCAGAAGCCCTTCACGCCTGAACTGTTGTTACGCAAGGTGCGCGAGGTGCTGGGGTGAACCGATTGCGGAATGCGGAATGCGGAATATTGAATCAGTTTTCAGCCATTATAAGACTTCTCTGTTATCCCGGATTATCGACTGTGCTCATGATCACCGAACTCCCACACCATCTGTGGGAAAAAGGCCGGTTTCCTGGTTTATGTGGATATTTTTTATAAAATGATTAGAGAAAAATAAGAATGAAATTGCCCATCGGTCAAAAGATAAATGTCGGGTTTGCTGTAGCCTTGCTCATCTTAATCGTCATCGGTTCGGCCTCTTACTATAACGCCACTCGATTGGTGAAGACTGCCGACGACATAGTGCATACCCACCGAGTGCTGGAAGAACTGGAAAGATTGCTCTCCCTTACCAGGCACGCCGAAACCGGAGAACGGGGATTCCTCGTCACAGGAGAAGAGCGTTACCTGGAGCGTTATCATGCTGCCGTTAAATCGGTTGATCAGGAATTCAAGGACCTTCGCAATTTGACTGCCGACGACCCACGCCAGCAGGGGAAGCTCCATGCCCTTGAACCGTTGATTACGGCAAGATTTGCCCTAAGTAAGAAAGCAATCGAGCTGGAGAGAGACCAGGGGCCGGAAGCTGCGCGGCAGTTGGTGCGGGCCAGTGAGGGAAGGAAGATCACCGATGAGATCCGAAAGCTGATTGACCAAATGAGGAATGAGGAGAACCAATTGCTGCAACAGCGGAATGAGAAGGAAAAAGCGACCGCCCAAAAAACCATTTACGCGATTGTTTTTGGCAGCCTTCTGGCTTTTGTGGTGGTCGGTCTGGCCAGCTTTATCATTCATCGCGACATCGCCCATCGAAGACAGGCGGAACGGGCGTTGGAAGAGGAACGCACCCTGGTGGTTACCCTCATGGATACGCTTCCCGACAGCATTTATTTCAAAGATAGGAACAGCCGCTTCATCAGGATCAATCGGGCGCTGGCCGGGCGATTGGGTCTGACGCACCCCGAGGAAGCCTTAGGCAAGACGGATCTTGACTTCTTCACAGAAGATCATGCCCAACCGGCCTATGCCGATGAACAGAAAGTGGTCAGATCGGGGCAGCCTTTGCTCAACAAAGAAGAAAAAGAAACCTTCCCCGATGGCCGGGAGGCGTGGGTTTCAACAACCAAAATGCCGCTGCAGGATAACAATGGGCAGATTATCGGCACCTTCGGCGTTTCCAGAGACATCACCGAGCGCAAGCGGGCGGAGCAGGAAAAAGCGCGCCTGATGGAAGAGCTGGAAATCAAAAGAAGGCACCTGGCGGCAATCGTCGAAGAAATGCCTGCCGGCGTAATCATCGCCGAAGCTCCTTCAGGCAGGATCGTATTAGGAAACCGCCGAGTCGAGGAGATCCTGGGACATCCCGTTCTTTTATCCGATCGGGTTGAGAGCTACCGCCAGTACCAGGGGTTTCATGCGGATGGACAGCCGTATGATCCTGCTGACTATCCTTTGGCGCGCTCGATTCTGCACGGCGAGGTCGTCAAGAACGAGGAGATTGAGTATCGCCGCGCTGACGGTCCGTGGATTGTTCTCAGCGTCAGTTCGGCCCCTATCCGTGATGCTGAGGGGAATATCGCCACCGCCGTCGTGACTTTTTCCGACATCACCGCCCGCAAGCGGGCGGAGACCGCACTACGCCAGGCGAAAGAAGCGGCTGACGCAGCCAACCTTGCTAAGTCGCAATTCCTGGCGAACATGAGCCACGAGCTGCGCACACCTTTAAATGCCATCATTGGATTTTCCGAACTGCTGGAGGACCAAACCTTTGGAGGGTTGAACGAGAAACAGAAAAAATACGCCAACAACATTCTTATCAGCGGGCGCCACCTGTTGCAATTGATTAACGACATTCTGGACTTGGCGAAGGTGGAGGCGGGACGCATGGAGCTGGACTTATCACAGTTTGATGTCGCTGTGGCGTTAGGCGACGCGCAGACCATTGTCAAGACGCTGGCCGCCAAGAAGAGAATTGAGGTGACTGTCCAGGAAGACTCGGAACTCCCTCTCATCACTGCCGACCAACCAAAATTCAAGCAGATCATGTACAACTTGCTCAGCAATGCAATTAAGTTCACACCCGAGGGCGGTAAGGTCAAAGTAACCGCGTCGTTGGTAGGAGGGTCGCAGGTCGCAGGTCAACAGGTCGCAGATCAACCAGTGACAGCTCAACCAGTCGCAGGTCACCAAGTCGCAGGTCAACAGGTCTCAGGTCAGCAAGTCACCCAGCACCCGACACCCGACACCCGAGACCCGATCCCGGTGGTGCAGATTTCAGTGATTGACAGCGGTATCGGAATTGCGGCACAGGATCAGGAACGGATCTTTGGCGAGTTTGAGCAGGTAGACTCAGCTTATGTCAGGCAGCAGAAAGGTACCGGGTTGGGATTGGCTTTGACCCGCAAGCTGGTGGAGCTGCACGGCGGGCGAATCTGGGTGGAAAGTGAAGGTGAGGGAAAAGGCAGCACCTTCTCCTTTGTGATTCCCGCTAGAGCTCAGGAACGAGAAGGTGCGGAGACAGCCGGGCCCGTTTCAGATAAACCTTTGGTAACCGGTAAAATTGCAGCCCCGGAGGTTGGCGACTCCCGCCCGTTGGTTCTGGTTGTCGAGGACGATCGCCAGGCACGCGAATTGCTCAGCCAGTACCTTTCTCAGGCAGGCTACGCCGTCGCTTATGCGTATGATGGTGAACACGCGATTGAAATGGCGAGGAAACTGAGACCTTCCGCCATTACCCTGGATATTCTCCTGCCGAAGAAGGACGGCTGGGAGGCGCTGGCAGAACTGAAATCCCTGCCGGAGACAAAAGATGTCCCGGTAGTGATCGTTTCAATAACCGACGATGGGCAATTAGGCTTCAGTTTGGGCGCCGCTGCATTCCTTGTGAAACCGGTGAATAAGGAACAACTCATCGAGATCTTGCGTAAGACTATGGACGCAGCCGGCAAAGAGATGAGGACAGTACTGGTTGTTGATGATGAGCCCAAGGTCATTGACCTCCTGACTGACATGCTAACCACTCAGGGATTTACGGTACTTCAAGCATATGGCGGCCGGCAAGGGATAGATCTTGCAATGGAGAAGCTTCCCGACGCCATCATTCTTGACCTGATGATGCCCGATGTGACCGGCTTCGACGTAGTCCAGCAATTGCGAAAACATCCCAGCACCAGGGACATTCCCATTGTGATTTTCACCGCCAAAGAAGTCACTTCAGAAGATCGCCGCCAATTGAACAGTCACATACAGGCAATCACGTCAAAATCGAGCAAGGACGATTTGCTTGGGCAGCTTGAAACGCTGGTAAGGGCACGCCGTAAGACATAGGGGATAGGATGCAAAACGCGGAGAAATGGCAGATGGAAGGCGAAAAGATACTGATCGTAGAAGACAATCCGCTCAACATGCAACTGGCGATGTACGTTTTGGAGGCGGCAGGCTACGTCGTTTTGCAAGCCGAAGACGCGGAAAAGGGAATCGCATTGGCCAGAGCCGAGAGACCTGCGGTCATCCTGATGGATGAGAGTTTGCCCGGCATGGATGGCTTGTCTGCCACCAAGGTCCTAAAACAAGACCCCTCAATGAAGGACATTCGCATAGTCATGCTGACCGCCCATGCGATGAAGGGCGACGAGGAAAAAGCGCTGTCGGCTGGCTGTGACGGTTACCTGACCAAGCCAATTGACACCAGAAAATTTGCGCAGCAGGTAGCTCAATTCGTTAAGTCGAGTCGAGACACATGAACTTGATATCAAAGCGTATTCTCGTTGTAGATGACGAGGAGCAGAACCGCCTCCTTCTGCGAGACCTGCTCGAAGTGCAGGGGTATGAGGTAAGCGAAGCGGAAGACGGCGAACAAGCATTGCAAAAAACCGCGGAAGTTCAGCCTGACCTCGTTCTTCTGGACTTGATGATGCCGAAACTGGATGGTTTTGAAGTATGTCGCCGGCTAAAGCGAAATCCAGAAACCGCACCCATCCCTATACTTTTAGTAACCTCGCTCAATGAGCGCAACGTTCGTCTCACCGGGATTGAAGCCGGAGCCAATGATTTTCTCAACAAGCCCATTGATGCCCAAGATTTGGTCCTTCGGGTTCGTAATGCTATCTACGCGAAGACCCTGTTTGACGAGTTGCAGGAAAATTATGATCGACTGCAGGAGTTGGAGGCTTTACGGGACAATCTGACCCACATGATTGTCCACGATATGAGAACACCCCTGATGGCGATCAATGGATATCTGCAGCTCCTCAAAATGACAGCCGGCCAAAAACTGGAAGGAGAGGAAAAAGGTTATGTTGACGAGGCTCTCAGCGGAACTTCAGCGCTTGTAGAGATGGTCAGTTCGCTTTTGGACGTGAGCCGGCTGGAAGCCGGCGCGATGCCGCTGAACTTGATCCCGAGCGACCTCGGCACTTTGGCAACCGAAGCTATCGCCACTCTGGGCACGCTGGTACGGACGCGCCAGGTTCATGTTGAAGTGCCTCCGGAGCCGCTTTTGGTTCGCTGTGACGCAGAAATCATTCGCCGCGTGATCGTAAATTTGATCGCAAATGCCGTCAAATTTACACCGCCGGATGGCCAGGTGCAGGTTACGGTGAAAAAGGACGATGCGAAAGCGAAGGTTGCCGTGGCAGACACCGGACCCGGCATCCCGCCGGAGTATCGAGAGAAAATCTTCGAGAAGTTCGGCCAAGTTGAAACGCAACAGAAAGGGAAGTATTCGACCGGCTTAGGATTGACCTTTTGCAAATTGGCCGCCAAGGCCCACGGCGGCAAGATCGGTGTGAATAGCGAAGTCGGCAAGGGGAGCACGTTCTGGTTTACCTTGCCTCTCTAAGCAGAATGCGCCGATTCCAAGACTACGGTTGCGCAGCGGCTGCTCGCTATGATTCCGGCTCTCGGTATGCGGCGACACGCAGTGCGCCCAAGGTTTCCGCAAAGGTCTTTTCAATCCGGGCGGTTTCCTCATCTGTCAATTGCGAAAAATCTCCGGCGCGCCTGCGTTTCGAAAGCCTCCCCTGATTTTGCTGCAAAAAGCGCCACAGCAAGTCTAGCTTTCGACTGGGCATATCAACCAATCCCTGCACCCGCTCGACAAACTTGTCGTAAGCCTCCAGATACTTCACCTCGTCCGGCAGATCGCGCTTGACAGTTTCCGCGACGCACTCGTAAAGGAAATCCGCATGCCGGGTGGCGTCAAAATAGCGGTAATAATCCGCTGTTTCGTTGAGCACCTCGACGTTGCCATCCGGCGTCGGCCGCCAATCGATGAAATTCAGCAGTGGTCGTGCATACGACTCCAGTACGCGACGGTACACGTTGATCCGGCGCAGGATCACCGCGCTGATCGGAAACACAACACCCGGGGGATTGAATCCACCACTTGCGAGGACATGGTGGATCAACCACCGATGCACCCGGCCATTCCCGTCTTCAAACGGGTGAATGTAAACAAAGCCGAACGCGAGACTGGCTGCCGCTATCACCGGATCTAGACTGCCCTCCAACGCCAGTCGATCAAAGGCGACCAAGCCCTCAATCAAGTTGGGCAAGTCCTCGGGACGTGCGCTGATGTGTTCGGGAATGGGCTCGCCAGTTCTGCGGTCATAATCCCCCACAAAACCGCCTTGCTCTCGCAGTCCCAAGTGCACAAACCGGGCATCCCCGATCACAATCCGCTGCAGGCGCTCCAATTCCCCGGCACTGAGTTGGACCTGTCCCGCTTCGGCGATTGCCTGTCCCCAGCGCGCGATTCGTTGCGCCGGCGGCTGCTCCCCTTCGATCTGAAACGAAGACTTGCTATCGCTAAGCAGCAAGAACGCCGCCGCGCGCGCCAGGATGTCAGGATGCGTACGGCCGGAAATCTCGCGGGCGCGCCGGTCAAGCTCTGCCCCTCGGTATTCCTCCAATCGTCGAGTTCGGCGAACCAGCGGACAAAAGTGTGCTGTGCCGGGCAGGTTGTTGACGACCTTGTGCCGCGAAACAATTGGTCCGTCCGAAAGCGCAAATTGCAACTCCGGATCAACAACAGGGACTGCCCTGACCTTCCCCAAGTCTCGAACTTGAAGTTCACGGCCGATGAGCCATTCGTACAAAAACCACAGGCGTCGTGCATAGGCGCCGGTCGGCGTTTCTGCGACGACGTGCGCTATCTCCTCCGGTCTGACCGTCTTGAACAGCGCGGCAAGAATTCCCAGCTCAACTCCTTCCCACTTGAGCGCGAAGGTGAGGTGGCCTGCGAGGGTGTTAGCCGGCTGATGGCGCGGCGTCAGGATCTGCCACTCATCCGTCGAGGCTTTGACGTGATGGTGCGCGATCATTGTCAAACGGCTGGGCAGCGGCACAGCCAGTTGGTATTTCTCAACGAGTGCAGCATAGCCCGCTGGACGGCCGGAGGGTCTGGGGTGTCCATGAAAATCATTCACTCGCCGTGATTTTTTTTCACTATTTGCCGTATTCATGAATTACTTTCACCCTTGCTGCGGGGCGCACGTCCGGCTGGAGATGTGAAATTCTTTAACCTTCTATTGAAATTATTGAAATTCTATCACCTGCTATGAAATTCTATCACTAGAACGGTTGTTTCGTGAAAAACATTCACCAATTCGGCCCGCGCTCTCCCGCTGGGCGGGGTCGCGGTACTGATTTTTTCTCACGCTCCAAGGCTGGTTGAGGCCAACTTCTTCGGAGCACTCTGTCCTTGCGGGACGGAATTGGACCGGTGTAGTAGGTCGCAAAAATTTGTGAATAATCTGGCATTGGTGGCACTTATGTCAGACACTGGAACTATCTGGTTGCTGGA
>DASXTB010000063.1:0-33634 GCA_036505615.1 Acidobacteriota bacterium
CAGTGCAGACTGCCCAGGGAACCCGTTGTTTACGAAACTGTTGCCTTTGCCGTTGGCTATGTTGATTGCCAGGTTTTGCCGGGCTTTGTTGAATTCATCCAAGAAGCCATTCTCGAAAATATTTACTTCGTTGAGGTTGTATTGGCGCCCCAACTTGACTCCACGATTGCCTACATAACGCACCTCAACGGCCGTGTCGCGGTTCAATTCGCGCTGGATTCCGAAGGTCCACGATTCCACGTAACCCATCCGGATTTTCGGGTAGAAATAGTTCACGCTGTCGGAAAGACTTGGCGTCACCGGGAATACCCGGGGTTGGGTCGTAAAGGGCGGCGGGGGAAGTCCCGCTTTGAAGTAGCTCTGCACTGGAAGCAGACCATTTGCCACGGAGCGGGTCAGGTTCAGCGATCCGGCGCCTGGATTGGAGCCGACGATGCTGTTAATGAGGTTTGTGCCATCCGAGTTGAACGCAGTCGAGTAGGCTGCGCGAATGACGCTCTTGCCCGACTCTCCAAACATCGCCCTTAGCCAGGAATTCTCGACCTTGGGAGACCAGGCAAATCCAAATGAGGGAGCGAAGTTCTTATAGTTGCGCTCGAAGGCACGGTAATCCGGAGTCACCTGAACAAACTGAGGAACGCGGCCTGTCAGCGTACCGGGCTTAAAAAGATTGCCCAGACCACTCACGCCGTACAGGTCGGAGAAAGGCCCGGTGGTATAGACGCCGTTTTCGTGCACAAATGGCAACTGGATTTCCCAGCGCAATCCGTAGTTAAGCGTCAGGTTGGGCGTCATTTTCCAGATGTCCTGTCCGTAAAACCCCAACCCGCGCGTGTAATCGTGCGAATCGGTCGCCGCATTGACGTCGTATTTATCACTGACCGCGGCTGCAGCGCGCGTCACCTGACTGATCAAACCAGTCGTCAGCGCGTACAAAGAGCGGGCATTATTCAACTGCGCCGCAGTTGCGCCCGGAAAATTTGTGGTATTGAACATCGCCGCAGCCGGATCTGGGTCTACTACCCCGAAACTGGTCAGCGGGATTTGGCCCCTGGTAAGGAACTCCAGCCACGTTTTGACCTTGGTCGTGCTGACACCATAAGACATGCTGTGAGCCGCGCGCGTCCAGTGCACGGCATCCAGGAATTGATACACGGGCGCGTTACGCCGCTGCGGAGAGGTCACGGTGTTGGGGGTCGACAGGCCTAAAGGAAAAGCGAGCGCTGTTCCCCCAAAGTAAGGAGACTTGTAGCTATCCGGTCCGACCTCTGGGAAGAAAAGGAGTGTTCCGCCTGTCAATCCGAATCTTGCCTCATTGACCAGAGTGGGAGTAAGCGTCCATCGCCACGCGCTGGTGTTGGAAAAGCGATGAGAGGTTTGGCTGCCAAAGATCGGGCTTCCGGGATATGCCGGATCAGCGCCGTTCAGGAAGTCTACTATGCTGCCAAAATCCTGATAGTTGTAAATGTTCTCGACGTGGTGCTTGGACGTCACTTCCCAATCCAGGCGCAACGTTGGGAATCGGCGTGTCTGCCCGCCCTGGTTGGTGAAAGTGAAACTCTGGAGGAGCGGGTCAGCGGCCTCAAGCACGGTCCCCTTGCTGGTCGAAGCCCGGATGTCGGAAATGATCTTGGAAGTGATTGGATCCAGCGTCGACGTAAATCCGTTCTTTGCTGCCAGCGCCAGTAGATCGACGCCTCCCGCCGGGCCTCCAGTGTACGAAAAGATGCCCTTCTCGGCGGAGGGAGATAGGATGGTGCGGGTACGCGTCGCCGCTTCCGGAAGCCGGAACTCTTCGTAGTTTGCGAAGAAAAAGAGTTTGTTTTTCAGGATCGGACCACCAACGCGGAATCCAAGCTGCAGCAAGTTGTTCGTGGCTCGCGGGATTTTGTTCTGGTTGTTAAAGAAGTAGTTGGCGTTCAATCCGGTAGTGCGCCGGTACCAGTAGACGCTTCCATCAAAGTTATTGCTGCCGCCGCGGGTCACGAACTTGATTTGAATCGCGCCTCCGGCTGCGGACTCCGCGCCTGGAGTCGCCGTGGAGATGGTCACTTGTTCAATGGCGTCTATCTTGGGACGAATATAGGTGAAGAATCCGTCGCTTCCTTTCAGTACGTTGTCCTGGACATTGACGCCGTCTGTGGTGATGTTTATAGCTCCCTTGGGCAGACCTTCCACAGAGCTCTGGCGTGGACGCCCGTTGGTGACGACTCCGGGTAGAAACAAAATGAGGTCCAGAGCGTCGCGTGAGGTAAAGGGAAGATCGGTGATTTGGCGTCCGGTGATGGTTGTGGCGATGTTGGTCGAGGTGGTTTGGATGATTTCCGACCCGCCTATGACGGTCACTTGTTCGGAGATTTCTCCCACCGTCAAAATAATATTGACGTTGGCCGGTATGCCCACCTCCAGCTTCACATTTTCAACAGCCACTGTTTTGAAACCCGGAACTGAAGCCGCGACTTTGTAGATTCCTACTGGAAGCGCGGGCACACTAAACGCGCCCTCGTCGTTGGTGAGAGCTTTGTAAGTGGCGCCGGTCTGCGTGTTGGTGACGGTAATTTCCGCTCCCGGGACGATCGAACCGGAGTTGTCTCGAACCGTGCCTTCGATTCTCGATGTGCTGGAGATTTGCGCGAACGTGACTGCAAAGACGGCCAAAAAAATAATGGCCCCGATTTGGAACCGCAGTGAAAGTTTCGTCATAAACCCATCCCCCTCCTAAAGAAGATAGTGTGTTTTCACTTTTGGTTGACTTAAAGTATCTTGCTGTAGATTTGCCTCCTTGCTCTATTCTTGACTACTATGGGCGACTATTTATGCAAATCTTGTTCCATATCGCAAGCAGAATCGAATCGCTTTGGTAAACAATGGCTTGCGGGTGGGGGATGAGGAGGGAATTCCCGCCTGCCTTCAAGTTTTTGGATCCCCATGTGGAGCGCTCCAAAAACTTGGAAAAGTCCCGGTTTCTGAGGAATAACAAAGGGAAGCGGAAGCGCGCACCACCCGACGTGCGAATATTTTAGCACTGGGCCGGTGCGAGGCGCGCCTAGAGTTTGGACGACTGTAGAGACGCGTCTCTATAACAGGCGAACGTCAAACAGTTTCCCGTTCGGGCTACTTCAAAATGTCCAAACTCCAGGGCGCACCTGGGGGCGCGCCGAGAATCCGGATTGCTCAGGTCAGAAACTATACTTCAGGCCGAGCGTGATGGCTCGATTTCCCCAATTCTGGGTATTCTTGCCATAATCAGGGCTGTTCATGTTATTGACGGGGCGTTGGTAATCGTCCTGATTGAACGCGTTAAAGAAATCCGCGCGGAAAATCAACTTGTGATCCTCAATGATGTTGAAATGCTTTTGCACGCTGAAATTCGTATTCACGGTTTTGGGCGCGCGAAGTGTGTTTCTCCCTAAATTGCCGTTTCCCAGACTGTTTGCCAGGGGCAGACCAGTGGTTGGGTTCACCGGGACGGTAAAGACTCCGTTCGTCCTGTCAGAAGTAAAAGTTCTATAGTTGTGCGTGACTGGGTCGAGCGTCAGTTGCCCGTTCGGGTTGAAGTTTGGACGATCGCCCGCGGCGCCATTTCCGTTTGTGTCAACGCCGGTAAGAATGGTGAACGGCTGGCCCGACTGTCGCGAGGTCACGCCGGAGACTTCCCACCCGCTGAATACTTGCTTGACCACAGGCAACTGCGCCCAGTTCGACTTGAACCAGGGCACCTCGTAGATGTAATTGGTGACGAACCTGTGGGTCCGGTCAAAGACCGAGGTGCTCTTTTCGGCGCCGTAATTGAAAAAGTCCTGCGGAATCTGGGGCGAGCTGTTGGTGATTGCGCCGACGCCCAAGGATTCATCGTTGTTGCTCAACAAGTGGCTATAGGTGTAGGCAACACCAAACTGCAGACCGTGCGAGAATCTCTTCTTCAGGTCCAGGAACCCGGCATTGTAGGTTGATTGGGCTACGGTGGCGATCAAAACGCGAGACCCGATCTTTGGGTTGACGCGCCGGGCCTGTGTGCTCGGGATCGAGGTAACACTGCCAGTGCTTCGAACCGTCGCTGCCTGTTCGGGAGTCAGGATAGCCGGGTTCCCCTGAAGTTGGTTGATGCCGTTAAGGGCATGGCTTCCGGTGTAGCCAACCTCAAGGATGTAGCTGCGCGAGATTTCGCGCTGAATGGACAAGCTGTAGAGATGTGTATAAGGGGTCCGAGCGTCCGACGGCGTGTTCACGTACACTGCCAACGGGTCGAATTTCGGCGCGCCGGTGACAGGCGTGAGGCTAGGGAATAAATCAAAAACTTGATCCTGACGTCCTACCACCACGCGCGGATAATTCGACGCGTTTACCGTCAGGATGTTGTAAAACAGAATGTCGTAAGATATCCCATAGCCTCCGCGAACGACTGTTTTTCCCTTGCCCCAAAAACCGCCCTGCGGGGCGTAGGCGAAACCGACTCGTGGCGCCCAGTTGTTTTTGTCTCTTTTTACCGGGCCCGGCACGCCGGCAGCCAGGCTCTCCGCGTCAGTGGCGCCAAAAAATCCGAATGGCACCCCTGAGGTTTCATAGCGCGCGCCGAGGTTCAAGGTGAGATTCGAGGTTACATGGAAATCATCTTGCGCAAAGTAAAACTGCTGCGTCTGGCGCGCATCGAAAGTCGCAGTCTGGAGTGCCTGCACGAAACTGAACGCAAAATTGTTAACGAAGTCTTGAAGGTTGAGAAAAGTGAACGTTCCCTTCGAATCGAAGGCCGCCAGATTAAATAACTGAATCCGCCGGATATCAACTCCAACTTTGACCGCGTGCCGGCCGAACTGACGGCTAAGAACATCTGAGTATTGGAAGCTGTTCTGAACACGCCCTTGTGGAAAATTCGACAGGCCACCGATATCAAAGAATCCGCCAACGGCCGTTGCTGGCGTCTTTGGATCGTGCTCTGGAAATTGAAGGTTGCGCCGGACATAGGAGAACCGAAATTCGTTAACGGTCCTGGAACTGAAAACGTGGGTTTCACTTAACGCAAGGTTCTGATCGCGGATGAGCTGATCGCCGGCAAAAATCGGGCCAAACTCGGTATTGCTCACAAAATTCAAATTAATCGGCTGGTTGAATATGTAGCGCGCGGTTAAGTTGTCGTTTTCGCTCAGTGAATGGTCCAGGCGAAGGAGCGTATTTCGGCTGTTGCTTGGTGAGCTGATGCCGACGTTCGTCAGGCCGGTTTGGATTGGCACGCCGTTGATCATCGTATTCTGGAGATTGCGAAACACCGGGTTTGTCTTATAGACATCGTTCAGAAACGATATGCCGCCAAGTGAGGCCTGCCGGCTCCCTTGCGACTGCCCTTGCCTTAAGGGCACCGTATTGAGAGCGGCAAATCCCGTGGGTGTCGGAATCCGCACATTGGGACCCGGGCTGGCACCTTGGCGAGTTCGATCCCACTGCACTAAGCCGAATACAAAAGTCTTGTCTTTCAGTATCGGGCCGCCCAGGTCAAAGCCAAACTGGTTACGGTTGAAACGGGCTGGTCGAGTAAGACCGTTTTGCTTTTCAATATTGTCCAGTGCGTTCAATCGGCTGCCGCCATAATACTCCCAAGCCTCTCCACGAAGCTTGTTGGTTCCAGACTTGGTGATCACGTTGATCTGGGCGCCGGAGTTGCGACCGAATTCGGCATTGTAAGGGTTGGTCTGCACCTGAAACTCCCCTACCGCTTCCGGGAAAACAGGGGTGGTCGAAAGCGTGACGCTGATGTCATTGTTATCCGAGCCGTCGATTGTGAAATTATTGTTCCGAGCGCGCTGGCCGTTGGCTGAAATTCCAGTAGAACCAGGCGCGGTGAACACATTCGGGGATAGCAAGGCAAGATTGTTGATGTTTCGACCGGCCGAGAGAGGCAATTCGGTAGCCTGGCGTCCAGTGAACACGGTGCCGATGGTTGGGTTCGTCTTATTGAGCGATATTCCCTCTGCTTGAGCCGTTACGTTGATTGTCGCAACCACTTCGGCGACCTTCAGATCGACGTTGAAAGTCGTTTCCTGGGCTGTCTTCACCTCCACGTCGTTGTTTTCCACTTTTCCGAAACCCGACATTTCCACAGTCACCGAGTAATGACCTGGCTCCAGGGCTACGGCCCGATAGAAACCTTCATCATTTGTGACAACGGTTCTGGTCAGGTTCGTGTCACGATTTGTGATCTTTACTTCCGCGCCCGGAATTACGGCGCCTGACGCGTCTCGGACCGTGCCGGAAATTGCGCCGCGGGTCAATTGGGCCCGTAGTGGCATTGACAACGACATCACGGCAAGAATAACCGCCAGCGAGACTCTGAATTTGAAACTGAAAGATTCTCTCTTAGTCATAGCTTCTCCATCTAGAGGTGAGATTCATCGAAAAAAAAGTTATGTCCGCTACTTCATACGTTGTGATTAGTACCAGCCAATCAAAGAGGCAGCGCGCTGAGGACCGACATGCTGTGGGGTTGTACGTCCAGATTGCCACACTCCAAGTGGAAAAATCCTTTCACCTAATGCTACTGCTTGTCAGTCGCTTCTCCAATGCAAATCGCAGTCCATAGATTCCTAAAGTGAGCAAACTGCCCTGCCCACAAGAAGTTATCTTCCGGGAAAGAGTTAATTCCCGAGCCTAGCATCCAAAATCTTGAATTGGCGATGTGAAGCGATCCAGTAATTTGGAAGAATCAGCAGATCCAAAACTTTGACAGCCGAAGATTGAAATGCCGCATTGAATTTTTTCCGGAAGAAGACGTAAACTCCCTTACAGTATTTTTCGCGGCTCGGAATGATTGTTGAGGAGTAGCCCGGAATATTGACAATGTTTACCGCAGAGGCAGAGAACTATGGTTGTTGGTGTAGAGACGCGCGTTGGTGTAGAGACGCGCGGATAGCGCGTCTCCACGGTTTGGTTGCGGCCCAGGCTGGTCTGCGCGTCTTCGGTGAATGTTTGTGAATGATCCGGGACAATCAGACTCTTAAAAGGGAGACCTTATGGCAAATTGTGTGCGTTACCACTCACTGGGAAGACTATCTTTGTTTCTGCTTGTGCTGCTGGCCGCAGTTTCTTTTAGCTCGGCGCAAACGGCAACGTCGAGAATCAACGGAACGGTGACCGATGCTTCGGGCGCGGTAGTTCCCGGCGTTACTGTCACGGCAAAGAACGAAGCTACCGGCATCACCTACACGCAGGTAACAACCGACGCCGGCCTTTTTGCCTTTCCTGATTTGCCGGCCGGAAGCTACTCCATCACCGCAGAGCTGCCCGGTTTCAAGACGATCAAGAAGATCAACAATGTTCTCGAGGTAAATACGCCGCTCACCGTGAACCTGGTTTTGGAAGTGGGAGAGATGTCCCAGGTAGTCAACGTCGAAGGTGGCTATGAAAAGCTGCAGACGACAAACGCGGTGATCGGCAACGTAGTGGAGCAGAAGGCAATCCAGGATCTTCCCTTAAATGGACGCAATCCGCTCACGCTCATCACGCTTGAGCCGGGAGTGGTTCAGCGCTCGGCCGGCGGCGCGGGTTCGGGAGTTCATGTCAACGGTTCGCGCGATCGCGCTTTTAACGTCACCATCGACGGGATCGAGGCCAATGAAAATACCGTGCCCAACCCGGTGAGCAACCTGTACCGGCTGAATCCGGACAACGTACGCGAGTACAAAGTCACCACTAACAATGCCACTCCGGAAGAAGGGCGCAACAGCGGCGCCTCTGTGTCGGTAGCGACGCGCGGCGGCACTAACGAATACCACGGGACGGTTTACGAATTCGCCCGCAATACGGCGTTCAACTCCAACGAGTTTTTCGCCAACGCGCAGGGCACTCCCAAGCCGGAGATCAGGCTGCACCAATATGGATTTGAGGTTGGCGGGCCAATTAAGAAGAATAGGACGTTCTTTTTTGGGAGCTGGCAGGGCCAAAACGTGAAATTCAACCAGCCGATTGATCAGACCTTTGGAGTTCCGATCATTTACACGCCGCAGGCTCTCTCGGGCGTTTACCGTTATTTCGTCGCCGATCCCAAGACCCCTTTTGTGCTGAACGGCCAGACCATCACTCGAAATACTCCACTGCTGGTAGACAGGAATACCGGCGCTCTGGTGGCGGGAGTTCGAGCCTGCGCCAGTGCGGCGGACACAAACTGCGTGGCGAGCTACAACATGTTCGCCAGCGATCCGGCCAAGATCGGAATCGATCCGGTAATTGCTAAACTTTTTAACTCCTACCCGAAGCCGAATTCGTATGCGTTCGGAGACGGGCTCAACACGGCTACATACCTGTGGAATCCCCCGACACGCAATGCCGGCCCTCATTACATGGCGCGAATCGATCACACTTTCAATGAGAAACACAGCATGTTTGTGCGCTGGCTACAGGCCGACCAGGACACCCTGGACGGTGATCCCTTAAATGGCAGGCCACAGGTGTTCCCGGGTTTCCCGCCTTTGGGCGAGGTGTTTCGAAGAACCAAGAATCTATCGATCAGTTATCGAAGCGTGTTTTCTTCGCGCGTCGTCAATGAGTTCACGACCGGATTCGCGCGCTTCGTTTTTCTGTTCACTCAGGGAGAGGCGAACCCTGCATTTCCCAATATTCCGCCGTTTACATTCAACAATGCAGATCGCCCTTTTATCAACACGCCCAGGACATTCCGGGCAGCGACCACTCCCCAGTTTTTGGACAACCTAAGCATTGTCCAAGGCGCGCACGTGTTTCGTATGGGAGCCAACATCCGGCTGTACGAGCATAACGACGTTCGCGGTCAGCCAGGAGGGATCAACGTCACGCCGTCGCTTTCATTCAGCTCAAGCATACGACCACCGGTTGGATTCAATACGCCTGCCGTGGCTACAAGCTCTGCTGCCGGAATCAACAGCACCGACAACACTCGCCTGCTGGGGAGCATCAATGATCTGATGGGGATTCCCGCCAGGTTGTCTCAGGTCTTCCTGGGAGACGTAAACGGTGACTTTTTCCTCCCCTTCACGACCGGCAAAAGCGTGACCATGTGGTCGGAAGGACACCGGCTGAAGCAGTACAATTTTTACTTTCAGGATGAGTGGAGGCTGCGGCAGGGGCTCACACTCAATTACGGCGTGCGTTGGGAAATCAATACCGCACCGTCGGAAGCCGCCGGTCGAGTTTTTGTGTCCGACAAACCCATTGACGGATCGCAAGGCCTGGTGACTTTCAAGAAAGCGGACCGGTGGTATGACCGAACTAACAGCGCGTTCGGGCCGCGTTTGGGCGTAGCATGGAGTCCGGGCAACAGCACAAAGACCGTGATCCGCGCCGGATATGGGCTGGCGTTTGATCCCTTGTCCTCTTTTCAGGTGACCGCGGTAGCTGGGCGAGTTCCCGGACTGGTAACCTCGTGTTCAGCGACTGTGGCTGGAGCGACTACTCCCGGTTGCCAGCCTGTTCCGGATATTCGGATTGCACAAGGGTTCCCTCAGGAACTTCCACCACCCGCCACGAAGCCGTCGTCCTTTTTGACACCTCCGGCGCAGCTTCTGTCAAACGCACCGTCATTCGCTTCGTTCGATCCCGACTTGAAGCTTCCCACGGTTCACCAGTGGAATTTGAGCGTTCAACGCGAGCTTCCGTTTGGGTTTGTGGCCCAAGTCGCCTACGTAGGAAGGCGCGGGTTGCGTCTGCTGCGGGCATACGACATCAACCAGATCAACGCGGATGGGATTCTCCCGTCGTTCGCAATCATGCAGCAGAATGTGGGCAAAGGGTGCAGACCCGATGGCACGGGCTGTCCGTCCGGAGTAAGTGGGGCAGCAGTTCCCATTGTGACTTCGGGAGTTCTAACGGCCGCCTTTGTCAATTCCAGTACGACAATCAGCGACCTCACGTTGAATGCCGCCGGAAATTTTGCCGGCCGCATCGAGCAGACAACCTTAGTTGCCAAGCTTCGTCCCAATCAGCAATTCGGCGTCATCACTTACCTTGACTCGGGAGGCGACTCCTACTATCACAGCGGGCAGTTTACTCTGCACAAACGCTTCGAGCATGGCTTATTGATGGGTTTGGCGTACACGTATGGGAAGTCGATCGACGATCAGTCGGTCGACCCGGTGGGCGCGTCGTCGGGAGGGGGGCTTTCTACTACCAACTCGCGCACTCCCACGGATATCCGCAACTGGCGCCAGGAGCGGGGCCTTTCCGATTTTAATCGTACCCATGCCCTTACGATCAACAGCGTTTGGGAGTTGCCCGTTGGAAGGGGCGCTCGTTTTGGCAGTAACTTGAATCCTTTCGTGAATGCTGTTCTGGGAGGTTGGAGTCTTAACAGCATTTTCACGAAAATGTCGGGCGAGTTCTTTGCGGTGAGAAGCGGAGTGAGAACCTCGAATTTCTCTCATGAGTCGCGCGCGGATCTGGTAGGAGCCAAGCCGGAGCCGCAGTTGCAGGAGCTGGCGGGCATCCCCGGTCCCGTGCTGTTCAAGGATGCCAGCGGGTTCAAGATTCCAGACCCCGGAAAGAACGGAGCCGGGCGAAATATTTTTCAAGCACCCGGTTACTGGAATCTGGATTTGGGGATCGGAAAACGCTTCGACATCACGGAAAGGGTGAAGCTGAATTTCCGAACCGAGATGTTCAACGCGCTCAATCATCCCAACTTCGACAACCCTCGCGATGCATCCGTCGGTTCTCCAAGTTTCCGTTCAACGGTGTTTGCCCAGACCTGCTGCGCCACGGTGGCTCCGCCCACGACGCAGACGATAATCCAGACTGGTGAGTCGGCGCGCGTAATCCAGCTCGCGCTGAAGCTAAATTTCTAGACCCTGCCTGGGAGCGCACGCCTCCGGCGTGCTAAAGGCCGCCTTCGGCGGCCTTTCCCGAAGGGTTTTAGCCCCCGGCCTGTCCAGGCCGGGGATCCGCGCAATTGAAAATTTATTCAAGGCCGGTTCACCGGCCTTCCAAGCAACCGGCTTTAGCCATCGAATAATAAGCGGTCGGTTTCGCCGGCGTAAACGCCGACTGGCGTGGCGAAAAAGGCCGTTGAAACGGCCTCGAGGGTGATGGCGGTGCTCGCGCTTTGCACCCCGGTCTCGAAAGACCGGGGCTGAGACCCTTCGGGGAAAGGCCGCTGGAAGCGGCCTTCGCACGCCTCTGGCGTGCTGGCGCCGCGAAGCGGCGTCATTGGAGAGACGCCCGTGGGGCGTCTCCTGCACGATGAAAGATTGCGCGCGAGACGGCCCACCGGCCGTCTCTCCAAAATGTCCAAACCCGAGCGCACGCCTCCGGCGTGCTGCCGGCAGCGAAGCAACAGCACGCAAGATGCGTGCGCTCCCAGGGCCTGCCGGAGCGTCTCTAGGGAAACCAATCAACTATCGCCCCCGTTACGTTAGAGCATGTTCTTCTGGATCATCTTGGGCATAATTCTCTGCCAGCGTGCCTTTGAAATCTGGCTGTCGATTGATCACAGCCAGTGGATGCAGCGGCACGGCGGCACCGAATACGGTCGCGAGCACTATCGCTGGATGATTTTGTTGCATGCCGGTTTCCTTTCTTCCCTGGTTTTGGAGTATTGCCTGCGACCTCGGCAGTTGCTTCTGATTTGCCTGATTCCACTGCTGAGTGCGCAAGTATTGCGTTATTCCGCTATGTGGGCGCTGGGAAAATTCTGGAATACACGCGTCTGGGTTCTGACCAGCACCGCCCCGGTCAGCCGTGGGATATTTCGACTAATGCCTCATCCCAATTATCTGGGCGTGGCGCTGGAGATTTTTTTTCTGCCGGCCATGTTTGGTTTGTGGATCACCGCGGTTGCCTTTAGCCTGCTGAATACCTGGATGATGGCGGTGCGGGTTCGGGTGGAAGAGCAGGCACTGCGAATGGCGAATGAGGAATGAGGAACGTCATAATGCAGGAGGCAGGAGGCAGGAAGCAGGAAGCAGGAAGCAGGAAGCAGGAAGCAGGAAGCAGGAAGCAGGCGGCAGACGGCAGGAAGCAGGCGGCAGACGGCAGGAAGCAGGAAGCAGACGGCAGGAGGCAGGCGCCAAGAACGAGAACATTGTCATTGTTGGTCATTCCTATCCTGAATACCTCGTATTCGCTCATACTTCTTTCGCTAGTGAGGATAACGAATGACTAATGACAAATGACGTATGACGCTATCGCACGTCTGCCTCCTGCTTCCTGCCGTCTGCCTCCTGCCTCCTGCTTCCTGCCTCCTGTCTCTACCTCCCGTCTCGTATCGCGATTCGAAAACCGGCCAGCTTCATGGGCAGGGGCCTCAGTTCGCGGCGAAAAGGATCTAGGATCAATCCGAAACTTTCAAGCGTTGTTGCGCCCAGTAACGGCTCGTCTCCGGGCTCACCGAAGATTACTAATGAGTCTCCTCGGCGATTCTCGTAGAAAAAGGCAGCAGTTCCCAGTTCCCGTTCCATTGCCTCTCCATTGGCAAGAATGAATTCTCGACGAGAATGAGGCTGAATTCCCAATTGATCCAGAATCGGCCTGGGTATCAGAGTATAGACAGCACCTGAATCGACCAGACACTTGACTCCAATCGGTTTGACTTTATTGGCTGGATTGCTGACCTGGATGTGAACGAAGGTTAGTCCCACTTTTCACTCACTATATCCCTAGCTATTCTAACACTCTCATTGACAGACGGCAGGAGGCAGAAAGCAGAAAGCAGAAAGCAGAAAGCAGAAGGCAGAAAGCAGGAAGGCAGAAGGCGGAAGGAAGAAGGCAGAAAAGCGGAAGGCAGGAGACAGGAGGCAGACGGCAGGAGGCAGGCGCCAAGAACGAGAACATTTTCATTGTTGGTCATTCCTATCCTGAATACCTCGTATTCGCTCATACTTCTTTCACTAGTGAGGATAACGAGTGACTAATGACAAATGACGTATGACGCTATCGCCCGTCTGCCTCCTGCCGTCTGCCTCCTGCCTCCTGCCGCCTGCCTCCTGCCTCCTGCTTCCTGCCTCCTGCCGTCTGCCTCCTGCCTCCTGCCTCCTGCCGTCTGCCTCCTGCTTCCTGCCTTCTGCCGTCTGCCTCCTGCTTCCTGCCTTCTGCCTTCTGCCTCCTGCCCGTCAAGGCTGATATAATCTTCAATTTATGGCTCAGAAATTCTACCTGGCCACATTCGGCTGTCGCGTCAACCAGGCCGACAGCGCGGCCATCAAGAAGCGACTAGAGGACCGTGGCTTGCGCCAAAGCGAAGATATACAGGAGTGTTCGTTGATCATCGTTAACTCCTGCACGGTGACGCATCGGGGAGACCAGCAGGTGAGGCAGTTGACGCGCAAGCTTCGCCGCGAGAACCCCGCGGCCCGGTTGATCATGACCGGTTGCTACGCGCAGCGCGACCCCCGCGCGATTGCAGAAATGAACGAAGTGGACCTTGTATTGGGGAATTCGGAGAAAGAACGGATCGGTGATTTTGTAAGGGGTCAGTTGTCCGTGGTCCGTGGTCAGTTGACGTCTCCTTCGTCAGCAGGTCAACAGGTCAGCAGGTCAACAGGTCTGTCATCAGTCATCAGTCATCAGTCATCGGTCATCGGTGACTCATCACCTAATCCGCAATCCGCAATCCCCAATCCGCAATCGGAAATTCCGCATTCCGCAATCCGCAATCCGCAATCGGAGATTCCGCAATCCGCAATCCGCAATCCGCAATCGGAAATTCCGCATTCCGCATTCCCCAATCCGCAATCGGAGATTCCGCAATCCGCAATTGGACAATCCGCAATCCGCATTCCGCATTCCCTTCCGCTCCCCTCCTACTTTGGCAGCTCCAAGATCTTTGTCTCCGACCTTTCGCGAGAAACCGAAATTGAAGTCCAACCGGCTACTCCTTTGGAAGGAAAAACGCGGCCGTTTGTCAAAATCCAGGAGGGTTGTGATTCTCGGTGCAGCTACTGCATTGTTCCCTTTGTCCGCGGTGCGGGGCGCAGCGTTCCGCCGGAGTCAGTGCTGGCCCAGGCGCGGGATTTAGTGGGCGCCGGTTACAAAGAAATAGTGTTGACCGGAATCCACCTGGGTAGCTACGGCAACAAGTTGAAACCCCGCCTGAAACTGGAAGAACTGATTCGTAGATTACTTGATCTGCCCGGATTGGAGCAACTGCGCTTGAGTTCAATTGAGCCGATGCGGTTTTCGCCCCGGCTGATCGATCTGGCTGTCGAGGACAGCCGCCTGGCGCCGCATTTTCATCTTCCGCTGCAGAGTAGTTCTGACCTTCTTCTGCGCGCCATGAACCGCACTTACCACAAGGCGCAGTATGCCGGCCTTATCTGTGAAATCAACCGGCGGATCCCTCATGCGTCAATCGGCGCCGACGTGATGGTTGGGTTTCCGGGAGAATCCGAACAACTGTTTGAAGAGACGCGGCAATTTATAAAGGAAATGCCGTTTAGCTACCTGCATGTCTTCCCATTCTCGCGCCGGAGCGGCACGGTGGCCGCAGAAATGCCGAATCAAGTTGAGGAGTCGGAAAAAAGCCGCCGGGTTGAAATCCTAAGACGCATTTCCGGAGAAAAACTTCGAGCGTTCGAAGATCGTTTCTTGGGCGCCAGTTTGCGCGCTCTGGTTTTGCGGGAGCGGGAGCGAGGTTACTGGACCGGGCTGACAGGCAACTACATAAAGTTGAAAATCCCAGTCGAATGCGCGCAAGCCAACGAGTTCGTCTCGGTAAGACTGGAACGAAGCGGAGAGGCGCTCTACGGAGTTCCGATTTACATAGAATAGCCGGGGGCAGAGCGCGTCTTTTGCGCGCCGCCCCCGGTTTTCGAACTCGGACATTCCTGTTGCACCGCTTCAGGGTGCGAACATTAGTGGTGGGATGCCGACCGGGGGCGGCGGGCAAAAAACGCGCTCTGCCCCCGGCTACTCCATGTGACCGCTTCGCGGTCCCTGCAGTTTCTACATTTTGGGAACGGAGGGACGGCCTGAGGGCCATCTCCTGGCCGCGAAGCGGACCAAGCCCGCCGCAGGCGGGCGGTCAAGAGTGTGGCCCAGGGCGAAGCGCAGCGTAGCCCTGGGAGTGGGAGATCCTTTAATTAGTTGAAAGCCCGGCCCGCTAAGCGGGGCGGGCGGCAGAAGGATTTTCGCAAACTTGCAAGCATCTGCCGCCCGCCCCAAAAACAGGGCGGGCTAGTAATTTTAGTAGTATCTCGCTATCCCAGGGCTTCGCTGCGCTTTGCCCTGGGCCAGACTCTGACGCCCGCCGGCGGCGGGCTGGGGCCGACACATAGCGCTGCGGCATGTCGCCGCCTGACTCCAACACGTCTCTCTTTTGGAAATGTCCAAAGTCCAGCGTCCGCGAAGCGGACCGTGACCGCTTCGCGTTCCAGCGAGAATCATTGCGTGCGGAGAAGAAAACCAACCTTATCCCGAAAGTAGAAAACTTGAAATTTGAACTCGAAACTCGAAACCCGAGATCCGAGACTCAAAACCCGGAACTGAAAAAATCACACCTCTTCCAATACGACGACGGCCGCGGCAATAGAACGCGAGTGGCTGAGCGAAAGGTGAATTCGGGCCGACTGGCATAGCTCGCCTGCGCGGCCGGTCAGGCTCAATCGCGGAGCCTGACCTTCGTGCGACAGTACTTCGATCTGCTTCCATTCGACACCCCGGCCCCATCCGGTCCCGAGAGCTTTCATGACGGCCTCTTTGGCGGCGAATCTAGCGGCAAAGTGGATGTGGGCTTCGCTGTGGCTGTCGCAATAGCGGCACTCGCGGTCAGTAAACACTCGAGCGCGGAAACGGTCGCCAAAGCGCTGCAGGCTCTGCTGCACGCGCCTTATTTCGATGACATCGATGCCAACAGCGCGAATCATTGAATTCCTACCAGTGCAAACATGCGTCCGGTGCGGGCGCCTTCCCGGCGATAAGAAAAAAACATATCTGAATCACAGTGTGTGCAGTAGGCATTCCAAAGAATCTGATTGGGTTTCAAACCAAGTTGAGTCGCCTGCGCATAATTGGCCTTCCGCAGATCGAGGGTCTTGCGCTGCCGTTGTGGGCGCGCGAGGAAAAACGAATCCGCTTCGGTGAACTTCTCCCGGAATGCCACCTCCACTTCGGGCCCCACTTCATAACAGCAACTGCCGATCGAAGGGCCAAAGGCCAGCAGCAAATCGTTTACATCCGAGCCCTGCTCGACGACCATTTTGATGGCCGTGCCGGTGATGTTGGCCAGAGTGCCGCGCCAGCCGGCATGCAGGTTTCCCACAAGCTTCTTTTTTATGTCTACCAGCAGGATGGGCAGGCAGTCGGCGGTCTGCACAGTCAACAGCAGTCCGGGCACGCCCGTGATCAGTCCGTCGCCCTCCCATGACTGCCCGAAGTTAATCCGATCAACCGAGTGGATAAGCTTCCCGTGCTGCTGGTGGAGTGCAACCACGTTGCCGGAGCGATGCAGACAGTTTAGTAATGTGTTGGTCTCGAATTTACGATTGGATGGGAGAATAGGTGGTCCCGATTGTTTAATGGTGAACAGGTGGAATACAAAGGGAATCTCTTCCAGCTCTTCAAACGCCAGGTATCGTTTCGCTTCGCAATAAACCGATCGCAGCATCAGCGGTTGGTCAGGTTCCCTGCACTTTTTGCCACGTCTTCTTCCATCCGCTTCTTCCACTGCGCCAGCTTCTCGGCAAGCCTTCCATCCTGCAGTGCCAGAATCTGGCAAGCCAGCACAGCGGCATTCCTGGCCCCGGCCTTGCCCACAGCCATAGTTGCCACAGGGACTCCGCCCGGCATCTGGGAGATCGCCAGCAACGCATCCCATCCAGAAAGAGGCGAAGTCGCCAGCGGAACACCGACCACCGGGCGCGTGGTTTCAGCCGCTACCATGCCGCCCAAGTGAGCTGCCCCGCCCGCTCCCACAATGAATATCTGGACGCCGGCTTCCTCCATTTCCGCAATGAGCTTTCGCGTCCGTGCCGGCGAACGATGCGCAGAGGTGACAGTTATGAAGTAAGGTACTGCCATCTCGCTGAGAAAGCGGGCCGCCTCGTTCATTACTTCTGAATCGCTGGCACTCCCCATGAATATCGCGATTTTGTATTTGCTCATCATTAAATACTCAGTGTACCCAGTGTTTCCCCGTGGTCCATAAGTTTCGCTCCGATGTCGGATCGATAATACATTCCGTCGAAACGGATCGCGCCGATTGCCCGGTAAGCCTGTGATAGCGCTTCACCGAGAGTGTCGGCAGCCGAAGCAATAGTCAAGACGCGTCCGCCGGCAGTGACCACCTTTCCGTCCCTGGTCGCGGTGCCGGCGTGAAAAATCTTAATATTGTTCATCTGCGCGCCCGTTTCAAGACCGGTTATTACTTCACCCGTCGAGTAACTTCCGGGATATCCCCGTGACGCGATCACAACGCACGCAGCGCAGCGTGAGCTCCATCGCGGTTGAACCGCGGCCAGCGAACCACTTGCCAGAGCAGCGAGCAGCCGCGCCATGTCGGATTCCAGCCGAAAAAGCACCACTTCGGTTTCCGGGTCGCCGAGCCGCACGTTGAATTCCAGAACCTTGGGCCCTTCCGGCGTGATCATCAAGCCGGCATAGAGCACTCCCTGAAACGGATGTCCTTCGTCTTTCATGGCCCGAAGCGTAGGACAAATCACTTCATCAAGGATTCGCCGCTCCATCGCTTCGCTGATCAGACCGGGCAGTGAAACGGCACCCATCCCGCCGGTGTTTGGGCCGCTGTCCCGGTCCAGCGCCCTTTTGTAGTCTTGGCTGGCGACAATAGGAACAACCGAATTACCGTCAGTGAAGACCATGTAAGAGGTCTCGCGACCTTCCAGATATTCTTCCAACACAACTCTGTTGCCGGCCTCACCGAACTGGCGCCGGTTAAAAATCAAGTCCAGCGCCTGGAGCGCATCCTGTCGCGAGGCGCAAATGAATACGCCTTTGCCAGCAGCTAACCCGTCGGCTTTGACGACAACCGGAAACCTCCAGCCCGCGTCCAGACCAGCTTCGCCTTGGGAAAAGGAATGAATCGTCTGGTAGCGACCGGTTGGGATCGAGTGTCGTGCCATGAAATCCTTGGCGAATACTTTGCTTCCCTCCAGTTGCGCGGCCGCTTTGGACGGCCCGACGAGGGGCAGCTCGCGCCGGGAAAACTCTTCGTGGATACCAGCTACCAGGGGGGCCTCAGGTCCCACTACGGTAAGATCGACTGCCTGGGCCTCGGCGAAATCGGCCAGCGAGGGGATATCCGTCGCAGGGATGGGAACGTTTTCAAATTCTTCGCCCGTACCCGCATTTCCCGGAATAACAAAAATCTTGGTCACGCTTGACGACTGTGAAATCTTCCAGGCAAGAGCGTGCTCCCGGGCCCCGCCCCCGACTACCAGAATTCTCATCGGCGACTCCGGCCCGAGGATCTCTTCGGCTTCGCCTTTGGGGAGATCTTGGACGCGGCCGCAGCGGCGCTTCCGCCTGGGTTTTCCTCTGTTCCTCCCTGACGGCCGGACTGTGGCAGCAGCGTGATGCTCCGAACCCGGTCGCCGAGCAGAACCCGATCCAGTACTGAGACTCCCTCTTCCACTTGGGCGAAGGCCGTATACTCGCCATCCAGATGCGGCTGAGGGGAATGACAGATGAAGTACTGGCTTCCGCCTGTGTCCTTGCCCGAAAGAGCCATTCCCACCGCGCCCCTCACAAAGCTATGCTCGTTGATCTCGCAGCGGATGGCATAGCCCGGACCGCCATCGGTGTCGTTTCGCGGATCTCCGCCTTGGATGACAAAATCAGGCACCACGCGAGGAAATGTCAGATTGTTCAAATAGCCCTGGCGCGCGAGATGGATGAAGTTGAATACCGTCAGAGGAGCGTCTGATTCGAAAAACTTGATTGTCCACTCTCCGCGATCCGTAGAAAAGCGGGCGCCCGAGTAGCGCTTTATGGTGTCAAGCGCGGCTACATAAAAATTGTAATTTCTGCCCGTGTTCACCAGACCTGCAATCGCGGGTGCAGATCTGTGGAATCTGGAACCGAGGAGGTTGCGCGCCTTCAGCCTCACATTCCGGTCCATGTCCCGGCAAACGCTTTCCAGCAAAGGCACTGCCGTAGCGGCATCCAGCGTCGCCAGGAAATCAGTTGTCGCCAGCCGGGCGTCTGTGGTTTGTTCGGCCTGGTACTTGAAATAGCTCCGCATCACACGTTGAGCCGCTTCTCCCGACCAGTTGTTCCCGGGTGAGCGGCGGTTGAGCGTCGCCAGCGCCTCTATGGCGTGGGCGCGCAGAATGGGATCAGGATCGGGAAGGAAGCGCCAGAACGCCTCGGGCTGGATCTGCCGTTCGGTTTGAATGATGGCATCCAGGCTCCATGGCAGTAGCAGTTTTCTCTCGGAGCTGGCAGCCGCGTAAGCAACGATGGAGAGCAGCTTCTGCATCGCCGCCTGCGAGCCGTTTTCTCCCAGCGCCTGCACTTTGAATCGCTGCAGCCAGAATGGGTCTCCAACAATTTCAATCTCGGCGGGAAAAGTCTCATCTCCCTTGCGCAGTTTCGCCAGCGCTACGATGGCTTGGGCGGAAGCAGGCCTTCGGTCGCGAGCGAGCCTCAAAAGGACTTCCACTCCTGCGTTGGATTTCATATTTCCCCAGGACTCTGCTGCCGCAGCGATTGCTTGTTCATCTTGACCTGGAAGGGAGGGAAGCCGCTGCGCGATGAAATCGGCCAGCGACTGGGCGGCCAGCGGTGAACGAGTAAGTGCCAGGCCGCGGGCAGCCTCGATGCGTACAGCCAGATTGGAATCTCTCAGCAGTGGAACCAGGGCGGGGACCGCCCTTTCGCCGATCAGGCCGTACGCTCGAGCGCTCTGGGCGCGTACCTGCGAGTTGTTATCTTCAAGCAGCGGCGCGAGTTTTTCGGCAGCGGCCGCATTGCGTAATCGGTAAACGGCGCTGGCCAGGCGCCAGCGGACTTCGGCTGAATTGTGATTTCTCAACGCCAGAACCGTGTCCAGGCTGGCGGGATCCCCGATCCTTACCAGTGCCATGAGCCCCTGCCCCGCAATGTCCCCGTTCTCTGAATTCTCCAGGATGGCCGTTGCCAACCGGCCGGTGTAAGCCTTGTCCGCGGATTTTCCCAAAGCTTCGATGGCACGGAGGCGAACCAGCGGGTCCGGGTCAGAGAGCGACGACACAATCGGGCTGAGCCACTCCTTCCGCAGCTCGAAACCTTCGTGCTGCCGGTTGGAAATGTCTACGATTTGACCCGCGGCAAACAGCGCGCGTGCTCGAACTAGAGGATTCAAGTCGCTGAGTCGCTCAAACAGCAAGGGGAGCGCGCGAGGGTCGCCAATGCGGCCTAGCGCCAGAAGAGCGCGCATCTTCACTGCGGTATTGGACGACTGTGTCTGTTCCGCCAGGAAATTGTCCGCTCCCATCCAGCGGGAGTCTTCGCGCTGCAGGATTCTGGCAAAGATATCTGAATCGTTGACGTGCTCGCCTTTCGTCGCCGGCTTGGGATGCTTTTTGAGCTTTCTTTTTTTGCGGGTGCCGCCTGCGGGGCTGGTCACAGGGTCGTAGGTCGCAGTTCGCAGTTCGCAGGTGGAAAGTCGCAGGTCGCAGGTCGCAGTTCGCAGGTCGAAAGTCGAGTTAAGGGGAAATATGAGGAGCAGAGGCGCGACAATAAATCTCAGCTTCATTGAGCGCTGGAGTTTAACAGATTTCCGCCGCGCGTGACCTGGGCATTCGCGCAACCCAATAAAGCCCGATCACGACCGCGTCCACGAGCGTGCAGTGGTATAGCCACAACAAAATTGAGCCGATCATGGCTTGGTGCAGGAAGCGGTGACCCCCAACCAAGAATTTAAGAAGCCGGCGGTAAAACCCGAAGGGTTTACAGAGCATCGCCGGCGGCAAAGCCCGTTCCGCCCGCGGGACGGGCGCCGCCGCCGGTTAGTCCGTCCATCCAGCACGATCCGCCCTGAAAGGGCGCAAGAATCCGGCTAGGCCTGTGGACTCTTGGTTCCTCAAGTGCAACCGAACAAATCCAACTGCTCGGGTTCAGGAAGAGGGTCACTCTCTTCCCGTGCCGAGAGTTGGTGTTTTGTCCGGAGCCGTTCGCACAGTGAATGGATCTGAGCTGTGTAGTGAGGGGACGCGCGGGTGTAATTCTCATGCCCCTTGACCAGGTGAGGGAAATGCTCTTTCAGGAACCCGAGATAGCGGACTCGCGTCGGCGCACAGGTCAGGAACAGGACGCTTGTCCCTATAAATTGCGCTCCGGCCGCTTTGGCCCCCGCAAACAGGGAATCCATTTCTGCGAACGAATCTGTAATGCCAGGAAGAATCGGCATGGCGTTCACGCCGGCGCGAATGCCGGCTTCTCTCAGCCGCGCCAGCGTGCGAAGGCGGGCAGATGGATCGGGCGCGTGCGGCTCCAGGATTCGCGCCAGTTCCGATTTCAAAGTCGTGATGGTAATACGCACCGACACTCGGG
The DNA here is from genome assembly GCA_036505615.1 of Acidobacteriota bacterium. Taxonomy (GTDB): domain Bacteria; phylum Acidobacteriota; class UBA6911; order JACQSX01; family JACQSX01; genus DASXTB01. Next base: position 21,442 of record DASXTB010000063.1, read on the forward strand.
ACCTCTGTGCCAACGTCTCCAGTAAATCCAAGTCGCGGCCAATCAGCGTGGACTTCGTGGTAATTGACAGATCCAGTCCTCGGAATTGGGAAAACAGTTCTAAGAGACGTCGCGTGAGCTTGTAGCGCGCCTCGGCGGGCTGGTAAGGGTCGGTGGCTGTTCCGACTGCTATTCCCTGGCCGGTAAACCTTCCTGGTTTGAGTTGGCCGAGAAGAGCCTCGACCCCCTTGACCTTCACGAATATCTTCTTTTCAAATTCCTCCCATTTTTCGAAGCCAAGAAATTCGTGCGTGTATCGGGCATAGCAATAAGTGCAGGCAAACTCGCACCCGCGATAAGGGTTGACCGTCCAAACGAAGGGCATGCCACGGTTGGAACACCGGTTAAGTATGGTCTTGCAGGCGATCTCGAAATATTCGGCCTGCGGCCGCTGCGCCAGCTTGTCGCCACAGAGGGGTGAGATAGGGTAGGGCATGGCTCTTGTGTATTTTCACCCTATATTCACCTTTACTGGCGGCCCTGTCAAGGAGAGATTTCTCAAACAACAGACTGGAATGCGCAGAGGGTCCGGAAGAGCAGCCCGCGAAGCGGGCGCGTTATACCCAAAAGAGTTCAACGCGAACGTTTTTCAACTCCACAACCTCGATTCCTGCCTCCTGCCGTCTGCCTCGCGCCGTCTGCCCGGCCCCACCGCAGGCATCTATCACCCCCCGCCCTGGCCTAAATCGCCCGGCTCGGTCATTTTTCGGAAGTCTAGAAGCTGGTCGATCTCTTCGTCCGACAAAACCTTCCACTGGCGTGCCACTTCCCGGACTGACTTGCCGGTTGCATAGGCGTGTTTGGATATCTCAGCCGCTTTGTCATATCCGATCCTGGGAGCGAGAGCGGTACATATCGCCAGGTTGCGCTCAACGGTTTCCTGGCATCTTTCGACATTGGCGGAGGTGCCCGCGATGCAACGGTCGGCAAAGACTCGGCTCACCGATGAGAGCAACTGAATTGACTGCAGCAGGTCGTAAGCCATCACCGGCATCATTACATTCAGTTCAAAGTTGCCTGTCATCCCGCAAACTGCGATCGTCGTGTCGTTGCCTATCACCTGAGCGACGACCATCGTAACCGCCTCACACATGACCGGGTTTACCTTGCCAGGCATGATCGAGCTCCCCGGTTGCGTCGCCGGCAAATTTATCTCCGCTAGACCGGTCCGCGGTCCTGAGCCCATCCAACGAATGTCATTGGCGATCTTCATCAGGCCGCAGGCAATCGCCTTAAGCTCGCCGGATGCTTCGACGCAGGCATCGCGGGCTCCCTGAGCCTCGAAATGATCTCGCGCTTCACGAAAAGGAAGGCCTGTGTCGGCGGCGAGGTAATGGATTGCTTTCTGAGGGAACGCGGGGCGCCGATTGATGCCGGTGCCGACCGCCGTTCCGCCGAGCGCAAGTTCCAGCAGCGTATCGCGAGCGCTCGCCGCTCGTTCGACGGCCTTTGCCAGCTGTTCGGCATAGCCGCCAAACTCCTGTCCCAACCGCACCGGAGTGGCATCCATCAGATGAGTTCGGCCCGATTTCAAAATGGGGTCGAACTGGCGGGCTTTTTCAGCCAACTTCTCCTGCAGGTGCCGGAGCGCCGGGATCAGATCACCGTGAATAGCGGTTCCGGTTGCAATATGAATTGCTGTGGGGATCACATCGTTGGAGGACTGGGACATGTTGACGTGATCGTTCGGGTGCACCGTTTTGGAACCGCGGGCAACCCCCAGAATTTCAGCCGCCCGGTTGGCGATCACCTCGTTTGCATTCATGTTAGTCGAGGTACCGCTTCCCGTCTGGAATATATCGATCGGGAACTCAGCGTCCCAACGGCCTTCTATTACTTCGGTCGCTGCCTGGTTGATCGCGGCGCCGATGCGCGAATCCAGATCGCCCAGATCCATATTGGCGCGCGCGCAGGCTCGCTTGATCAGTCCCAACGCGTAAATGAATTGCCGCGGGAAGGTCAGGCCGCTGATGGGGAAGTTTTCGACGGCGCGCGCTGTCTGCGCTCCGTAATATGCGTCAGCGGGAACTCTCATTTCGCCCATTGAATCCTTCTCCATCCGAAATTCCGCCATGGGGACGCTTCTCCTTTCTATGCTGCCAGTTTCTAGCCTGGATTATTCATAAATCCGAAAAGCAAGCCGCGGATCACGCGGATCAACGCGGATAACTTCGGGAGCGGCAGAGGGGGCGCTGACTTATACTGGAGAGTCCGCTTGCTGACGCGCGCGGCTCGGTTCAGCTGCGGCGCGTCACGCTGTCAGATGCGCCAGGACAGCATCGATATGTCCGTCTACCTTTACATTTCGGTAGATCTTTTCGATTCTTCCCTTTGCGTCAATAATGAAAGTGCTGCGAATGATGCCCATTATCTTTTTTCCGTACATGTTTTTTTCTCCCCAAGCGCCGTATTCTTTGGCTACGACCAGATCGGGGTCACTCAACAGCGGGAAGGGCAGAGAGTACCTGCTCTTGAACTTCTTATGTGAGTCCAGCGAGTCCTTACTAACGCCGTAGACAGCAGCATTGACTGTGCCGAAGTCGGCAAATTGATCCCGGAAACCACACGCTTCCCGGGTGCAGCCCGGAGTGTCATCTTTGGGATAAAAGTAAAGAATCACCCTTTTCCCCCTAAGACTCTTCAGGGAAACTTTCTTGCCGGTATCGTCCTGGAGTGTAAAGTCTGGAGCCTTGTCGCCTTCTTTGAGCATTGTTAACTTCCTCCTAGCGGACAACTCACGATATTTCGCTTATGACATTATACGGGAAGTTCCAATTGCGGATTTCCGATTGCGGATTGACGATTCCGTTGTGTCCACTGTGTCCTTTGTGGTCAAAGCTTTTTCCCCACCGCGGACACCAGCGGACACCAACGACGCCAATCCGCAATTCGAAATCCGCAATCCGAAAATCCACAATCCGCAATCGGCAATCCGCAATCCGCAATCCGCAATCCGCAATCGAAAATCCGTATATAATCGCCGCATGCTGTGTGTTATTTGCCGCAAGAGAAAGGGCAAGCGGCTTTGTCCGGCCAAAAACGCCCTGATCTGCCCACAGTGCTGCGGAGAAAAGCGCATCGTCGAGATCGACTGCCCCGCGGATTGCGTTTATCTTTCCGAAGGCCAGCGCTATCAGGTGCAGCAGAAGTACGCTCGTCTGTTCCGGAATTGGGATGAATTTCAGAAGCGGGAGGTAGTGCGTCTTTCGCGCGACTTCGGCGACATCTTCCGGGCGATAGAGAGTTATTTCGCGCAAAACCGCCGCTCTCTGGGAAGCGATCAAAACCTCCTGGAAGCGCTGGGGGTGATTGAAAAGAGCCTCCAGACCGAATCGAAAGGGATTATCTACAGGCCTGCTGCTTCCTCCCTGGCAGCCGAAACAGCAGCCAAGGAAATCGAGAAGATTCTGGAAGCGCGTCGCAACCGGGCCAACATTACCGTGTCGCATCTGACTAGCTCGGACGCCGCAGCCATTATTCGCGTCTTGAAGGAAGATGTGTCCTTCCACATCCGATCCGGGAGCAGCTATCTGGACTTTGTGACGCGCTCGCATCCCGACCAGAAGGAAAGCCCCAGAGTGATTGTCCCTTGAACATCCCGCGCGTTTTGATCGTCCATTACCACGAGATCGGACTGAAAGGGAAAAACCGCATATTTTTCGAGCAGAAGCTGCAGAAGAACATCGAGCAGGCCCTCAGTGATTTCCGAGTCAGGTGTGAGCGGCTTTCGGGGCGTCTGGCCGTGCCGATCGCCGAGGACATACCGTTGAACTGCGTTAAGCAGAAGCTGGAGAGGGTTTTTGGAGTGGTCTATTTCGCCGAGGCGCGCCAGTGCGGACAGAATCTGCACGAAATCGAGCCATTGCTTGAAAGGGCGTTTTCTCGGGATTTCCAGTCCTTCCGCATTCGTGCGCGCCGATCTGAAAAAAATATCCCCATCACTTCGCAACAGCTCAACGAAGCGCTGGGAGCATTCGTAGTGCGTCGCACCGGCAAGAAAGTAAACTTGGAGCATCCCGATTTGACATTCTTTGTGGAGCTGGTCCAGGGGAGGGCGTATGTCTACACGGACCGCATCGAAGGGCCGCACGGGATGCCCACTTCCACCGGTGGAAAAGCGGTCGCCATGCTATCGGGAGGGATTGATTCGCCGGTGGCTTGTTACCGAATAATGAAACGAGGGTGCCGGCTGGTTTTTGCGCATTTTCACAGTTTTCCCTTCACCACGCGACAGTCTCAGGAAAAAGTGGTGCAGATTATACGAGTATTGAACCACTATCAGCAGAAGTCCCGCGTTTACTGGGTTGCCTTTGCCGAAATTCAAAAAAAAATAATGGCCTATACTCCCCCCGAGGCGCGGGTGCTGTTTTACCGGCGGGTGATGATGGCGATTGCGGAGAGAATTGCCGGTCGCGAAAAGGCGCATGCCCTGGTAACGGGAGACAGTCTGGGTCAAGTAGCGTCCCAGACTCTGGAGAATATTCGCGTCGTCAGCGGCGGAATTCGGCTTCCGGTATTGCGGCCGTTGATCGGAAATGACAAGGAAGAAATTGTAGAATTGGCGCAAAAGATAGAAACCTATCCTATTTCCATTCTTCCCGATCAGGATTGTTGCTCGCTCTTTGTCCCGCGCCATCCGGAGACAAAGGCGACGCCCGAATTTATAGAAAGGGCCGGACAAGGCCTGGACGAGGCGGCGCTGGTGGAAGAGGGGATAGCGGCGCTGAGCAGCGAGGTAATTGAAGGAAGTTAGGATTTCGAATGTCGAATTCCGAATGCTGACTCGGCGGCAGGTTTACAGGCCTGCAGGTCATCAAGTCTATAATTGAGCAGGCCTACAGGTCAGCTGATCTGCAAGTGATCGGCGCGCAGGGTCGGCAGTGCACCAGGCCGCCAAGTCGTCAGGTCTGAAAGTGGCCCCTGTCCGCGAAGCGGACCAATAAGAGTAGCCGGAAGAGTAGCCGGGGGTGCCCAGGCGCGGAGCGCCAGGCACCCCCGGTCAGCGATTCCCCGCACGGAATCGGACCGCGCAAGCGGTCCCATTTTTTCCTTTATCTTTTCATTTTTCCTTCGCAAATTCCCCGGCAGCCCGGTTGTGTAGTTGACAAGGAGACTTGCTCAATGGCACAAACCTTAACCCGACTGCTTACCCATATAGTGTTCTCCACAAAGGATCGCCGACCTTGGATCCGCACAGAAATTGAATCGGAATTGTATCGTTATATCCCGAGGAACTCTCTCAAACCTGCATTCCCCCTGCATTGAAGTCAATGGGACTGAAGATCACCTGCATTTCCTCACCTCGCAAGACAAAAACATCGCCGTCAGCCAGTTGCTATGCGAAGTGAAGAAAAGTTCGTCAAAATGGATCAAAACGAAGGGAAGGGAGTGGCGCGATTTCCAGTGGCAGGACGGCTATGCAGCTTTCTCGGTCAGTGAGTCCCATCTAGAGCGGGTGCGCCGCTATATTGCTGGCCAGAAGCAACATCACAGGAGAATGTCCTTTCAGCAGGAGCTGCTGCAGCTACTCAGTAAACACCGGGTGCAGTATGACGAGCGTTATCTTTGGGACTGAGACATCCATGACTGCCCAACCTGATGGGACCGCTTGCGCGGTCCGGCAGATATGGGGGATGGTTGACCGAGGGTGCCTGGCGCTTCGCGCTTCGGCACCCCCGGCTACTGTTATTGGTCCGCTTCGCGGACGCTGGAGTTTGGACATTTTGGAGAGACGGCCGGTGGGCCGTCTCCCGCACAATCTTTCATCGTGCAGGAGACGCCCCACGGGGCGTCTCTCCAGTAGCGCCGCTTCGCGGACGCGCTGGTTTGCAGCGCCCTGCAGCATGAGAAAATGTAGAAACTCTAGAGGCCGCTGAAAGCGGCCCAAGTTCGCTTTGCGCAGCCCGTTCAACGGACAGACGTTACACTCCCACCGGACTCGTTATACCATTCTGGGATGCTGACTCGGTTCACATGGACAATACTCGTTGTCGGCTGCATGCTCGCGGCAACGCAAGGGAAGCGGTTCATTGCCTACAGTGATCTGCAACCGGAAGCACGGAGGCTCTTGGCCGAACGGGGGATCACCGGCGAAGAGTTCCACGCGTTTCTCTACTCGATCGAAAAGGAAACGGCTGCCAGGCTGCGCGAGGGAGAATACGACCATCTGATCTATTTCGTGTTGCAGTCCTCTCAGTTCACTCGAAGGCCGAGAATCGAGCCCGCTCTCAGCGCCCTTCAGTTCGTGCAAAGTCTCAGCCAGGATGAGCGCACCCGTTATCTTGCGGGCGCAGGCGTCTCTGCGCCTGCCGCAAAGGTTCCAACCGCGGTCAAAGAAAGGATGCAGGACTTCCGCCGGGCACTGGAACAAGCCGACGGGGACGAACGCGTCGACTGGTTCCGAAAGTCTCTGACCGCGCAGGAGCGCACGCTCGACCATCTCTGCAACGAGTACGTCCGCGCCATGCGGTTCCTCTACCGGAAAGAGTTCGGCGGCAAGCAAGAAAGCTCGCTTTATCAGGAGCGCGGCCATAGCAGTGACACGCGAATCGAATCGAGCTACGCAGTGTGGGTGGCCCTTTCCGTTATAAGGAAGATCGATCCTCCAGTGCGGATGAACCGCGTCTTGATCGTCGGGCCGGGGGTGGACTTCGCGCCGCGGACCGATTTGATCGATTCTTACCCGCCGCAGAGTTATCAGCCTTGGGCGGTTGCCGATGCCCTGTTGGCCTCGGGTCTGGCCAGCCGCGACCGGCTGAGAATCCAGTGTGTGGACATCAATGATCGCGTCCTCGACTTCTTCCGTGAATTCCCGAAGCGCCACGAGCGAAGGTTAACGCTCTTGCGCCGCTGGGATGATCCCGAGTTTGTCGAGTACTTTCGTAATCTGGGCCGCCAGATCGGGACGGAAAGAGCGGTCAGAGGAGGCAAGTCTTTACTGCTTTCCCAAGATGCGGCTCAGTGGATCACCGCCGACAAACTGAACATCGTTACCGAGCGCTACGTTCCACCTGCGCCCTATGATCTCGTCGTTGTCAGCAACGTCTTCGTGTATTTCGACAACCAGCAGTTGCTGCTGGCCCTGAGCAATATCCACTCCATGCTCGCCGAGGGCGGTTACCTGGTGCACAATGAACTACGCCCGGAAGTGGAAGAATTCAGCAGAGCGCTTGGGTTTGCGCCGCTTCAGGCCAGGACTCTGCGATTATCGGAGGGGAACGTCCGTCCTCTCTTCGACAGCTTCGTGATCAATCAAAAGAGATCGCAGCGGCGCCAATAATTTCAGCGCAGCGCGTAGCCCTGTAGGACGCTTTCAGCGGCCTCTGGAATTTCTACATTTTGGGAGCGGAGAGACGGCCTGAGGGCCGTCTCCAGGCCGCTAGCCCGCCGCAGGCGGGTCGGTCAAGAGTGTGGCCCAGGGCGAAGCGCAGCGGAGCCCTGGGAATGGGAGATCCTTTACTTAGTTGAAAGCCCGGCCCGCTAAGTGGCGCGGGCGGCAGAAGGATTTTCGCAAACTTCCAAGCATCTGCCGCCCGCCCCAAAGACAGGGCGGGCTGGTAATTTTAGTAGTATCTCGCTATCCCAGGGCTTCGCTGCGCTTCGCCCTGAGCCACACCCTGACGCCCGCTGGCGGCGGACTGGGGCCGCGACATATCGCGCGCGGCATGGGGCGTAGAATTTCCACGGGCGGTTCACGAACCGCCCCTACAAATCGACCTGCGACCTTCGACCTGCGACTTGCGACTTATTGCTGTACCGCAGGACCCTGCCAGATTTCGTCGGGTTAATCTCACCCTTACGCAGCGCGCAAATTCCGTTTACAAAGACATAATCGATGCCGGCCGGATAGCTGTACGGATTTTCGAAGGTCGCGGTATCGGCAACCGTCTCTGGATTGAATGCGACCAGGTCGGCATAGTAACCGACACGAATCTCGCCCCGCAGCGGCAGTTTCATTTTTGCGGCCGGCAGGCTGGTCATCTTTCTCACGGCATCCTCCAAGCGAAATGTTTTCTTGTCTCTTGCATACAATCCCAGTACTCGAGGGAAAGTCCCAAACGAGCGAGGGTGCGGCCGCCCTTGTGCCAGCGGACCGGTCGCCGCCAAAGCATTCCCATCTGACCCGATCATGGCCAGAGGGTGCCGCAGGAAGCGCGCCAGATTCTCCTCGCTCATAGCGAAGGCCACGATGGAGACGTTTGTTCCTTCGTCGATCATCAAGGCCCGGGCGGCGTCAAAAGGCGAGGTCTTTCTTGCGTCCGCGATCTGCTGCAGCGACTTACCCTGAATCGACTTGTTATTTTCGCTCTGAACGGAAGCCACGAAATAGCTATCCCATGAATTTGCGGAGCGCACCTTGGCTTCTACATCGGGCCTCGCTTTCTCCATCGCCGCATCGTCCTTCAACCGGGAAAGGAACGCTTCGCCTCCTCCTTCTCGCAGCCATAGTGGATAGATGGTAGAAAGCCCGGTGGAAAAAGCGATGTAGGGATAACGGTCGAAGTGGACATCCACTTTCTTGTTGCGAGCGGCTTCCACAGTGGCGATCGCTTCGTCAATCTTGGACCAATTACTGCGGCCTTCCGTCTTGAGGTGCGAAATCTGAAGCCGCACAGCGGATCGCTGGGCCACGTCGACGGCCTCCTGGATCGCTTCGATCAGGCGGTTGCCTTCATTTCTCATGTGAGTGGCGTATAAAGCGTTGTATTGGGACGTGACCCGATTCAGCTCGGCCAGCTCGTCAGCGCCGGCGAAGCTGCCCGGCGTATATTCCAAGCCGCTAGAGAGGCCAAAGGCGCCCTGGTTGATGAAAGACTCGAGCAGTTCCTTCATTCTACCCAACTCCGCTTCTGTGGCCGGCCGATCGTCTTCGCCCACGGCAAATGCCCGCAGTGATCCATGCCCCACCAGGGAAGCATAGTTGATGGAAAGCGGCAGCACTTCCAGCGAGGCAGTGTAGGATGCAAAATCCAGTGCCGGATCTGAGATCGACGGGACGGCGCTCGATCCGCAGTTCCCTGTTAACTCGGTTGTCACGCCCTGGCGCAGCTTGCTTTCCGCGTGAGGATTGACGCTCAACTGCGAATCGGTGTGCGTGTGGATGTCGATGAAGCCTGGGGCAAGACATTCTCCCTGCAAATCAATAATCTCGACGGAGCGTGCACCTTTGGCTCTCCCGATCTTCTGAATTCTGTCCTGTACAACGAGCAAATCGGCATAGTAGGCATCGCGGCCCGAACCATCCAGGATTCGTGCGTTTTTTAAAAGATAGCCGCTGGGAGCAATCTTGGGTGAAGGCTTTGCGCCGATGGCCAGAGCCCCGGCCAGACTTGTGAAAAGGAAATTGCGACGGTTCATATAGGCAAATGTCAGAATCAAGAGTACCAGACAGCTTGGTAGGTGCGCTACATTGATGGGGGGGAGAGCAAGCCTGTGCGAAGCTCGCCAAAGGTGCGGCGCGAAGCAGCGTTCCGGCGTCCTATTGTGGAGACGCCCCGGTGGGGCGTCTCCTGGACTATAAAAGATTGTGCGGGAGACGGCCCACCGGGCCGTCTCTACAAAATGTCCAAACCCGAGCCGCCCCACTTTGCAATTGCTTGGTTCCTGGGCCCCGCTGATTAGCACGGCTGCCAATATTATGCGATCCGTATCATGCGATCCGTTCTGTCACTGCTAAGAGTTTTGGCCTTTTCATCGTCCGGGGTGCGGGACCTGATGGCTGAGAATCCTCGAGTTTTTGCCGGGGCGCTGCTTCTCCTCGGAACGGGGGCGTGGTCATTAGGGCGTCCGCTGGTATCGCACCCGTTTTCCGCCCTGATTGAAACGGTGACGCTCTTGTGCTTTGTGGCATTCATCTATGTGCCGGCGGCGGTGGTGGTCTGCAATGCGTTTGCCGGCGACGGAGTGACTGTGCAGATCAGCCGCCGGGAGTATGAGAGCAACTTTGTGTGCCTGGCTTCGGTTTTAGGTCTCCTTTTGCTGGCAGCGGCAGGTCTCTCTTTGGCAAGTTCGGCGGCCGGTTATTTGGCCGTAGCCTTCGGTTACCTGATCTACGTTCCATTTGTGTTAAAGGAGAACAACAGCGTCCCTTGGGCGGCGGGAGCCGCAGCAGCTCTGGTCCTGTTGATCACAATCCCCATCGCGCTTCTGGGGATGACTTTCCTATTTGCGCTCCCATTTTTTATTCTGGCCTGGCTGTTGTTGATCGGCTGGGGCCGCCTCGGTGGAGTGCTTCGCGAACAGCGCCTGCGAACCCGATTTGAGGAGCAGTTGCGGCAAAACTTGATTAATCCCCACGATGCGGATGCTTATTATCAGCTCGGCTGGCTCTACCTGAACAAGCGCCGCTTTAAAGATGCAGAAAAATTCTTTCAAAAAGCGGTGTCTTTGCAACCTTCAGATGCCGACTACCAGTACGGACTGGCGCGCACACGCATGGAACAAGAGCATTGGTTGGAAGCTTTTGAATGTCTGGAGAAGGTGTACCAGACGAACCCTCACTACCAGACAAGCGATGTGTTACGAGATCTGGGCCAGATTTATTTTCATCTCGATTATCTGGAACAAGCCGAGCAGTTCTTGCGCGTGTTCCTTGAAGAGAGGACCTCGGATGCTGAAGCAAAATACTGGCTGGCGAGTGTCTTGGTTCGAAAGGGTAATCTGGAAGAAGCGCGAAGCTGGTTGGAACGCCTGGCCGATCGCGTCGAGACTCCCGGCGGCTTTCGTAAGATAGAAACGCGGCGCTGGAAGCGGATGGGCCGGGAGTTGGCGAAGAAGGTTGGTGACTAGTCGCGGCGCGCAGGTCACCGGTCGCAAGTCAAAGGTCGCATTGCGACTTGAGGCCGCTTCCAGCGGCCTTTCCCGAAGGGTCTCAGCCCCGGCCTTTCGAGGCCGGGGTGCAAAGCGCGAGCACAACCATCAGCCTGGAGGCCGTTTCAACGGCCTTTCTAGCCAGGCCAGTTGGCGTTTACGCCAGCGTAACTGTCTAATCTTCGATGACTAAAGCCGGTTGCTTGGAAGGCCGGTGAACCGGCCTTGGATAAATTTTGGGATTGCTGGTCCCCGGCCTGGAAAGGCCGGGGCTGAAACCCTTCGGGGAAGGCCGCTAGAAGCGGCCTAAGTCGCAGGTCGACTTTCGACTTTCGAACTGCGACTTTCGACTAGTTACTTAGATATCTCCGGCGTGATCTCGCGCCACTCCAGCATCTCGAGCGGCAGCAGGCGCAGTCCCATGCGGATCATGTCGCTGCTGTAATAAAAAGCGGTGTTACCGCTCAGCGTCATGGTGGTCGGGCCGGCGATGAAGTTGTTGCCGCTCTTGGTCAGGTTTTCCACGTACATCCCGCCGATGAACGATTCGTTGACCCCGTGGAAATTGATCCCACCGCTGCCCACCACCAGAATGACACCGTCCCAAGTGAATGCGCCTCCCACCTCCAGATTCCCTTTGACGATCAGGATTCCGGCCCCCGAAGCATTTCCATCCACTGTCAGGTCGCCGTCTACGTAAGTGATCTTAGGACTTGAATCGGTCCCTAGGTTGGTCGGGCTGCTGCCGCCGCTCCAGTGCTGAGCCGTGCTGTAGTAATTGTTCGAATAAGGCTTCACCAGGTTAACGAAGTTTCCCACAAAGTTGTTGTTCAAAACCTTGCTGGTGTCCGGATCGGTGCTGGTGCGCAGCGTATTGGTAATGTCGGCCACCGAGGGTGTGTCGTCCAGGTTAATTCCCGGAGCTCCCACTACGTTGCCGCTTTGCCTTAAATTGAGCTGGTCATAGAGAGAGTTTGCTATGGGAAGACCGTCACCAGTGGCCTGACTGTCGTAAATGGTGGCAATTCCGGGCGCCGCTCCATTGGCATTTTCCTGATGAGCGTTGACGACCTGGTCGCGGGTCATTCCGTTGTGGTTGTATCCGTCTACGTCAAACTTCACGCCGTTGAAGGTGGCCGTTGTTGACGGGCCGCTGAGCGACAGCGGGCTTTTGAGGTCGAAAGCGGTATTGCGCTTGAGCATTGCCTCGATCAGGGCCACCGAGTTGGGAACGGTATTGTTGGTTCCCACCTTTTCGGCGCCCAGCGTCTGGCGAATGCCGGTCACCCGCACCAGGATGCGAAAGTCTGTATCCACGTTGGGGTCCGGGTCGCTGCCGAAAACC
>DASXTB010000064.1:0-4321 GCA_036505615.1 Acidobacteriota bacterium
CAGAAGCGGCTCAGAAATCAGGGAAAATATTTGGGAGTCGGAGTGTCGACCTACGTTGAGATCTGCGCCATGGGACCGAAGGGAATGTGGGAGTACGGCAAAGTGCAGGTGGAACCCAATGGAAAAGTAACCGTCTTGTCAGGCGCCTCGCCGCACGGGCAAGGACAGGAGACCTCCTTTGCCCAGATCGTTGCCGATGAACTGGGGATCGAGCTGGATGATATTACGGTGATCCATGGAGACACTGCTGCTGTGCCCAAGGGCATCGGCACCTTCGGCAGCCGGGCTACCGCGGTCGGCGGAATCGCCGTCTATCAATCGGCGCAAAAGGTCAAAGAGAAAGCACGCGAGCTTGCCTCCCATCTCTTGGAGGTGGATCCTGACGATCTGAACTTTGCAGAAGGGCGATTCAGCGTCAAAGGGGTGCCGAGAAAAGGCTTCACGATAAAACAAATCGCCCAGGAAGCTCACCAGGGTGGCAGGTTTCCCAAAAAGATGGATCCGAGGCTTGTCTCAGAATCCAGTTTTGAGCCGTCCAATTTTACCTTTCCGTTCGGGACCCACATCTGCGTGGTGGAAGTCGAGCCGCAAACCGGCACGGTCGAAATCAAAAAATACTTCGCAGTGGACGACTGCGGCAAGGTTATCAATCCCCTGCTGGTCGATGGACAGATCCAAGGGGGAATCGTCCAAGGTATGGGGCAAGCCCTGTTCGAGGAAGTGATCTATGACGAGAATGGCCAACTCCTCACCGGCAGCTTGATGAGTTACGCTTTGCCCCGGGCAGCGGATCTGCCGCGTTTGAATCTGACCCGGACGGAAACGCCGACTCCGGTGAATCCCCTGGGGATCAAAGGCATCGGCGAGGCGGGAACCATCGGCTCCACACCAGCCGTGGTAAATGCGGTGGTAGATGCGCTGGCTCCCTTTGGCGTCACACATATCGATATGCCACTCACGCCCCAAAAGATTTGGAGCTTGTGCCAAGAAGCAAAAGCGGCGGAATCGGGAGGGCGAAGATGATCCCGGCCGCCTTTGACTACATCGCGCCGGAGAGTTTAGACGAGGCTGTGCGTGCGTTGGCCGCTCACGGAGAAGAGGCCAAGCTTCTGGCCGGCGGACATAGCCTGCTGCCGCTGCTCAAGCTCAGGCTCGCCAATCCCAAGCTGCTTATCGATCTGAGTAAAATTCCCGGCCTGCGCAACATTAGCCAACAAGACGACAAGATCGTGGTCGGCGCGCTCGCGACGCACTACCAGATCGAAAGCGCGGAGCTGCTAAAGGCAAAATGCCCGTTACTGCCTCAGACGGCCCGTGGCATCGGTGATGTGCAGGTGCGCAATCGTGGTACCATCGGCGGCAGCCTGACCCACGCGGATCCCTCTGCTGATTGGCCGGCGGCAATTCTTGCACTGGGCGGCGAGTTGAAGTTAAGCGGGCCAAAAGGAGAGCGACCGATTGCCGCCGACGAATTTTTTCTTGGTACCATGACGACGGCCATGGACCTAACCGAGATCCTGACGGAGATCCGGCTGCCGGTGTCGTCGCGGCGCTACGGCAGCGCTTACCTCAAGATGGCTCAGCAGGCCTCCGGTTTCGCCATTGTCGGCGTAGCCGTCTGGCTTAGACTTGCTCAGGACGGTCGCTGTGAGGATATCGGTGTCGGCGTGACCGGCTTGAGCGAGAAGCCCTTTCGTGCTCGGACAGTCGAGGCAGGCTTGCGCGGCAATAAGCTCACTCCCAAATTGATCGAGGAAAGCGCTCCTCACGTCACCGAGGGCATCGACCCAATGGAGGACCTCCACGCCTCAGCGAAATTTCGCGCCCACCTGGCTCAGGTTTATACATCGCGGGCACTTCAGGAAGCCGTGAAAAGAGCGGTTGGTAGGAAGGTGTGATTGTGGCTCTGCGCATTTGGGGGATTCATGAAAAGCCGTCGAGACGATTCATGATTGTCGCCCTGAGTGTTTTACTCTGCGACAAATGGGCCACGGTTTACGCCCAATCCAATTTCTTCGAAGGAAAAAATATTCGCATCATCGTTGGGCTGGCAGCTGGGGGTGGTTACGACGTCTACGCGCGGATGATCGCGCGCCATATGGGCAAACATATTCCCGGCAATCCCGCCATCAGCGTCGAAAATATGACCGGCGCGGGCAGTCTGGTTGCTGCCAATCACCTCTTCAAAGTCGCGAAGCCAGACGGGCTTGTCATCAGCCACTTCATCGGCGGGCTATTTCTCCACCAACTGCTTGGAAAACCGGGCATCGAGTTCGATGCGTCCCAATTCGAATTTATTGGCACTCCGATGCAGGACAATTTTGTTCTCGGCGTCGCGAAATCCACCGGCGTCACCGACGTCGAAAAATGGCTGGCTTCCAAGCAAGTCGTGAAGTTTGGTGGTATCGCGAGTGGCACGGGAAGCGACGATGTGCCCAATATCCTCAAAGCGACCATCGGTTTACCGCTTCAATTGGTAACCGGCTACAAGGGAACTTCCGAAATTCGTCTGGCCTTTAACGGCGGTGAAGTTTCGGGGGTCAGTATTTCGTGGGAGTCGGCCAAATCGACCTGGCGCAAGGAAGTGGAGAGTGGCGACATGACGATTGTTCTCCAGGGGAACACTAAGTCACATCCAGAGCTGACCAAGATTCCGGTATCCATCAACTTCGCGAAGACTGAGGAGGCCAAGAGATTGATGCAGATCGTCTTACAAGCCCACGGCCCGGCGGTGAGGCCTTTCGTTTTACCTCCTCGCACGCCCAAAGACCGAGTGCAGATTCTGCGCAAAGGGTTCATCGACACGATGAAAGATCCGGACTTCTTGGCCGAGGCCAAGAAGGGGAACCTAGACATCAATCCGACTGACGGCGCGACGCTGGAACAAAACGTCAAGGAGATTTTGAAGCTCGAACCGACGCTGGTCGTTAAGCTAAAAGAAGTTCTCAAATAAAAACGGCCCACAAGATAACTCAACCGAGTGGCGCGCCCAAAAACCGGCTCCATCAGCCGCGTTCGAGACGCCCATCAAGATTAGCTCATCCTAGCTGGAGATTCCGCTCGCCAAGGAAGGCATATGCCGCTAGCGAACTATGGGGTATTGAAAGGCAAAGCCATCGGGGCCAAGCGAGAAGACGACCAATCCACTCCTCACTACCAGGTCCACATTCTCGCCGGCACTGGGCACAACCGCATCGCCGTCAATGCCAAATCCCAGGCCAGCCCGTCAGAGCTGCTGTTCTTGGTAGACGACAATTTCCAGCATCCGCTCACGACGGGTCTTCCAGACTTGGCGGAAGGCTTCACGCCGCTGCCACGCGCCGCCGGCGGACAGGGCCTGGACTATATCCGCGCCAATCTCTTCAATCGCCTGGACATGAGACCGCTGCCTCCCACCCTGCCCGGTCCGGACAATGACTTGAGTGACCAGCTCGAGCATTTCGTCAAGCGGGCTATTCAGGAACCGGACGCCACGGTCTATGCCTTTGGCCAGCGCTGGGGCCCCGAGCCACAGACGCGGGACAAAATCTTCAACTTCCTGCCCGGACTCGGCATTCATGACATTCACATGAACCAGGGCAACGTGCCCCCTTTCCTCGGCGATGACGGCGTGTGGCAGGATGGCGGCCTCGTGCTGCAATTCTCGTCTACGCGGCAGTGGGTGGCCATCTTCCTGGCATTTCAGTCGCAGGCCTGGCACACGGACGACATAACGGGCCACACCAGCCCAGACACGCCGCACCCCGGCCCAGGGCCGCAACCAGGCCCCGGCGAACCCGATCATGCGATCCGCATCGTCGGCGCGCTGGTCAATCCGATCGGGCCGTCGCCGGAGCATGAAACGGTCACCATCCTCAATGCTTCGCCAAGCGCGATCGATCTGGCCGGGTGGCAGATCGCCGACAAGCTAAAGAACAAGCACGGCCTGTCCGGCACGATCAACGCCGGAGCGACGCTGGTTATCGCGCTGCCGCCCAGTGTGCAGCTCGGTAACAAGGGGGGAATGATCACGCTCCTCGACAACAAGGGACTCAAGGTGGATGGCGTGGCCTACACAGGAGAGCGGGCGAAAAAGGAGGGCTGGACACTGGTGTTCTAGCGAAGCGCGGCACTCCCCAGGAGGCGCGCGAACGGCGGGGACCCGATACGCCCTTGCGGCGGGCGCGCTACTTGGCGATGCAACGGCCGCTATTCTCCTGAGTGCACTCACTCTCGGATCCATGACAGTTCGAGATGTGTTCGCCCGCACGATCGTGCGTCACGCCCGAAACCACCTAGTCCAGCTACGCGCCACCCGGCTGAGATCGCAGGAGCGCCATGA
>DASXTB010000065.1:0-39160 GCA_036505615.1 Acidobacteriota bacterium
TTCACACTACCAGCGTGTTTGAGAGAATTGTGTGGATGGTGCAGAGGATGGGGCAACTGCTGCAGAATGCCCGCAAATTGGCAGCGGTGAAGGCATAGCGAAACGAATCAACCGACCCCGATCTTATCCGTGTAATCCGTGGCCGGTTCTTTCAGTTCGTGAATAATCCGAGGTAAGGCCGGGATCATGATTCAAAAAGAACAGGAGCGCCGAAGGTGCGGCACCCGATTTTTGCAATATTTGGCGGAAGACAGGGGATCTCGGGCTCCGGTGTCGCGCCTTCGGCGCTCTGATTTCTTTTTCCCTACTGGGAATCGATCTTCACGACGAAGTAAGTGAACTGCTTTCCCGGCTCCAGCAGAAGCTGATGCGGAATCTTGGCCGGGATGTGGACCACGTCGCCGGCGGAAAGCTTCTTTTGTTCTCCACCGCGGACGGATGGACCGCGTATCTCATGAGGAGCAGTGGTTTTTCCATCGACCACTTCCCCACCCACCACCAAGGTCGCCTGCCCGCTTTGAACGAAGAAGACATCTGCCTGCGTTTCATGCAATTCAGCCTCGCCGTTTCCTTCGCGATGGGCCACCATAAAGGAATGGTTTCCGAATTTTCCAAGCTGTTCGGAAGCGACTTTCTTCTCATTAATCTTTGGCGCCAGAGTTTTGGAGTAACCTTTCAACTGCGACGCCGGCCAGTGAACCACGCCTGAAGGATCAGAGCCGGCAAGCGAAAAGGCAGCCAGCGCCAGTATTAGCAGCGGTCCAGTATTTTTCTTCATCATCGAGCCTCCTTTGCTAATGAGTGGAACACGGTACGTTCAAGCATAGCCCAGTTCGCCGCGACTGCCCGAACCGTCACGCAAGCAGCGCGTCAATGGGCTTGCCCTTTCCGTCTTTAGTGACGTAGAACGGCCTGCCTTCCGTCACGTAGCTGGTATCTGCTGGAATCCCCAATGCCTTATAGATGGTAGCGTGAACATCAGTGAGGTTGACGGGATTTTCCACCGGCACCATTGGGTGAGACTTGGCCGTCTTGCCATAGAGCCACCCTTTCCTGAAGCCGCCGCCGAAAAAGAGCATGCAGTTGCCGCTGCTGAAATGTCCATGAAAACCGTACATCTTTTCGTTCTCGATTACCAGGTCCTCGCCCGTATGTCGTTCGGCGAAACCTTCCGGTTCCTTGCCGGCAGCCGGTTGAGAAGCAATCGTGCGCCCGAACTCAGTGGTGATCACTACCAGCGTGCGCTCGAGCAAGCCGCGCTGAGCCAGGTCGCGAATGGGCTGCGCTATCGGCCGATCGATCTGCTTCTTCATTTCCACCATCCGCGACTTGCCGCTTTCGTGCATGTCGAAACCCTTGAAAGGCCCGTATTGGTATTCAACCTGGATGAAGCGCGCGCCCGCTTCAACGAGCCGCCGCGCCAGAAGCAGCCCGTGTCCGAAGCGGTTCCCGAAGTAATAGGACTTGTCCTGCACGTAACCCTGCCCAATTTCCGGCTCATACGCCTTGATCGTCTCCGGCCTTTCGTCCTTCAGGTAATCAAAAGCTTTCTTGACCGGAGAATCCATCATGGCGCGGGCGTCTTCCATCACTTTCATATAGTCGCTGACTTTATTTGCCGTTTGCAGCTCTTTCTCTGCCAGTCCGGTAATTGCTCTCAAGTACTCCTGACGCCGGTCGAGCCGATCCAGTTTCATTTCACCGACTGCGTTGAGAGTGGACAGCCCCTTGGCGGGATCAGGAATCATGAAAGGCGCGTAGTTGACGCCGTAAAAACCGGGCCCGGTGTATTCGCTGATGAACAGCTTTTCTTCGTCACTGGTGTCAATGTCGCGTCCGATGTAGATGTAGGGCGGCACGTTCGGATTGCGGCGGCCCAGCGTGCGGGCCACCGCTGCTCCGATGCTGGGCACTTTGACACCGGCGGGGAACAGGTAGCCGGTCATCATGTAATACTGAGCCTTCAGATGAATGGCGCCGAACTTGGTCTCGTTGGTGAGGCTGCGCAGTACCGTTGCTCTGTTCATCGCCGAAGCAATGTTTTCCAGACCCTGGCCGAGGAAGATGCCGTCGGCGGAAGTGGGAATGGACGGGCAGGTGCCCAAAATGTCACTCCCTTTCATCCCGGGCCGATACGGCGTGTGCTTCTTGGGATCCCAGGTATCTGTCTGCGCGATCCCTCCGGGAAGCCAGATCAAAATCATGGCATCGGCTTTGGGGATGAGCTTGGCTGCGGATTTACCGGAGTCAGTTGATTGCATGGCGTGCGCGAAAGGCGATAAGCCCAAGCCCGCCGCGGCAGTGGCGCCCGCCTGTAGGAACTCACGACGATTGATTTTGCTCATGGCTAGGACACGAAGCAAACCTGTATGATTCCGCTAACGAATGTACTGAAACTCCGGGCTTACCAGCAGGGCCCAAAGGACATCGCCCAAAGTCTCCAGCATCGGATCAATGGGAATTCGCACCACCCCTGACTTGTCCCAAAAAACCACGCCGCCTGCCTGGTCGAATGACCAGCCTGTGATTCCTTCTTCGCTTTTCAGTCCTACTTCGGTCACGGGGACTTCCAGGCGGACCCACTCTCCCTTCTCGGGCAGCGGGCCCATCCAGTGGCGGCTTGGAGGATCGGGCGATCCCTCTTTTCGATCGCTGTCAGACCAATAGGCGCGATGCTCCCAGTCGCTTTGCTTCCACTGCATCATTATTTCGCTGGGAGGATTCTTAGGATCAAGGTAAACATAGGTGAAGAGCTTGTCTCTCCATCCGATCCGCAGCGGAGTGGTGGCTCCTTGAACCAGGTGCTGGGAGAACTCGTTGTCCCCTCCCTGCGTGTGAGCCCGCGTTCCGCTGAAGACGGGATATTCGGGACGGCCTACCCATTTCCATGAATCACCCCGCCCACCGCCTTCCGTTTTCGCGCCCGGTGGGAGATTGTCGTCCAGCCACACCTCTTCGACAGGCGCAAGGTTCATTCTTCTTGAGGGGGGAGGCAGGCTGGATTTCAGAAACCGCAGCCCAGCGCTCAACTCTTCCTGTGAAGCAGGACGGCTCAAGGAAATCAAGTAAAGGGCGTTCAGAACACTCACCAGCCGCACGTCGTCAAAATTATTGCTTGCTGCTGCCAGAGCCGTCTTTTGCTCTGTTACCGGCGGCGTTTCTGAATAGAAAAAGGAATTGGCACTCGTGCCGTCGTTCAAGTGCCGCGCAAGTTGGCCCAGAATTGAGCCTCCGTAAACCATCTGGTTGAATTCCTCGCCATTGAGAAGTTCCAGCGCCTGGAGGACGGCCACATCGTCAGGTCTACCGGTACTGATTTCGTTGCGCGACGCAGGACGTCCCAGCGAGCGAGTTAAGGCAGTAGAGATCTTGTCGAGATAAGTCCGTTTTCTCGGTTCCAAGATTTGAGTAGTTGCTGTTCGGATGCTGTCAATCAACTGCTCGGCCGTCAGACGCCGAAGAGAAGGAGAGCGATAGTAACGTGGCTCAGCCGGCTTCACGACGTCGAAGTGGTCTTCCAACTTCGGATCGTACCGCAGCTGGTAAGTGCGGCTGGTCAGAATCAGACGGATGGTGTGTTTAAGGTCATAGCCGCCGCGCATGAAATCATCTGCCAGCCACTCGAGCAGAGCCGGATGGCTGGGCGGACGGTCGAGTCGGAAATCGTCCGCAGGCTCGAAGAGGCCCAGGCCAAAGTAACGTTTCCACAGCCGGTTTACGATGGTCTTCGCAAAGCGCGGGTTTGTCGGATCGGTTAGGAGCTGGGCCACGCGGTGGAGACGCGCTTCGACGTTATTCTGCCGCGCGATGAGCGGGGCATCGGGCAGTTCAAAAGGAAACTTGGCCGGAATAAACTTGCCGCTATTCTTCTCGCATCGGACCAGCTCCAGGTCTGACTTGGCAAAAAGCCCGGCAAAAGCGAGAAATCGCGCCTGGGGCCATTCCTCATTGAGGAAGTGATTGTGGCAACTGGCGCACTTCATGCCGGTACCGAGAAAGACCTGAGCCACATTGGCGGCGCTTTGAAGGGTATCTGTGGGAGTGTCGCTGCGGATGTATGCCACGCTGTAGATTCTGCCGTTGGCGTTGATCTGGCCCGCCTGTTTGTGGCCGGGCATGGAAGGATCGATTAGCTCAGCGACCATCAGGTCAAATGGCCGGTTATTGGCGAAGCTCTTGAAAATCCAATCCCGGTAGTTGCCGCGAGTTGGAATGCCGCCCTGAACGCGGGTTGTCTGGCTGCCTAGCGCTTCCTCCCAAAAAGGAGTCCAGTGAGCAGCATAATCTTCCCTGCGCGCCAGCAGTTCATCAACCAGTTTGGCGCGTTTGTCTGGAGAATTGTCGGAAAGAAATCGCCCGGTCTCCTGCACGGTTGGAATCACGCCGATGACATCAAGATAAACTCGGCGCAGGAAGGCCCTATCGTCGCAAAGTTCCGGCTGGTGTTCAGCCGCGCTCAAGCCGGCCTCTTTCCACCGGGCCGCAATGAATTGATCGATCGGATTGAAGGTGACCGTTTCTACTTGAGGCGGTATTGGAGGTTTTGCCAGCATCGCCAGCCGCAAAGAGCGCCGCAGAATCATCAATTGCTCGTTGTCTTCGCTGAAGAGCGCGGTGTTCAGCAACGATTTCGAATCTCCCGCTCTCCCGCTCCCCCGCTCTCCCGCTCTTGATTTTTCAGGCTCTGCCGCTCCACTGCGGTGGTCGCGTCCCGCATCGACTATCGGAGAATCGTCGACGGCTCCCGCTTCGATCCACATCCTGAAAAGTGCGATTTCCTCATCACTCAGCGGCGCGCGGCCCTTGGGCATCTGCGGTTGGCGCCGACCTTCGATGTACTGTACCAGCGGGCTTTCATCCGGCTTGCCCGGAATGATGGCGGAGCCGGCTTTCTTGCCGCCGCGCAGAAGAGCGGCAAGCGACGTGACTTCAAAATTGCTTTTTCGTTCTTCCGGATCGTGACACTCGAGGCATTTCGTTTCCAGGATGGGGCGGATCTGTTGCGTGAAGCTGATCTGGGGGACCTTCCGAGCGTTAATTTCGGCAGCCTTATCTTCTGTGGTGCTTTTCTGCGCTGCTTGGTTGCCTCCGCCCAGCAGCGTTACGAAAATGGCTGTAAGGCTGAGAGCGAGGACCGGCCGACAATGAGAAGTGCTCGGAGAAGGACCCGAAGACAAAAAGTTCATTTATTTTTACCTAACCATTTTATTGTGCCGCCAATGGCAGCCACTTGCAAGCTTCAGGCGGTACCGCTCCCATCCGAGCGCGAGCGTCAGCGAGCGTGGAGGTAAATCTGGCGCAATTGCATCCGGTGTTTATTGTTCCTACATAGGCTAAAAAGGGACTCTATTTGACACTTCTGAGCTAGCTGTTAAGTTCATCTCCACGCTCGCTCACGCTCGCGCTCGGCAAGCAGGTAGCACTCATTGAAGAGCGCGAAAGTCATCGGGGGAGTTGCATCACCACAATCTGTACGGGCGACCCTGTGTGGTCGCCCGCTGTGGAATCCAGCGGATCTTTTCCTGGCTCCGTTCCGAAGTGCATCCGCGGGAACTGTGCAACTTGTTTGGATAATCCGTCAGATTGTTGCGGCGGGCGGCCACACAGGGCCGCCCGTACGATCAGATGGATCTTGAAATCGGCCGGTCGGTGAGCCTATTCTTACCCATCTTTTTCACTCCAAGGGACAGACGGAGCTTCATTTGAGCATGCCTGGAGATAGTCCGTATCAGCCATGCCTGTACTGTCCTGCTACATGCGCTGCGGGAGGATTTTAAATGAAACCTTCAGTCCAGAAGTTAATCGGTCGACGATCATTCTTCAAAGGAGTGGCGGCGGGACTGGGCGCGATGAGCTTCCTATCAGAGGCTGACATCGAAGGCGCCGTCCAGAACGTCAATCGCAACTCTACACCTTCGCAACTGAAAATCACCGACCTGCGAGTCGCTGTCGTGGCCGAGGCGCCCTTCACATGCCCGATTATTCGCATTGATACCAATCAGGGGGTTTCAGGGTTCGGCGAGGCGCGCGATGGGGCCAGCAAGACGTACGCGCTGATGCTCAAGAGCCGCATTCTGGGCGAGAACCCGTGCAATATAGACAAGATCTTCCGCAAGCTGAAGCAATTTGGCGGGCATGCACGGCAGGGCGGCGGCGTGTCTGCCATAGAAATGGCCTGCTGGGACCTGGCGGGCAAAGCCTACGGTGTTCCGGTCTACCAGATGCTGGGCGGAAAGTTTCGAGACAAAATCCGTCTCTACGCTGATACGACTGAATCCCGTGACGGCACCGAGTCGGGAAGACGCCTGAAGGGGCGCATGGAGAAGGGATTCACCTGGCTTAAAGTGGATTTCGGAATCGATCTGCTGGAGGGGACTCCGGGAACGCTCTCAAGGCCGCTGGGATACGACACGTCCAATCGCGGCAACGTGATGCACCCTTTCACCGGCATCGAAATCACCGATAAAGGAATCGCGCTGCTGTCCGAATACGTGGGAAAAATCCGTGAAGTAATCGGAATCGACATTCCCTTATCCTCAGATCACTACGGCCATATCGGCGTAAACAGTTGCATCCGATTGGCTCGAGCGATGCAGAAACACCAACTCGCCTGGATGGAAGACATGGTGCCCTGGCAGTTGACTGGCCTTTTAAAGCAGATCCACGACGCGGTGGATATTCCCATTCTTACCGGTGAAGACATTTACCTTAAGGAAGAGTTTGCCAGGCTAGTCAACGAGAAGGCGGTCGATATCATTCATCCGGATCTTGCTACTGCGGGAGGGATTCTGGAAACCAAGAAGATCGGCGACCTGGCGATGGAGGGCGGGGTCCCGATGGCGATGCACTTTGCGGGCACTCCGGTTTCCTTTATGGCCAACGTACACTGCGCAGCCGCGACGGAAAATTTTCTGGTCCTGGAACATCACTCGGTAGATGTCCCTTGGTGGGAGGATATTGTCACGGGAATTCCAAAGCCTATTTTCCAGAAAGGATTCGCAGTTGTGCCCGATCTTCCCGGCCTGGGTGTGGAGCTGAACCAAGAAGTAATCAAGCAACATTTAAGAGAACCCGGCTTTTTTGAGCCCACAACGGAATGGGACAAAGAACGGTCGCATGACCGGCTGTGGAGTTGAGGAGTAGTCCGTTGTCTGTTGTCAGTGGTCCGTGAACCGACAGTGATTTAGAAAGATTTCAGCGAATCTCGTTAAATTTTGCGCGCCCTGAGAGGCTCTGAGAAAATACTGAGTCGCGCGAGCAAGAATCTGTGAAAAAATCCGATCGTACGGGCGGCCCTATGTGGCCGCCCGCCGCAACAGCTGACGGAATTAGCCGAACCAAATTACACAGTTACCGCGGATGCACTTCGGAAGGGAGCCAAGAAAATCCGCTGGATTCTGCAGCGGGCGACCACACAGGGTCGCCCGTACAGAGTGAATCAATTTTTTCTCAACTCCCTGAGAAGCTACGAAAGAATCAGAACCGCGCCCGAGAGGGCGCGCGCGGAAATCAAACAACGGACCACAGACCAGCGACCACAAACAACAGACCACGGACCACGGACAATGGGCCAATAAGGAGACGCCATGAAAAAGCACTGCATCTCTATACTTCTCTTTGCATGCCTGGCCGCGCTGTTCGGCTTGAGCGGCACCTCTCTCGCCCAGACGGCGACGGGAACCATCTTGGGCACGGTGCGGGACAACACCGGCGCGGTCATCCCAGGAGCGGAAGTCACCATTACGGAAGCCAACAAGGGTACGTCCCAGAAGTACCTAACCGATGACACCGGCTCCTACAGCGCTCCTTTTCTGATTCCCGGCACATACACTGTGTTGGTAGAGATGCAGGGATTCAAGAAACAAGTCCGTCCCGGCGTGATCCTTCAGGTGGATCAAAAAGCACGCGTTGATTTTGTTCTGGAAGTAGGAGAGGTGAGCGAGACAGTTAGTGTCGTGGCGGCAGCGCCGCTCATCAAGGCCGATTCGTCGGAGCTGGGAGAGGTTATCGAGGAGCGCGCCGTCAAAGAGCTGCCCTTGAACGGGCGAAATTTTGCGCAGCTTGTGTACCTGACTCCAGGGGTAACCGCCGGCCAGGTAGGCGAGAATCTTTCCGGCGCCAGTACTTTCAATCCGCGGGGAGCTTCCAATTTCAACGCCCTGGGGCATCATGCCAATTCGAACGCCTGGATGGTGGACGGCATCGACAACAACGAGTATACCTTCAACACTGTTATTGTTACGCCGTCGGTCGAATCCGTGCGCGAGTTTAAAGTGCTGACCGGCACTTACTCGGCTGAGTTCGGGCGGGGCGCCGGCGTCGTTTTGGTTTCCACAAAGTCCGGCAGCAACGACATTCACGGATCTCTTTTTGAGTTTCTGCGCAATCGAAAACTGGATGCGAAGAACTTCTTTGCGCTGCCCACCCAGCCCAAGGCGCCTTTTGATCGAAACCAGTTTGGCGCCGCTTTCGGCGGGCCTGTGTACATTCCCAAGCTGTACGACGGGCACAACCGCACCTTCATCTTCGGCGATTATTCCGGATTGCGGGAGCATCGAGGTTTGACGTTTGTCAATACAGTGCCGACGGCAAAAACGCGTGCCGGCGATTTCAGCGAATACGTTGATTCTCAGGGAAAACTGATACTGGTTTACGATCCTCTGACTACACGGCGCAATCCAAATTTCGACGCCACCAAGCCGGTGAGCGCCTCCAATCCGCAGTTTCTGCGGGATCCGTTCCTGAACAATGTCATACCGGGTAACCGCATCAACAAAGTGGGTTTGAACGTCGCCAGCATTTACCCGCTGCCCAACCTGCCCGGAAACTTCAACAACTTCATTTCGACGGCTAACCGCGTCGTCGATGACAATGCCTTCAACATCCGCGTCGACCATAAGATCAGCGGCAAGGACTCCTTGTTCGTGCGATACAGCTTTGACCAGTACCGTTTGGACGCGCCTCAGGGCCAGGCTCAGTGCTGCTTGCCTACCCCGCCTGAGGCTGCAAAACGGTTCGATCTCGGTCCGTTCGTTGCTGGAATCCAAAACACGAGGTTGCGCACGCAAGGTTCTGCGGTCAATCTGACGCACATTTTCCAGCCAAACTTAATCAATGAGTTTCGCGCCGGGTTTGCGCGCACCACGCCGGCTACCTTCCAATCGGATTTTGGTCACTTGGCGGCTGAGTCTCTCGGTATCAGGGGAATCAACGTCTCTCAATTTACAACCGGGTTGCCCAATCTCAACGTGCAGGATTTTACCGGCCTCAGCGGAGGTCCCGCGTTCTTGCCGGTCAATCCTCGGCAAACTCACTATCAACTTGACGACAACATCTTTTGGACGCGCGGACGCCACCAGTTGAAGTTCGGCTATCACTACGTTCGCCGCCTGGTTTCACCTTTTACCAACACGGACACGCGCAGCACCCTGAACTTCAATCGCAACTTTACTAACGATCCCGCCACCAACACACAAGGTTCCGGGTTGGCAACACTGCTGGTCGGGTACTCAACGGGCGGATCGCGAGGCTTCCTGCTTGAACCCTACTATATGACCAATGAGGAGCATGCGATCTTCATTCAGGATGACTTCAAGGTCTCTCCTCGTCTAACGCTCAATATCGGCCTGCGTTACGAGGTATATGTGCCGGACGAGGAGATTCGCAACCGCCTGGTAAATTTCGACATGGAACGCTTAACACTGGTCTATGCTAACGAAGACGACACTTCCAGGTCGGTTAACAAATCCACGCAGTTTGGAAATTTTGGGCCGCGCATCGGTCTGGCCTGGGATATGTTTGGGGATGCAAAAACAGTCCTGCGGGCCGGCTACGGGCTGAGTTATTTCCCCGAACCCCATTCCGCTTCCAACCTGCTCGGGCAGCAAGTTCCTTACACCATCTCGCAGAATTTCTCGCCCGAAGTGAATCCGCTCGATTTTTCACGCGTGCCTGCCATCGACAATCCGTTCCCGCCCATACAGCGGGTCAAGCCATTGACCACGGCGGAATTGAATGCCGCCAATCCTCGAGTCTTAGGGCACGCGTTTCATAACCTGACACCATATGATCAGTCCTGGAACTTGGACATCGAGCGGGAGCTCAGTTCCACGCTGGTTTGGGAAACGGCTTATGCAGGCACGCGGGGAATCCACATCACATTCTTCTACAATCCAAACGAGGTGCAACCGGGGCTGGGATCGCAGGCGTCGCGGCGGCTGATCCAGCCGCTCAGCAACGTTTCGACCATTCTTCAGGCCGATCCACGCAACATGTCCACCTACCACAGCCTGCAGACGAAATTATTGAAGCGTTATTCGCAGGGACTGCAGTTTTTATTCGGTTACACCTACAGCAAAGTGCTTGATTTTGGCGGATCGGCCGCAAGCGGCGGCGGCGCGACAGGCGCTCCGCAGACTGTCACCAACCTGCGAGCCGGGCGCGGAGCGGCAGGTTTTGACATCAAGCATCGCGCGGTGATCAGCTCCGTCTACGAGCTTCCCTTTGGTCCGGGAAAGAAGTGGGGACCCCAGGATCGGTTCTTAGGAAACATCTTGGGAAACTGGCAGCTCAGTGGAATAACGGTGTTAAGTACGGGACGGCCCTTCAACGTAAATCTTGCAACCGGGGTTAATAACGGTGCGCCGAGCTGGCCAAATCGTAGTGGCAAGGGAACCCAGGAACATCCGACCGTGGATTTGTGGTTCAATCCTGCCGATTTTGTGGCGCCGCCGCCCAACACTTACGGCAATGTGGCTCGGGGCGTTCTGTATGCGCCCGGGCAAGTGAACTTCGATACGTCTCTGGTCAAGAACATTGCCGTCAACGAGCGATGGAAGGTGCAGTTGCGCGCGGATGCTTTCAATCTATTTAACCATCCTCAGTTCGGTTTTCCCGATGCCTCCATCGGCTCCAAGACCGTTGGCAAGATAACTTCCACGATCGCCGACAACCGGGATATTCAGTTAGCGCTGAAGATTGAGTTTTAGGGGGTGTTTGTAGACACCGAAGGCGTCAGAAGAGAATAGCCGGGGGCAGAGCGCGTTTTTGCGCGGCGCCCCCGGTCGCCGATGTCTACCAACATCAAGCACCCTGAAGGGGTGCGATAAGAATGCCTGAGACGTCTCGTGTGAAAATACATGGCCCAGGTCGTGTCGACGCACATTTTCATGCGCAGTACTGGAATCGTATGATTCAGGAATAACTTTGGGGAGTTTTTGAAAAGGAGTGGAACATGCAACGCTATCGAGTCCTCCTTCTCTTCATTCTTAGTATCGTCTGCCTGTTTATCGTCATTTATTACGGCCAACCCGCAAGCAAAGTGAAAGCTGCCCGGCAGACGGACAAGAAACCGTCCCAGTCGGAAATCTACGAGGAATTCAAGAAGGCGAGCACCGGCAACATCTCCGATGCGGTGGACGAAGCGACCGGGCACCGCGGCTTCATGTACCACGATATGAAGCCGATCTTCAAAGCCAAGATCATCGGGCCGGCGGCCACCGCGGTGCTGCGTCCAGTCTTGAAGACCGACACCACGAACTACCCCAATTATCAGCTTCAAATTCTGGATGAAGCGCCTGCCGGCAGCGTGATCGTCTATGTACTGGAAGAAGGCCTGGAAACGGCGGGAATTGGAAACCTGATGTCCACCACCGGCAAGGTGCGCGGCCTGGCCGGAGCAGTTATTGACGGCGGCGCGCGTGATGTGGATGAGATTGAAGAGATCGGGTTTCCGGTATTCAGCCGCAGCATCACGCCGGCCACTTCAATCGGACGCTACGTGAGTGTGGCCAAGCAGGTACCAGTGATGTGCGCCGGGGTGCTGGTTCGGCCCGGCGACTACATCATCGGCGATCAGACAGGCGTGGTTGTCGTGCCGACCGAAAAAGTTTCTCAGGTCGTCCAGTTGCTTCGCAAGTACGACGACAAAGAAAGCAAAATGATTCCGATCATCAAAGAGACCAAGTCGATGCTGAAGGCGTTGGAGAGGTATGGGCGGTATTGATTTTGGGCCACGGATATACGCGGGTTGGCGCGGATCTGGGATTCACCACCAGGGGAGCGGAGAGACGGTCTGAGGACCGTCTCAACTTGGCATCAATTGTTTCTCACTGTGGGCCCCTTGGTCGCGGAATCCCTCCTGCCATTAAGTCGATTTTGCGAAAAAGGGATGGGGGCTGAGGCGGCCCTCAGGCCGTCTCTCCACTCCTTAGTGTCCCGGTGGTGAATCCCAGATCTGCGTTCATCCGCGTTCATCCGAGGCTAAGTTGCTTATTTGCCTAGCTTCTTCTTCAAATACTCCTCGTACTCCTTCTTCAGTGCCGGATCCTTAGGCGTAGGATAAAGATCGCTCGACTTGTACTTCCCGGTGAGGAATTTCATTTTCGTCCATTCGTCATGAATGTGTGTGGTCTCTGCTTTGGTGACGATCTCCTCGACCAGGTGCGGAGGAATAAAGTAGACGCCTTCGCGGTCGCCGAAGACCACGTCGCCGGGCATAACGGTCGCGTTTCCGATGCGGATGGGGATATTGACGCCGGTCAGCATTACATTTCCTATGGCTGATGGGTGGACCGCGCGAAAATATCCGGCCATCTCGATGGGAAAAATCCCTTCCAGGTCGCGAATGGACCCGTCGATAACAAAGCCTGTTTTTGTCGCGGCGAAAATAGCCGTGGCCAGGTTGTCGCCGACGAAAGTGCCATTATCAACCTTGCCAAACAGATCGACGACAATCACGTCACCTGGCTGCAGCATATCGATCACGCGCTGGTTCGCGTTGCGCCCCAGCCCCTTGGCGAGGGCCTCGGATTCGCTGACGTCAGCGACGTCCGGGCGAAGGGGCATAAACTGCGCCGTTACAGCGCGGCCCACCAGTTTGCGTCCCGGATGAAGCAGGCGCCAATTGCCCTCGAACTGGTTGGGAAACTTCGCTCCCGGCAACACGGTGAAGATTTCCTCCGAGCTGAGCTCCTTCACCTTCTCCAGCAGACGATCCGGCACCTTGGGCCGGCCATCCTCAAAACGCTCGAAAGGATTTTTTGCGGTGTACTTGATCAACTGGTCGCGCGTGAAGGTAAATACCTGCGCCTGTGTCTGAAGGGATAAGGTAGCAAGACTGGCGACGAAGGTAATCAAACCGATAGTGGTTTTCATACTCGACCTCCTGCATAGGCCGCCTCTTAGGCGAATTACTCATGGCGAACTCTGTTCCAATGACATTAGTGAAATCCCAGTCGAGGCAACACGCGGTTGTCTCTTGCGCAGCGGTCGTTTTTGCCTCGGCTTTGTTTCTGGATTGAGCTCATTTGTTGGGGATTTCTTAAGGCGCTTCGGTAACTCGTTAGATTCTCCCCACGCTCCCTTACGGTCGCGGTACTGCTATCTGCCGAAGCTTTTCATGACCTCCAGACATTCAATCATCGCCCTCCCCCCGTGATATCCCGCTTTCCAGATGTGGGCTTTGTCTCCCTGGGCCTTTCCCTCAGGCGTGATAGTGGCGTGCCACTCGCCGTTTTTCCAATCAACGATGTATTTGTCAATAAAGTCAAACGTTTTCTCGAAAACGGACAAGTACCTCGGCTCGTGTGTCAAGCGATACATGTACAGCGAGCTTACCAGCGCCTCCGCCTCGACCCACCACGTTTTGTTGCGGTTGTCGGCCGGCTGGTTAAACCGGCCGCTGTCGTAAAAACCGCCATTGCGCTCATCGAAGCCGTATTTCAACGAATAGTCCCACAGCGCTCGATAGAGATCCAGCAGCGGATAGTTTGAAATGCCGGCGGCATCGCACGCGTCAGCGAGTAGCCAAACATTTTCAATGTCGTGGCCGTAAGACACGCGGGCAAAATCTCCCTCCAGTCTGGGAGTCCAATTGCGGTCGTATTTGTCGGTACAGGCCCCGAGGTCCTTGCGAACGACGGCATTGCTTTCAATATTGATCAGCTCAAGCAGACGATCCCGAGCCAGCGGCAATTTGCTAGCGCGGTAAAAGGTGGTGAGGGCTTCCAGCAAGTGCAGGTGCGTGTTCATCAGCTTGAAGCCCGGCTGCTGGCTGCCCATATACGATTTTTCTTCGGCAGGAGGCGTAGTCCAGTCTTCGTTGAAAAACTCAATATAGCCTCCATAAGTCTTGTCGTGCGCTTTGGCTTCCAAGAGGTTAAAGAAGCGGATGGCGAAATCGAGGACCTCCTTGTTCTGGCTCGCCAAATAATATTCCGACAGCGCATAAAGGCCGAAGGCTTGCCCGTAAAGATGCTTCCCCGCTTTTAACTGTCGATTTCCTGTGGCATCGACTTCCCAATAAAAGCCGCCGTTCCTCCGGTCCCACATTTTGTCTCTCAGAAATCGATAGCCCAGATCAGCAGCCTGTAAGTACTCTTTGCCGCCGTGACCGGCACGCGCCATCCGCGAGAAAAGCCAGACCGTGCGAGCCTGCGTCACGATCATCTTTGTCCCTTCGCCCTTGGGCTCGCCGGCAGGCCCAAAGTTAATAATGTAGCCGCCGTTCTTGCGATCGAGGCTCTTGGAGAACCAGAACGCCGCGATGTTTTCTTTCAGGATTTTTTCCAGTTTTGGGATGTAGGCCGCCACATTTGGAATTTCGGATTGCGGACTGCGGATTGCGGATTTTGACTGGGGCACTTGAGGTACAAAGCGGTGGGGAGCCGAGACAGCGCTGTGGGGCAATAAAGAAGCTAAAAACAACAACCAGTGCCAGCGAAGAAGGCTTCCCTCGACGATCACGTTTTGCTCCTGTTGAAGAAATTGATTTCGTCTGTACGGGCGACTCTGTGTGGTCGCCCGTTCTCCAACCAGGGCCGCGGGTCCGGGCGGCCACGCAGGGCCGCCCGTACGATCAGATAGACTTCTTCACTTTTACTGACCGTCTCGGCTCAGTTGCTATCTCGAACCGCAAAACCCGACACCCGAGACCCAAGAACCGAAACTG
Source organism: Acidobacteriota bacterium (assembly GCA_036505615.1). Taxonomy (GTDB): domain Bacteria; phylum Acidobacteriota; class UBA6911; order JACQSX01; family JACQSX01; genus DASXTB01. The sequence goes on from DASXTB010000065.1 coordinate 14,951, forward strand.
GAAACTCGAATCTCGAAACTCACCAACTTTCCTTCGTCCACTGCCCATCGACAAGGCGCCAGATGCTTCTTTTGTTTTCATTGCGCAGTTCCACGGGTAAAGCTTCCTGTGGGAAGTTCTGATAACAGATGGGGCGAGCAAATCGTTTGATCGCCGCCGTTCCCACTGAGGTGAATTTTACATCGGTGGTTGCCGGATATGGACCGCCGTGATGCATTGACGGACACACTTCAACTCCTGTCGGGAAGCCATTAAATATCAAGCGTCCAACTTTGTTTTCAAGCAGCGGCAGCAGGGAGCTGAATTCCTCCAGATCCTCGGGTGTCCCATGGACAGTGGCGGTCAGATGTCCCTTGAGGCTTTGCGCCACTTCTTTCATCTCTTCCCGCGAAGGGCAACTGACAATTAAAGTGGAAGGGCCGAATAGTTCTTCGCTGAGTGCGCGATTCTTCAAGAACGTCGTGGCGTCGGTCGCGAAAACGGTCGCTTGCGCTTCCGTTTTTGCGGGGTCCGGCGCCAATTCACCCTGCGCTGATGTCACTCCCACGACTCTGCCAAACCTGCGCACACCTTCCTCATAAGACTCAAGGATAAGCGGGTGTAGCATTGTCGCGGGAGGAGTGCGCGCGATCAGCTGCCCCATTTCGGAGATCAGCCGGCTCATGCTTTCGTCCTGCAGTCCAACGACCAGTCCGGGACAGGTGCAGAACTGCCCTACGCCAAGCGTGACCGATTGCATCAATCCTTCTGCAAATGCCTGGCGTCTTTCTTGCAGAGCTCTGGGAAGGATAAAAACCGGATTGATGCTGCCCATCTCGGCATACACCGGTATCGGGTCGGGCCGAGAAGCCGCTGCGTCGAAAATAGAACGCCCTGCTTGGTGCGAACCGGTAAAGCCGACTGCCTTGGTCAATGGGTGAGAGACCAGTCTGAGACTGACTTTGGGGCTTCTCCCGTGGACCAGGGAAAACATGCCGTCGGGCGCCCCCGTTGATTCAATTGCTCTTCGAATCGCTCGGGCGACCAATTCCGAAGTGCCGGGATGAGCTGGGTGTGCCTTGACGACTACCGGATTTCCCGCCGCCAGCGCCGACGCGGTGTCGCCACCCGCCACGGAAAATGCCAGCGGGAAATTGCTGGCTCCAAACACTACCACCGGTCCGATGGGGATCAGCTTTCTCCGCAGGTCGGGCTTCGGAACCGGCTTTCTGTCCGGAATCGCGCGATCGATGCTGGCGTCCACCCACGAGCCTTCTTTTACCAAGGCTGCAAACATCCGAAGCTGGTTGACCGTGCGGGAGCGTTCACTAACTAGTCTGTCTTTGGGCAATGCGGTCTCGGCGTTAGCCCTCTGAATTAGAGTGTCTTCGAGGGCCAGAATCTCACCGGCGATCTTTTCCAAAAGATCCGCGATATCGTCCGCAGTTCCCTTGCGGTATTCAAGGAACGCCTGGTGGGCGGCCTGTAGGGCCTGATCTACTTCAGACTCAGTGGCCTCATAAAATAGCGGGTCCAGTTTCTCTCCCAGGGACGGAGCGTAAGCTCGGAATCCCTCTGTTGCGCGGGCGGAGACTTCCTTACCGATGATATTTTTGCCATGAAGATCCATAGTTAATCCGTTGTCAGTCGTCCGTGGTCAGTTGCTTTTGTGCGAACTCAAGTCAACCGACCCAATTCACCAGTGTCCCAATCGGCTCAATGGTAATGCGTATTTCGTCTCCTGGCTGAAGTGTGAATGAATCCGGAGGAATGATGCCGGTTCCAGTCATCAAAAAGCAGCCATTAGGAAAACTGTTGTCGCAGAAAAGAAAATCCACCAACCGGGCCGGATCGCGCTTCATATTCGCAAAAGTCGTGGAGTCAGAGAATGCTTTCTGTGCGCCACGCCGGATCTCCATAATGATTTCCGTAGTGCCTGGCAGTGGCTCATCGCTCACTAGAATACAGGGGCCGAGGCTGCAGCTCCGATCGTACACTTTTGCCTGCGGCAAATAGAGAGGATTTTCTCCCTCGATCTCACGCGAACTCATATCGTTGCCGACAGTGTAACCAACGATCTTGTTGGTCGACGTGATCAGCAGCGTGAGCTCCGGTTCGGGAACATTCCAATCGGAGTCTCTCCGGATCTTCACCTTTTGGCCGTGGCCCACGACGCGGTGGGGAGTGGCCTTGAAGAAAAGCTCCGGGCGTTCGGAGTTGTAGACCCGGTCATAGAAGTCATCTCCGCCTGTTGCTCTGGATTCATCCATGCGAGCGCTGCGGCTGCGAAGATAAGTGACCCCGGCAGCCCAAACTTCCTGCTTGCCGATAGGAGCCAGCAGGCCGGACTGATCCAAAGAAAATTCCGGCAAAAGTGTTGACCGACGGCGTTCGCCGTCCAGAAAATGAGCCAGATCTTCCCGATTGATCAAGGCGTCCCAATCAGGCGATGAGAGCTGATAGAAATGGCCGGCGTCTTCAATTATGGCGCCTTGAGTTGTTCGAAAGAGCTTCACGCGGTCCTTCCTCGCGCCCTGTCCCTGGTGTCCTTCGTGGTTAGATCTTTTTGCACCACTAAGGACACTAAGGACACAGAGGACACGGCGGTCGTCAAGAGCTCGCCATGAATGTTTGCGCCTTTATCGGATCGGCGAGAAATCGGTCGGGTCTGCAAACACCGATTCCACTTTGCTGACCAGCTTGCCGTTGACTTCGGATTCCTGCTGAACTTTCTTCCAATCCGGGTCGTTACGGAACTCTTCCCATGACCTCTTTGCGGCTTCACGGCTGGGGAAGGCGAGAATGTAAATCAGAGTATTCTTTGAAAGAGGCGCATCCTGGGGAGACCAGTATCCGATGTTGGTCATTCCATGCCTTTCAAAGAGCTTTGTCGTGTGCTGGCGAAAACGCGCTTGGAGCGCCTCCAGCTTGCCATCGTTTGCTGTATATGTCCGGATTTCAAAAACTCGGGCTCTTGCCTCGGCCCTCAGAGTGCGCTCTTTTCTTATTTCAAAACCCAGCAGGAATGCGCCGACAACGAGAAGAAAGACAAACAATAGCCTTCGAAGCATTGCTACCTCCTAAATGAAATTGTGAGCTCTTCATACCCTTTGCCTCTTCCAGCGTCCGCGCCGGAAAAGGACCATACTCACGCCTGCTACCAGCACACCCGAGATGGGGATTGCCAAGAAGACGCCGTTGGCGCCCATCTTTGCGGGAAACGCCAGAGTATAGGCCAGTGGAATCTGAAACAACCAATAACAGAAAAAGTTGACTGCCGTCGGCGTTCCCGTGTCGCCGGCTCCGTTGAACGCCTGCACCATGACCATCCCGTAGCCCCATGCAATATATCCATAGCTAATGTATCGCAGGCAAGTCACCGCATAGGGAACAACATCGCGTTCACGGCTGAAGAGATGAACCACGGGCTCAGCGAAAAAAATAAAGAACACGCCCACGGAGGCCAGAAATACCATGTTGCAGAAACCTGTCACCCAGACGGACCTCTCGGCGCGGTCCGGCTTCCGTGCTCCCAGGTTCTGCCCCACCATTGTTGCGGCCGCGTTGCTCAGCCCCCAAGAGGGAAGGATGGAGAAGAAAATGATGCGGATGGCGATGGTGTATCCGGCCACGGCTGCAGCTCCGAAGGACGAAATGATCCGCACCATTCCAACCCAACTTGCCGTCGAGATAAGAAACTGGAAGATTCCGCCCAGCGAAATGCGAAGCAGCCTCAACATGATCTTGGGGTTGAGCTTCAGCTCGGCTCTTGTCACCTTGATGCGCCCTTTTGCCCGCAGCAGCGTAAAGATCTGGAAAAGGACTCCTGTCCCTCTTCCGATGGTCGTGGCTACAGACGCTCCAGTCACGCCCAATCTGGGAAAGGGGCCCAGCCCGAAGATGAAACAGGGGTCCAGAACGATATTGATGAAGTTAGCCAGCCACAGTACGCGCATGGAAATGGCCGCGTCTCCTGCTCCGCGAAACACGCCGTTGATAATGAAGAGAAGCATGATCACAACATTGGCTCCCAGCATGATGGCCGTAAATCGCGAGCCTGTGTGAATAATGCCGTCGGAAGCGCCCATCAGGCGCAGCAGCTTGGGGGCAAAGAGAATTCCTACCAATCCGATAGGCAGTGATGCTGTGATACTCAACCCGATGGCTTGCACGGCAGTCTCTGCCGCGGCCTTGGGGTTTTTCTCACCGATTCGCCGCGCCACAGTCGCCGCCGTCGCCATGCTCAGGCCAATGCCGATTGCGTAAATGATGGTGATCATCGATTCGGTAAGCCCAATGGTCGCCACGGCATCGGATCCCAGGCGGGAAACAAAAAAAACGTCGCAGATGGCAAACAGCGACTCCAATGACATCTCCAGCACCATGGGGATGGCAAGCAACATAATGGCGCGGCCGATGCTCCCTTCGGTGAAGTCCTGACGGGAGCCGGCGAGCGCCTCGCGCAGATCGCTCCAGAATCCTGCCATCCCTCCCTTGCGCTCAGGAGGAAGGGCCGTCGAGTTGAGCTCCAAGGAAGTACTCATGAAGCGCTGATCATACCAGTTGTCTGTTGTCCGTTGTCCGTGGTTAGTAGAGCATTGTCCGTAGTCAGGTGTTGGCCGCGTTCAGTTTTCGGTCGTCGGTTGTGCATTCTCTTACCGCCGCCTGCACTAGAGTTTTCTACATTTGAGCGGTCAAAACCCGGGTAACGGAAGCTTAACACAGCGAACCTGGGCTGCCTCGCACGACGGGCACCAGCTTCTGGCCCAGGGCGAAGCGCAGCGTAGCTCTGGGATTCAGGTAATTTCTATCATTCGAAGCCCGTCCTAAAATTTTTCTCGCAACTGACAACGGACAACTGGCCACTTTCATCCCGCGCGCTAACACATTAGAATCACTGCTTAATAATTCCCCTGAAAACTTTAAGGAGGTCATCATGGATCGACGGGATGTGTTGCGATGGCTTTCGTCTGGCGCTGCGGTAGGTGGCGCCAACGTATTTTCGCCGCGCAGTTCAATAGCTGCGCTCTGGGCCGGCAGCACGCAGGAAAGGCCCGCCGCGACGAAAGGTCTTCCCCCGCTTAAGATTACCGACGTCAAGACCATTCTCACCGCTCCGAACAGAATTCGGCTGGTAGTTGTAAAGGTAATCACCAGCGAGCCGGGGCTTTACGGCCTTGGTTGCGCCACCTTCACACAGCGAGCTTACGCGGTGCAGACGGCCGTCGAACAGTACTTGAAGCCGTTTCTTATCGGACGGAACGCCGACGAGATTGAAGACATCTGGCAATCTTCGTATGTGAGCTCCTATTGGAGGAATGGCCCCGTTCTATTCAATGCAATGAGCGGCGTGGATATGGCTCTGTGGGACATCAAGGGCAAGCGCGCCAACATGCCCGTTTATCAATTACTCGGAGGAAAGTGCCGCTTTGCCGCCGATCTTTATTTTCATGCGAGCGGGCGCGACTTCCAGGAGGTTGAGGATAGCGTCCGAAAAGCGATGGCGAACGGGTATCGACATGTTCGCGTCCAGGTCGGGGTGTCGGGCCTGGCAACGTATGGGGCCAGTGGCGGTCGCAATGCTTCAGAGGACAGCGAGGTTATCAGTCCTACGCATCCCAAGGCAATCTGGGATTCGTCGCCTTACGTGCGCACAGTGCCGAAGTTGTTTGAGCACCTGCGTTCCAAATTAGGCGATGAACCGGAGCTGCTGCATGACGTGCATGAGCGCGTCTCCACCAGCCAGGCAATCCAGCTCGCCAAAGACCTGGAGAAGTACCGGCTATTCTTTCTGGAAGATCCTTTACCTCCTGAGGAGAACGACCACTTCCGGCTGCTTCGACAACAGACCAGCACGCCGATTGCGATGGGAGAACTTTTTAACACGCAGCACGAGTATGTCCCGCTCATTGCCAACCGTTTGATCGATTATATACGAATCCATCTGTCGCAAATTGGAGGCCTGAGCATGGCACGTAAAGTTGCGGCTCTTTCCGAATTTTTCGGCGTGAAAACAGCATGGCATGGTCCGGGAGATGTCTCTCCGGTTGGACATGCCGCGGGCTTGGCTCTGGAGTTGGCCAGTTATAATTTCGGAATCCATGAAGGGTATGTTTTTCCGCCGGAGACACGTGAAGTGTTTCCCGGCTGTCCGGAAATCAAGAATGGTTATATGTACGCCACGGAAACTCCGGGCCTGGGGCTCGATATCGATGAAAAACTGGCCGCCAAGTTTCCCTATCCAACGGGAAGCACCTTTGACCACAGTTGGGGAACGACGCGGCGGCGCGACGGGACGGTGATCCGGCCGTGAGGATTTCGGATTGCGGATTTGGGATTGCGGATTTGGAGAAGGGCCGATACAAGTTATCCATGGGCGGTTGCTTCCTCTTTGCCGTCAATGGACGATTGACTACCGACGACTGGCTCATCTCAATCCGCAATCCGCAATCCGCAATCCGCAATCTTAAAACCTCTCATCTATCTTGAGGTGTCACCCTTGCCCTGGTACCAAAACTACAATCCGCTGCACCTGACGGCGTTGTCCGTCTCCGTCTCTGCGCTTCCAGTGCTGACACTGTTCTTTGTGATGCTGGTTTTGAAGAAGCGTGTCTGGGTGGCCGCTCTGAGCGGGATACTTGTCGCCGTTATCCTGGCATTAGTGGCTTTTGGTATGCCGATGGCGTTGGTCGGCTTCTCCGCCGCTCTCGGCGTCATCTTCGGGCTGTTACGGATTGCTTGGATCATCGTCGCTTCCATCTTCCTGTACAACGTGGCCATCGAGACGGGGCAATTCCAGGTGATGAAGGAGTCGATTGCCGCTCTTTCGGCAGACAGGCGCCTGCAGTTGATCCTGATCGCCTTCTGCTTTGGCGCCTTTCTTGAAGGCACGGGAGGCGGCGGGGCACCGGTTGCCGTGGCCGGCTCTTTTCTGATTGGGCTCGGCTTTCACCCGTTTCAGGCGGCGACACTCTGCCTTATAGCCAATACCGCGCCGGTGGCGTGGGGAGGCGTCGGCAATCCGATCCGCACGCTGGTCGGTGTCACAGGTCTCTCCGAACTTGCGCTTAGTGCGATGGCAGGGCGGATTCTTCCGCTGATGTCAGCCATTCTTCCGCTCTGGCTGGTGCGAAGTATGGTCGGTTGGAAGGAGACGCGCGAAGTCTGGCCGGCTTTGCTCGTCAGTGGACTGTCATTTGCCGGCATGCAGTTCTACTGGTCAAACTTTCAGGAAAGCGGCCTGGTGGACATCATCGCGGCGATTTTCTCACTGCTGGTGATGGTAGCTTTTTTGAAGGTGTGGAAGCCGAGAAATGTGCTGGAAAATGAAGGAAATCAGTCGTCAGTCATCAGTCATCAGTCATCGGTCTCTGGGCAAGTCGCAGGCGAGCAGGTCGAAAGTCAAAAAGTGACAGGTCGACAAGTCACGGTTCAGCGGCCAGCGCGCAGCGATGGGCGGGCAGCAGTCAGTGGTCAGCGGTCTGTTGGCGATCTCGTAATGCATCACTCGACTGCGGCGGTTCTTAAGGGCTGGTCGCCTTTCATACTGGCCTCGGTCTTCATCTTCATTTCCGGCCTGCCGGCGACCAATAAGTTCTTGAGCTTTGCGGCACTCAAACAACCGATGCCGCTGCTGCACAATGCCGTGTTCCGGGTACCTCCCGTTGTTCCCGCTCCAGCTCCCGAAGCTGCCGTCATGGACCTGAACATCCTGGCCATGCCGGGGACGGCCATCCTGTTTGGCGCAGTCCTGGCTGGACTGCTTCTTGGGCTCTCTTTGGCAAAGATCTTTCGTATTTTTTTGGGCACCCTGGTCGAGTTGATACCCTCGCTGCTGGCCATCAGTTTCATGGTCGGCCTTGCCTTTGTAACGCGTTACTCGGGAATGGATACGGTGCTTGGCCTCAGTCTCACACATACTGGTCCGGCTTTTCCATTCTTCGGAACGCTGCTGGGATGGCTGGGCGTAGCTTTAACGGGCACCGATGCGGGATCTAACGCGCTGTTCGGGAACCTGCAGAAGGTTACCGCCGAGCAGCTGGGCTTGAGTCCGATTCTAATGGCGGCGGCAAATTCCAGCGGCGGCGTGATGGGGAAAATGATCGACGCGCAATCCATCGTCGTTTCCAGCACGGCCACTCAGCAGGTTGGCAACGAAGCGGCAATTTTCAAAGCTGTTTTCAAGCACAGTATTATTCTTGCTTGCCTGGTTGGCTTGATCGTTATGATGTACGCGTTTGTCTTTCCTTGGCTGATTCCGCGGTGACCTGCGGTCCTTTCTTGCGTTGAATCTTCTTGCACCACTACGGACACAACGGTAGCAAGCGAACCTTCTGAGAATGAATCCTATAATAGAATAACCCTGCCCGTCGCTCTAATGAGGTGGGCCGCAGCTTCCGATAGGGGCGGATCTTGGCCTTCTCTTCCTGTTCGGAAACAGCGTTCGCCGGGCTACGTACTACACGATGTATGATGTGGGGAAAACTCATGGAGGTAGGAATGAAGATCGGCAAGCATCGAAAATTCTTTTTTCTGCAGTCTGCCGCCTTCTGGGCATTGGCTGTCTGTTTCAGCACGCTCCTTATTCCGGCCGCTGACGGGAAGATTAACATCGGCGACAAAATGGCCGACTTTACGCTAAAGGATGTGGGGGGCGATGCGTACTCGCTCTATCAGTTGAAAGGAAAGAATGCCACCGTGGCTATTTTCATTGCCACTCAATGCCCTTATTCGAATGCGTTTAATCAGACCATGGAAAAATTGTACGAGGATTACCAGGGGCGAGGCGTCGGCTTTATCGGCATTAACGCGAATAAGACAGAACCGGCTGCCGAAGTGGCGTCACACGCCAAAGCTAAAGGGTTGAAATTCCTTATTCTAAAAGATGAAGGCAGCGTTATTGCAAATCGGTTGGGTGCGCGCGTTACGCCTGAGGTTTTTCTTTTGGACAGCAATATGATACTGAAGTACCACGGGGCTGTCGGAAACAGCAAGAATCCAACGACAAATTCCCAACTGGCGACGTCGGACGAAGCAAAGGCGGCGCTTGAAAGCGTGCTGTCGGGAAATCCGGTGCAAGTCGCTGTCACCAGGGCTTTCGGATGTACGATCAAGCGCTGATCCCTAGCGCGGCAGGACCGAAGGGCAACCCGCAAACATCTCTCGCGTGAATTCTATGAAGCTCTCGCCACCAGAAGCGATCTCGACATGGGTTCTGTTCCTTTTATTGCCTGTTTATTCTGCCTGCGGATCCATTGGCCTCACGGGAGACCAGGCCCTTTCCAGAGACAGGAACCAGAGCAGTCCAGGTCCTTCCAGCATTCAATTGGAGCCGATTAACGAAAAGGGAGTAAAGAAGATTCTGGGAAAGAACAAAGGGAGCGTCGTGGTCATCAATTTTTGGGCAACCTGGTGTGTGCCCTGCCGCGAAGAGTTTCCGGATCTGGTCAAGCTCTACGCAAACTATCGGGACAAGGGGATCCAGTTAGTGTTGCTCTCTATGGATGATCAAGACCAAGTCGAAGCAGTAAAGAAATTCCTGAAAGACAACAGCGTGGATTTCGTCAGCTACATCCGAGCCGGTGAGGACTTTGAAGGCTTGGTGAACGCGATTGACCCGCAGTGGGTGGGAGCCATTCCTTCCACTTTTGTGTTCAACCGTCATGGAAGGCGGGTCGATACGATGGTGGGCAAGCAAGACTACGGAGCCTTCGAAAAGGCGATTCGGCCTCTGCTGTGAGGCTGCGCTGCTCATCATTTTTGGAAATGCCTGACGGAGATCCCACGAGCGCTTTGCCCAAATCAAGCGCGCAAGCGCGTCAGCATGTGGCCCAGGGCGAAGCGAAGCGGAGCCCTGGGTTATCGGGATTCTACTTTTGCATTCAGCCCATCCCGCTGGGCGGGACGGGCGACAGAGCGCGTGCACATCCTCGACTGTCAATTAGCGCCTTTCAGGTATCTGCCCCCCGTCCCGCCTCGCGGGACGGGCTTGAACGTTTTAATTTCCGATCCCTCCCAGGGCTTCGCTACGCTCCGTCCTGGGCCACACTCTTATCGCCCGCCGCCGGCGGGCTGTGTGAAAGAAAAATATGAGCACACGAGTTCTGTTGGTTCGCCATGGCGCAACCGTGCTGACGGCGGAGGACCGGTTTGCGGGTTCCTCCGACATTGCCTTGTCCGAAGTCGGAGAACACCAGGCATCGATGCTGGCAGGACGCCTGACGCAGATCGAAATTACCGCCGTTTATTCCAGCCCCATGAAGCGCACCATGCGCACCGCAGAAATCCTTGCGGCTCCCCATAAGCTAAAAGTAGAGCAGGTCAACGGCGTTCGCGAGATTGACCATGGCCGATGGGAACTGCACACGCGAGCGGAGGTGGAGAAAGAATTCAAGGAAGAGTACGAAGCGTGGGAGGAGGATCCTTTCACTTTTGCTCCCCAGGGCGGGGAATCAGGCCTTAGTGTTCTGGCTCGGGCTCTTCCGGCGCTTCGCGCTATTGTGCAGGAGCACTTGGGGCAAACGGTGTTGGTGGTATCGCACAAGGCGACCATCCGTCTTTTGATCGGCAGCTTTCTCGGATTCGATTTGCGCGGTTATCGTGACAGATTGGACCAACACCCCTGCTGTCTGAATGTCCTGGATTTCAAAGATGCAGCGCGCGCACGGTTGATGTTGTTCAACGACATCTCGCATTACGAAGACCATCCCGAAACGCCAAAGGCCGCGCTGTCGAAATGGTGGGACGCTGCCGTAAAGCAGTAGGCACCGTCGCCTCTCACCGTGATAGCCAGCGTCAGAGCCCGGAGCGTAAGCGACGGGTCCTACCGGATGGCAAGAAAACGTCAGAGCCCGGAGCGTAAGCGACGGGTCCCGCCGGATTAAGTCGGCAATCCAAACGCTATTCTGGCAGCCGTTGGTAGTCCGGCAGGACCCGTCGCTTACGCTCCGGGCTCTGACGCTTTCGGAGCCGGGCCCGTCGCTGACGCTCCGGGCTCTGACGTTTTCGGAACCGGACCCGTGGCTGACGCTCCGGGCTCTGAGGCTGGCAGTCTTATCCAGCGAAGGATTGACAAAGGTCAGTGTCGGTGGTCCGGCGGCTGGGACAAAAAAGGTGATCTGCGGGCGGATTCCAAAAATAAAAAAGCCGCGGAAATCCTGGGAATTTCCACGGCTTGAGATGCGAAAACGGAAAAGCTAAGCTTTGGTCACGTTCTCGGCCTGGTCCCCTTTGGGGCCACGGGTGACGGTGAATTCAACCATCTGCCCTTCGGTTAGTGTTCGAAAACCAGCACCTTGTATGGCCGAGTAGTGAACAAACACGTCCTCGCCAGAGGCGCGCTTGATGAAGCCAAAACCTTTTGCATCGTTAAACCACTTTACTGTTCCTTGTTCTCTGTTCATTTTTTTTCCTTTGTTCCTGAGTGTTAATTGTTTTGCTTGTCCGTTTTCGTAAACATTCAACCAACAAAAAAAGAGCTGCAGTTTCCCAGGATCCTGCAGCTCTTTGTGTTTCCTTGTTACAAAAACCTGATCAAGACCATTGCGATTGTAAGGGAATAAAGCGGAATTAGCAACAAAAAAGTTTCTCGCTGTGGACAACGTGATCGCGGAATCCTTCCTGCATTAAAAGATTGATTCACTTTTTTTGGAATCCGAGCCGTACAGGCGGGGACGCGATTTTGAAAAAAAGGGAGAGGGGGCTGAGACGGCCCTCAGGCCGTCTCTGCGCTCCCAAAATGTAGAAAAGCCAGCTGAAAGCTGAGAGCTAGAATCTAACCAGCGCCAGTTCGGCGGCAAACCCGGGACCCATGGCGGCAACCAAACCGATCTGTCCTTCGGCCGGATGGCCGTGATCGATAGCATCCTTAAGCACAAACAATACCGACGCGGAGGAAACATTTCCGTAACACCGCAAGACGTGGCGGCTGAAGCGCAGCGCTTCGGGCGGCAACTGGAAAACCTCCTGATAGGCGCTCAGGATCTTAGGACCCCCTGGATGAAAAATACAATATTCAATATCTGAAAGTTCCATCTGCTCGCTTTTCAGGAATCGATCCACAATCTGGGGAAGATAATCATGCACGTACCTGGCTACTTCAGGCGAAAGGATCAATTCCAGACCATTGCTTGTAACGTCCCAGCCCATCACATCCAGCGAGTCCGGAATCAGCTCGGAATGGGCGGCCAGAATTTGCGGGCCCTTAGTTTCCTTTTCCGCTCCATCCACCATCAAGGCAGCAACTCCGTCACCGAAAAGCGAGGTTGCCACCAGGTTCCTCGGGCTGAAGTCGCCCTTCTGAAACGTCTGCCCGCAAAGTTCCACGCACAGGATCAGAGTTCGTGACTGAGGGTAAGCCAGCGCAAAATCGCGCGCATGGGCCAAGGCATTGACTCCTCCGGCGCAGCCAATGCCGAAGATGGGGCTGCGGCGGATGTTGGCCCGCAGACCGATGCGGTTGTACAGATGTGCCTCCAGGCTGGGCGTCATGACCCCGGTCGTGGTGACGTAAATGACGTGGTTGATGGAATCAATCGGGTCACCGGCAAGCGCCTGCTGGATGGCTTGCGAGCTTAGAGCGACGGCCTGTTCAAGAAAGTCTTTGTTGCGCTGCTCGAAATCCCGCGAAGCCAGGTAGTAATCAGGCGGAAAACAGAAGTGGCGGAACTCAACTTCGGCATTGTCGAAAATCTGCAACAACAACTCGATCCTCGGAATCTCCTGAAAGTAGGCCTGGGACATTTCTTTTATCTTGGCCTGGGGCAGGCGAAACTGGGGAACCGCAGTCGTAAGGGACGCAATACACGGCATCCCTCCAGAGGCTGGAATCATAGAGTTTTAGACGTCCCCTTTCCTTGAGCCTAGCCGAGATGCAGTTGGCGCGCAAGTGGAGGAATGTCAAAGGATTGTCAAATGACGAATTTCCAATCTACCGAGCCGCGAGCGGACCCGCGATCGATCAAATCAGAGAAAGCTCAAACTTTGCGCTGCGAGTGTCCGCTTGCTTACCCGGATTATTCACAATGTGAGTTGTTCACACTCGCGCTTTCCGTCGTCTGCGCGAAGGAAGATTTTCTTTCAGCTTCTTGTACTCCTCTTCCAAACGAGGGCTGAATTGAACGGGGTAAGTATCAGCATCACGCAGTCGACGAACTCTGTCGGGTAACCGCAGGACTTCTTGACGCGCGTAGTTCTGTATCTCTGTAATCTGTGGCAGAGGTGAGACCAGCTTACCTTTCTCGAGGATCAGCTTCAGCAGCCTCTGCCCCTGCGCCGGTTCGGTCTCGATGATAATCTGGTCTTGAACGTAACTTTGCCCCTCAATGAATCGAACCACCTGCTTGGAGAAAGGATAGGTCGCTTTCTCGGCGCTGGCTTTCATAGTGGGAATTCGCTTCCCTCCGGCGATGCGTTCAGCCAGCTTATAGACCAGGTTCACGCTGGGAGCGTCTCCGGAAATGACAAGGTCTGTTCCTACCCCGAAGCTGTCGATGGGCAATCGCTTTTGAGCGATTTCCAAAATCTTCTGTTCGTTTAAATCGCCACTGGCAACGATCTGGGCCTCCGTGTGCCCGGCCTCGTCTAGAATCCTCCTGACTTCAGGGGCCAGTTTGAAAAAATCTCCGCTGTCGAGCCGCACACCGGGGATTTTCGCGTTCAGACGCCCCACCAGTTGCGCAGCCTGGAGTGTATCGTAGGTGTCCAGCAGCATCACCGTGTGCTTGGGGAAGATGCGGCGGAAACTCTCGAAGGCTGCCTCCTCCGAATCAAATTGCATCACCCAAGAGTGCGCCATGGTTCCAAACACCGGGATGCCCCACTGCTGCCCTGCCAGAACGTTGGAGGTCCCAAGGCATCCTCCAATGAAGCAGGCGCGCGCGGCCAGCAGCCCGGCCTGAGGGCCGTGAGCGCGGCGCGTGCCAAAATCAATCACAGATTTTCCCGCGGCGGCCAGCGCCAGACGCGCCGCCTTGCTGGCCACCATCGTCTGGTAACTGAGGATCGAAAGCAGGTAAGTTTCCAGGATTTGAGCGTCGGGCGCGGGCGCCTTTAATCGCAAGATCGGTTCTTGCGGAAAAAACGGCGTGCCTTCCGGCATTGCCCAAACGTCTCCGCGAAACTCGAAACTGGTCAGATAGCGAAAAAAAGAATCATCGACCGAAGCAAACACGGGAAGCCGGCGCAAATATTCGATTTGATCGGCCCAGAACCGAATCCCCTGCAGGTATTCAACCGCCTGCTCCAGTCCTGCCGTTATCAGGAACGACCGATTCGGTGGCAGGCGCCGGCAAAAAACCTCAAAGGTGCAATCCTCGGTGATTCCGTGCTTCAGATAGGCGGCTGCCATCGTGAGTTCGTAAAGGTCGGTCAGCAGCCCGAGGTTCGAAGGAGTTACAAACCCTTTAGGATTGATGGAGTCCATCGCTTTGCTAGTCAACGGTCATCAGTCATCGGTTATCGGTCATCTGGTCAGCAGGTCAATAGGTCCGCACGTCGACAGGTCAGGTCCGCACTCTAACGTGTGATGTTGACTTGCTGACCTGCTGACCTGATGACCGATGACTGTTGACTGATGACCAATGACGCTTGTTCCCTTTTGCAGTAGGCTCACGATCCGAACACACGTTTGAAGACCTTATCCACGTTTCGAAAATAATGGTCACGGCTGAAGACCTGCTTGATCTCCTCGACGCTGAGCCACGCGGAAATATCGGGATCCTGTTCCACTAGTTTTTGAAAGTCGAGATTTTCATCCCAGGACTCTAAGGCATTCCTTTGCACCCAGCGATAAGCTTCATCTCGAAGCACGCCCTTTCTGCTCAGCTCCAGCAAGACTTGTCCGGAATAGATGCCCCCCCGCGAGAGATTCAGGTTTTCCATCATTCTCGCTTCATTCACACAGAGCCCCGATAGAACACGATTGATTTGCCGTGTCATGTAATGCGCCAAAATCGTTGCGTCCGGGAAGATAATCCGTTCGGCCGAGGAATGGGAAATATCACGTTCATGCCACAAAGCGATATTTTCCAGCGCCGTCACCAGGTGGCCGCGCAGCACACGGCTCAACCCGCTGATCTGTTCGCAGGTGACCGGGTTTCTCTTGTGCGGCATGGCAGACGACCCTTTCTGCTTTTCGCTGAAAGGTTCCTGCACCTCTCCCACCTCGGTGCGCTGCAGGTGGCGGATTTCCGTGGCAATCTTGTCGTAAGTAGCTCCCAGGATAGCCAGGCTGGCGATAAATTCCGCATGGCGGTCTCGCTGCAATGTCTGTGAGCTGACCTCGGCAAAGTCGATCCCCAGGCGCCTGCACACGCGCTCTTCTAAATCCGGCGGAAGATGCGCAAACGTCCCCACGGCTCCGGATATCTTTCCGCAGGCGACTGCTTTTACGGCAGCGTCGAAGCGCCGCAAATTGCGCTGCATTTCCGAGTACCAAAGGGCAAATTTCAGGCCCAGCGTGGTCGGCTCGGCATGCATTCCGTGGGTGCGCCCGATCATGGGCGTCTTGCGATAACGTTCGGCCTGCGCCCGGAGGGTCTGCTGCAGCTTTTCCATTTCGCGGCGAATCAGGCCTGCGGCTTCCTTGAATTGCAGCGCCTGCGCCGTATCTACCACATCGGTTGAGGTCAAACCCAGATGGATGTAGCGCGAAGCATCGCCCACATTTTCCGCAACCGAAGTGAGAAAGGCGATCATATCGTGCTTTACTTCTTTTTCAATCTCCAGGATGCGAGCGACTGAAAATCGCGCCTTCTTCTTAATCTCATCCAAGGCCGCTTTTGGGATTTCTCCTCGCTCCGCCAGCTCCTCACAGACGGCAATCTCCACATCCAGCCATTTTTGAAACTTGTTTTCGTCCGACCAGATGCGCTCCATTTCCGGGAGCGTGTAGCGGGGAATCATCAGAAGTGCAACGTCTCGGCAGGGCAATCCTGATTTGCCATCCGAAGGTGAGAGCCAAAAAGAGAGCGCTGAGACCGCGATCGCAACGCGCGCTCGGCTGAAAAGCGGGCAATCTCGGGGTGGTTATTCACCTGGCTGATGTGAGCCAGGACTATGTATTCAGCACAACCGTCGTATTGACCGGCGAGGAAATCTCCTGTAGCTGAATTGGAAAGATGTCCCTGTGCGCTCATCACACGCTGCTTGATGATCCACGGATAGGGTCCCACTCGCAGCATCTCTACATCATGATTGGATTCCAGGATCAGGCAGTGGCTATCGCGGATTTCCCTGCAAATGGCCGGTGTCAGCTCTCCCAAATCAACCAGCAGCGAGATCTTGATTTCCTCAACCACGACGGTAAAAGCGACCGGTTCAGCGGCATCGTGAGAAACCAAGACGGGATGGACCACAAAGTCCTGAAATTCAGTGGAGAACCCCGGACGCAAGATCTGCAGCGGAGCGATGCTGTCTTTGACTCTTGCCGCACGTCGAGTGCCTTCAGTCATAAAGACCGGTCGCGGGAATTCCTTGCAAAAATTACGCAAACCGCCGATATGGTCAGCGTGCTCGTGGGAAATAAAGATGGCGTCGATTGTCTCGGGAGCGACGTTTACTTGCCTAAGTCGGTCGAGGGTCTCACTCTTGCTGAAACCGATATCGAACAACAAGCGGCTGCGCGAGCCGGAGATCAGGACCGCGTTACCAGAGCTTCCGCTTCCCAGGATGTTGACGGCAACAGCCATCGGCCTCCTCGACTGTTCAACACTGATAGCACAAAAGACGGCGGGGATGAAGCGGATAAAGCAGAGCGGGAGAGAGGGAGAGTGGGAGAGCGGGAGAGCGGGAGTGGGAGAGTGGGGAGTGGGGGAGTGGGAGAGTGGGGGAATAGGAGAGGAGAGAGAGGAGAGCGAGATTGTTAGGATGTCTGGGAGCCCGTTCCAGCGACGCGGGACGGGCGCTGGAGTTTCTCATTTTGGGAGCGCCTCGGCGCGCCCTGGAGTTTCTACATCTTCTCGGTCCTTGAAAGCGGCCGGCCGCTTTTTGGCTGGGCGGAAGAATAAAGCCCAGGGCGGAGCTTGCGCAGCCCTGGGACTGCTGACCATTTCTGCCGCCCGCCCCAAAAAACGGGCCGGGCCGGTTTGAGTAGCATGATCGGCCGTCCCAGGGTCCGTCCCGAGCGCTAGTCCGCCTATGCGAGCTTAGAAAATGTAGAAACTCCGCGGGACTCAGCCGGCATGGCGGCGCGATGGAAAGGAGCTGTTCTACCTGACAGTGGATGGAAAATTGATGGCCGTGGATGTAAAGCTTGGTTCTACCTTCGAAGCGGTTATTCCGAAATTGCTTTTTCAGGCGCGTATTCCTACTGCAATGGTAGGCGCCTTTCGAAATTACTACGTGGCTTCCGCCGAGGGCCGGCGCTTTCTCTTCTACTCACCGATTGAGGGATCCGGTACTTCTCAGATCACTCCGATCACCGTCGTGCTCAACTGGACAGCCGGGTTGAAGCGGTAACTCTATTGCGGATTTCGGATTGCGGATTTCGGATTTCGGAATAGTCCGAATGCGGAATGGCGAATGTGGAACTCGACTTCAGCGTCCAGTGGAATAAGCGGACAGTCGAGTTCGGAATGAATTGAGCAGGTTTGCGGCTCGGGTTTTAGTCCTTTCTTTGCCTCGTAAACTGGCGTAACGTTGTGTCCGCAGTGTCCTTTGTGGTTTCAATCCTTTCTTGACCACCAAGGACACAAAGGACACAGCGTCAATGCGGTCCTTACTGCCTTCCGCCCACTGCCTTCCGCCTACTGCCTTCTGTTTCCCGTCGCCGTGTCTCCTCGTCCCCGTGTCTCCTTGTCCCCTTGTCTCCCCGTCCCCGCGTCCGTTTGTTAGAATGGTCTTGAATGCCGGTCAACGAAAAAATAACGGAGAGACAAACGAATCTAATCGGCCTGACGCAGCCGGAGTTGGAAGAATTGGCGCGCGGGATGGGAGAGCCGGCTTACCGCGGGCGCCAACTCTACCACGCTGTCTACGCTAAGAAGATTTTTGATTTCTCGCGCATGACCGATCTGTCCGTTGCGTTCCGGAATCGGCTGGCAGAGAACTTCCAGCTTCAACTCCCCACTCTTCACTCCCAGCAGAAATCCAACGACGGGACCATCAAAATGCTCCTGGCGCTTGTGGACGGCGAAAAAATCGAGTGTGTTTACATTCCAGAGGAGCGACGCGACACTCTCTGCATTTCCAGCCAGGTCGGGTGTGCCGTGGGATGCACTTTCTGCGCCACGGCAACCATGGGTCTGCGCCGAAACATGACGGCCGGTGAGATCGTGGGGCAGGCGCTCTACGCTATTAAAGCGGAGCTGATCCGCAAGGCTGAAGCCCCTGACGGTCCAGAGCGGGAGAGGGGGAGAGTGGGAGAGCGGGTGAGGAGGCGAGTGGATGGAGTACGGATCGATCCGTCTTCGGAATCCGCAGAAACTTCACGCTACGGTTTTAACATCGTCATGATGGGGATGGGTGAGCCGCTGCACAACTTCGAGCAGGTCGCTCGAGCCATTCGCATCCTGTGCGATCCGGCCGGCATGGCTGTCTCTCATCGTAAAATCACACTCTCCACGAGCGGCGTCGTCTCCGGTCTGCTCAGGTTGGCACAGGAGCCAGTGATCCCGAATCTCGCTATATCTCTGAATGCCGCCGATGACCGGACCCGCACCGAAATTATGCCCATCAACAAGAAGTGGAACATCGAGGCGCTGTTGGACGCCTGCCGGCAATTTCCGCTCGACTCGCGCCGCCGCATTACCTTCGAGTACGTGCTGCTGGCCGGGGTAAATGATTCTGAGGAAGACGCGCGGCAACTGGCGCGATTGCTGGCCGGTCTGCGGGCCAAAGTGAATTTGATAGCGTGGAACTTCAACGCCGACCTCCCCTTTAAGACGCCTCCGTCGACGAGCGTGGATCGCTTCAAGGAAATTCTGGAAGCAAGCGGTCTTTCGGCCTTCCTGCGAAAGCCAAGGGGCGCCGACATCTACGCTGCCTGCGGCCAGCTGGCGCTGCAGAGTTAAATCTTCTTCCTGTTCATGGTGATCCCGCCGAGGGTTGCGCAATCCCTTTTCTCTGCTATCTTGGATCTTGGGCTTTCTGTACTTCGGTAGGTTTCCTATTTATAGACGGGAGTTGTTGTGAGAAAGACCCGCCCATTCGCTACCCTATACGTTCCCCATGGTTACAGTCGGGAATCATTCGCACCAATGCTGAAGGAGATCTGTATGAAGAAAGTTATTTGGTTTAGTCTCGCTTTTTTGTTTCTCCTCCGTTCTTCCCCGGCCATGGCTGCCTCGCTTGAGGAAATTACCATTCTGCAAGCGCAAACGACGGCCACTATCAGCGGCATCAGCCCATCTTCAACCGGGGCAGGCGGCCCGACTTTTACTTTGACGGTGACTGGCGCCAACTTCACCAGTAATTCTGTAGTGAGATGGAACGGCGCCGCACGGACCACTTCATTTGTTAGTGCCACTCAGTTAACAGCAACCATACCCGCCAGCGACATCGCCACACCGGGCACGGCGAGCGTAACGGTAGCAAACGCAGACGGAAGCGGCGTTTCCAATGCCGTGCAGTTCACCATCACGACAGAGACAACCCTCTTCTTTGCCCAACTTGCCGAGGGAAAAATCGCGACCGGCACCTTCAAGACAAAATTGCTCGTTATCAATCCTAACAACAAGGTGGTGACAGCTACCGTCGATTTCTTCACCGATACAGGCGACCCATTTCCCGTCGATATCGGCTTGGGCAATCCGACAGCGTCATTCCCCATCAATATTCCTGCCAAGTCAGAGATCGTCATCACCACGGGGGGGACTCGTTCTACGGCTTCACCGGGATGGGCGCGGGTGAAATCGGCCGATCGAATTGGAGGACTGGTTGTGTACCAGTTTTTTAATGCCTCTGGAGCTTTCGTCACGGAGGCGGGCGTGGCGGCAGCGCCTCTGGTGAGAAAATTCGTCATACCGGCAGACTTCAGCGGTTCCTTTGAAAGCGCGCTGGCGCTGGTAAATCCCTCTGATACTTTGACCGCATCGGTCACCCTGCACCTGCTCGACGCGGGCGGAAGGGAGATTGCCACCGCCAATCGCCTGTTTGGCCCCAGGCAGCACAAGGCCGAATTCCTGCGCGGCGAGATCTTCCCGGCAGGGCTGATACCGGCAGGCTTTCAAGGGACGGTGGAAATTGAAAGCACTCCGGGGTCTCCGGTGGCCGCCGTCACGCTGCGGACATTGAATGGATTGCAGACGTCGAGCTTACCGGTGGTGGCAGAGCCGGAAGGACAGTAGGATTTCGGATTGCGGATTTTCGATTGCGGATTGCGGAATGATCTGATTCGGAATGCGGAATGATCTGATTGCGGAATGCGGATTGCGAATTGCGGAATGATCTGATTGCGGATTGATCTGAATGCGGAATGCGGATTGCAGATTGCGGAATGAAAAACCGGCCGCCCGTAGGTCTGTAATTTGTGAACTTATGCGGTTTTGACTGCCTCTAAGGCCATGAACAATTAAGATCAGCCCACAGCCACTCTGTTCATCCGAATTCCTCAATCCGAAATCCGTTGATTCCGCAATCCGCAATCCGCAATTCGAAATCAGATCATTCCGCAATCCGCATTCCGCAATCCGCAATCGAATCAATCCGCAATCCGCAATCGAATCATTCCGCAATCCGCAATCCGAAATCCGCAATCGGCTCATTTGGCGAAGGCGAAGGCCACTATTGCCTTGGCAGCGACGTAAAGTGCCCACAGTACGCCAGGCAATAACAGCGACTTGCCCCAGCTCCAGCGGCGGCGGGTGAGTATCGAAATACCAAGCGCGATGATGGCCAGGTGCCAAAAGGTAAACAGGTCCAGCGAAGCACCCAGCGAATGAAGCACTGGATGGTCTGCTTTCTCGAATACTACGCCGAGGTTTGCCTGAACGGCGTTCTGCAGATCGATGGTCGCCGGATCACTGGCGAGAAACACCACGGCGAGAAGGACGACGGACGTGGCCAGACCATACATCCAATAGCTATGCGATAGCAGAGAGAGGAATTTCTTGTAGGGTATTTCCGCGCCAAACATGACTGCCAGCAAATAAAGCAGACCCGCAAGCAAGGGGATAAAGATCCAGTAGACAAAAAGAGGTGACACGTACAGCATTACGGCGCCGCCCTTCGCGCTCTCGGCAGCCATCTCCTGAAGCTCGGCATCGGTCCTCTGACCGGCCATCGGATTCATTTTCATTCCCTGCAGGATGATGTTTTCCGCGCCGATCCGGTGCACCACCGTAAATTGAACCACCATTCCGAAAATACTCAGAAGGATCAGAACAACCACCCAAGCCGGCCGAATGTTGATCGATTCCACCACCGCGGACGGGTTATAAAAGATACCTGCCAGTCGGGCCGGCAGGCTCATTGGCTGCGCTGTGGCCGGCGCTGCTACCTCGCTCGCTGCTTGAGTTTCCATATGGCTCACCTCGTTTTTCAAAAGGCTGGTTTGAACGCGATGTTATTGTAATGGTTTCAAAACGATCACGAAATGATTTCGTGCGGTAGTCCAAGCCTGTGAAACCCCCGATCGTTCCCGTCTCGGCAGTCTTACTTGAAAAGGAGGGAAAGTTTTTGGTACTCAAGCGGGCGTCCAGCGGCCATCTACCTTTCCTATGGGAATTCCCAGGCGGCAAAAAGTCCGCCAATGAAAGCTGGCGCCTGTGTGCCCGCCGGGAACTGCTCGAAGAGACGGATTTGCGCGCCGGGAACCTTCGTAAAGTCGCAATTCGCATTTTTAACTATGCGGAAAGAACTGTAGAGATCCACTTTTTCCATTGCCGGGAATTCTCCGGTGAATTGAACACCAAAGACGAATTTAAATGGTTGCGCCCGAACGAGATGAATCCTGACGATTTCCCTGAGGCCAACCACGAGGTGATCGAACGGCTCAAGCAGGGACGCCTCTTTCGGCCGATCAAGGTCAGGCAGCCGTAATTACGCGTGGAAGCGCAGCCTCGAACAAAGGGGAAGAGGTGAGCATCGACGAAGCAAAGGACGCTGTCCCAAAATTTGAAACCACGGGGGACACTGGGAACACGGGGACCAGAAGGGCTTTCGAAAGTGGCAGTAAATCTGATTTTTAAGGAATCATTAAATTCCCCGTGTTCCCAGTGTCCCCCGTGGTTCAAGGTTTTGAGACGCTCTCCACGCCTCGCCGCCAGAGGCAGGCGGCACAGCCACCATTTCACTGCGCGCCAATGTTGAGGAGTTCGACAGAGCCGAATCCCGGTGATCGAATGTGGCTATACAATTTGGTAGGATGCTTTGGGCTGATTTTGAATATGCGTGAATCTCAGCAGCCACCGATAGGAAATCTTTTCCGAGGTGTTCATGAAAAGTTCAGTCGCCAATAAGTCAATTGCCCAAAAGGCGCAGAACAAAGGACACCACGAGGATCTCAACCTCAACCGCATTGTATCTGCTCAGTTTGATGAAGCGGCAGCGCACATGAAGCTCTCACCCGATCTGGCTATCCAGATCAAAACATGCGACAACGTTTTCTTTATTCAATTTCCGGTGAAGTTTGGAAGCCGGTACCAGATATTCCAGGGATGGCGCGCGGAACACTCGCATCATCGAAAGCCGCTCAAGGGAGGCATTCGGTTCAGTCCCACAGTGGATCAGGACGAAATGATGGCATTGGCGGCTTTGATGACCTACAAGTGTGCCATCGTGGATGTCCCCTTCGGAGGATCTAAAGGCGGGGTGTCGCTGAATCCGCGCGATTATTCCCCCGACCAATTGGAAAAAATCACTCGCCGATACACGGCCGAACTAATTCGCAAGGGATTCATCGGTCCGGGCGTAAATGTTCCCGCTCCTGACATGGGTACCGGCGAGCGGGAAATGGCGTGGATAGCCGACACCTACGATGCTTTTTTCCCAGGCGGAATTGACAACATGGCTTGTGTGACGGGAAAACCCGTCACACAGGGAGGAATTCGCGGCCGCACAGAAGCTACGGGACGGGGAGTGCAGTTTGGACTGCGCGAGGCCATGCGCCATGAGCCTGAGTTGAAGACACTAAAAATCACCCCCGGTCTACACGGGAAAAAACTTGTCATCCAGGGCTTTGGAAATGTGGGATATCACGCAGCCAAGTTCCTTTGGGAAGAGGACGGCTGCAAGATCGTGGCCATCAGCGAACAGGATGGCTTTGTCTACGACCCAAAAGGTTTAAATATCGCCAAGCTGAAATTGTATCGCGATACGACGGGCAGCATTCGCAATTTTCCCGGAGCCAAGACCCTTGACGACCCTAAGGGATGTCTGGAAATCCCGTGTGATATTTTGATTCCGGCAGCGCTGCAGAATCAGATCACGCTGGCCAATGTGGACCGGCTGCGGTGCCGCATTGTAGCCGAGGCAGCCAACGGCCCGACGACGGTTCTGGCGGAAAAGGAACTGCTGAAGCGCGGAGTTTGGCTTATTCCCGATATCTATCTAAATGCTGGAGGCGTGCTGGTGTCCTATTTTGAATGGGGAAAGAACCTGGCGCACATGCGATACGGCCGGATGGAGAAGCGGCTGGAGGAGATCCGCGGAGAGACTGTGGTAAAGACTCTGGAAGGATGCATTCAGGCCCCCATCCCCGAACAGACCAGGAGAACACTGGTGCACGGCCCGGACGAAATCGATCTGGTCAACTCGGGCCTGGAAGGGACGATGACTCAGGCATACCAGGTGATTTTGGAGACTTACCGTCAACAGAAATTGAATAACCTTCGCACCGCCGCCTACGTGATCGCCATCGGTAAAATCGAACGCTCCTATCGCGAACTGGGGATCTTCCCCTAGCCGGGGCTATCACTTGGGGCTTCTCCTGCAGGATGAAACATTGTGCGGTAGACGGCCCACCGGGCCGTCTCTGCAAGAATGTCAAAACCCGAGAGACTGTTCCGGTCCCCGTGTTCCCAGTGTTCCCCGTGGTTTCATCAGATCTAATTACGAAATCCCCGGGTTCCGCTTTGCTCCACGCGGGGCCATATGCTGGCGCCTGCTGCGCAGGCTCTAGTTGGCGCACTTGGGATCAGATCTTGAAAATTCAATTTTAAATGTTCAAGACCTGGCCCCTTGTTGACCCTTTGCCTGGCGTCTTTGTGTTTATGGCCGGCTCAAGTACTTCTGGTACAGCTTTGTATGCTTGTTTTCCAGGCTGACGGGGTGGCCGTTGATGAACACGTGTTT
>DASXTB010000066.1:0-40099 GCA_036505615.1 Acidobacteriota bacterium
TCCACTTAACCTGTACCCCCAAGGCTTCAACCAACCGGAGGAGATTAGCCACGTCGGCGATTTTGGGAACTTTGCGGAGGATGGTCTTCGAATGGGTGAGCAGCGCCGCCGAGATCAGGGGGAGCGCAGCGTTCTTATTCCCCTGGATTTGATATTTGCCTTCCAGCCTCCTGCGGCCGGAAATAATGAATTGCCGATTCATAGTGCAGCATCCAGCTTAACATGGGCCCAGAAAGCAGGGACCCATCTTGCCCGGGTCAGAATGTGGCGCCAGACTTCGCTGCGGCCAGGCTGGATTTTGAGTGTTCGCGATCTTTGCACCCCTTCGCGGTTCAATTTTTCTCGAATCATCGCGCCTCCAGTTACAATAGCCTTCTATGAGTCCCCTAAAGAGGTCGATTTGTGAGACCACAATCCAAAAGGGCCGCAGAGGATGATTGAAACGGAACGCCTGACTAAGACGTTTGAAGAGAAGGTCGCGGTTGATCATCTTAACCTCGTGGTGAAGCCAGGTGAGATCTTCGGTTTCCTGGGACCGAACGGCGCGGGGAAGTCGACCACCGTAAAAATGCTGACCGGCATGCTCCAACCCACCAGCGGCTGGGCCAGGGTGGCCGGATTTGACATCGTGGAACAACCGGTGGACGTGAAGCGGCGCATTGGCTACGTTCCTGAAACCGGCGCTCTGTATGAGAACCTGACGGCGGCCGAATACCTCGACTTGGTGGCCAACCTGCATCATCTTGACACGGCTACCGCAATAGCCCGAATCGAAGAACTGCTCGATCTGTTTGGAATTCTCGCCGAAAAGCATCAGCGCATGACCGAATTCTCCAAGGGAATGAAGCAGAAGGTGCTGATTTCGGCGGCGTTGATCAACAAGCCTGATGTCCTCTTTCTGGATGAGGCGCTCAACGGACTGGATGCCAACGCGGCAATGATTTTCAAAGAGCTGCTCAAGAAGCTTGCAGCGCAGGGAAAAACTATCTTCTTCTCTTCCCATATTCTCGAGGTAGTGGAGCGAATCTGCACCCGAATCGTCATCATCAATGAGGGAAAGCAGATTATTGAGGGAACTGCCGGCCAGATATCCAGTATCACCGGTTGCCCAACGTTGGAAGAGGCTTTCTGCAAGCTGACCGGCGTGCGCGATGCAAAGCAGTCCACGGCAGACTTCCTGGCCGCGCTGGAGCGCGACTAGTTCCGAGTTTCGGGTTCCCGGGTCGGGGTCTCGGGTGCCGGGTTCCGGGTTCCGGGTGTTGGGTCTCGGGTGCCGGGTCGGGTTCTGGGTGCCGGGTGTAGGGTGTCGGGTTTCGGTTTCTGGTCTTAGGTTTCGGATGTCAGGTGTCTAATTTCGCGCTGTGAGTTATTACGATTTAAGAACTAAGAACTAAGCCTTGAAAATCTAAACCCGAAACCTGAAACCCGACACCCGGAACCCGAGACCCGACACCCGGAACCCGAGACCCGACGCGGAAACTGGTCTTATTCTATGTTGCACTGGCTGTTTGAGAACCTGGGAATCGATTATCAACAATGGCGAGCCTTGACACTGGTCTCCATCAAGCTGGATTTCCGCGCTCCCAGGCTGGAAGGGTCACTGCGCCAGCGAACTAAGCAGGGAGGTTCGGCGATCTTTCTCCTGCTGTTCTTCTACTTCTTTATGGGCTTAATGCTCAGCCCTCTTGTGTGGTTGAACAAGGACGTGTTCCTGACTGGTTCAATTTACCTGACTTGGGTGATGTTCATGATGGCGGCACTGGTGTTGATTGAATATCACGCAGTGGTAATATCGCCGGACGATCATGCCATTCTGGGTCCATTGCCCATCTCATCGCGCACCTATTTCTTTTCCAAGTTGACCAACGTTCTTATCTACGTTTCTCTCCTCACCACAGCGATGGGATTGGCTCCGATGATCAGCTACTTCGTTGCATTCGGGTTCAATCCAGCGCTCGGCGTTGCTGCCGTAATGGCGACATATCTCTGCGCGAACGGCGTCGCACTGGCGATGATCACCCTCTATGCCGGCATTGTGAGACTGGTCCACCCCAGAAAGGTGCGGAGAGCGCTTTCATACCTGCAACTGGTAATGTCCTTCATGATCTACGGCGGCTACGCGATAGTTCCCCGCATGCTCAACAGGAAGGTCTTCGCAAGCATGTCGCTTTTTCATAAATCTTACTGGATGTTGTTGCATCCAGCCACCTGGTTTGCAAGTTATCTGGAGCTGGCTCTGGGACACTGGGGTGTAGGAGAGATGCTTCCCGCAATTCTGTCGCTGGCAGCGTTGGCTTTGCTGCTTTTTTATGCAGACAAGAAGCTCTCGCTCGACTACTCCGAACAACTCTCGATTCTAAGCAGCTTAAGCGAGGGGAAACACCAGGGTCCTTCGGCTCTCTTGAAACCGTCGGCCTTCTTCAAGCGCTACGAAGGACGGGTGATCTCTCTACTGATTCGAAATCAGTTTAAGTTCGACCAGAGATTTCGCCTGGCGGTGTTGGGAATAATGCCTCTGACCATATTTTACCTGATATTGGGACTGCGCGCCGGTCCGCTTCCAGATCCCTTTGTTCATCCCAGATTTGATTTCGAACGGGGCGGGCTGCTTTATCTGGCAGTGATGTTGTTTCCGCTAATATTGAAAACGAACCTCGCTACCAGCGATTCCTATCAGGCGTCTTGGATCTTTTATGCAACACCCGCCAGCAAGGAACGCCTGGTTCTGGAAACGAAGAAATTCGTCGTGGCGTATTTCGTGCTCCCCTACCTGG
Source organism: Acidobacteriota bacterium (assembly GCA_036505615.1). Classification (GTDB taxonomy): domain Bacteria; phylum Acidobacteriota; class UBA6911; order JACQSX01; family JACQSX01; genus DASXTB01. Next base: position 2,775 of record DASXTB010000066.1, read on the forward strand.
CGGTAATTGCCGTGGTCTTTGGCTATTATTTCCGAAATCCGCTGCATGTTGTTGCTCACGTCGCCCTGCTGGCGCTTTTGGCTCACATCGTTTTGCAGATCTCAATGCTATTGAATCCGGAGCTTCCCTTTTCCAAACCAGTTCGCAAGGGGGAACGATCGAGCCGCATCCTGACGGCGTTCTTCGGCCCCCTGTTGATTCTGATGCTTCTCTACTTTTTGCTTCACCGCGTCTACGCCGACCCGCAGCTGTTTGCGGCCGCGCTGGGCGGACTGGCGGCAGTGAGCCTATTGCTTGAAAAGGCGATTATGAGACGGGTGCGGAAGCTCACCAGAAAGCTGCAGTTTTTGGGATAAGACCCTACTGTTCTTTAACGAATATAGCTTATCGGGCGCGCTCGAGGCGGCGGACATGTACCCCTCCGCCGGAAGTTCGCAGAACCAGTTTCGGGCCGCCTCCGTTGATGGGAGCCCGAAGCGAATGTTTGTCGATCTCACCTCGGATAGTGACGGGGAAATCGACGCTGACGCCTCCGCCACTGGCTTCTGCGTCCAGATCCACGGCAATGTTGTCGGCCAGGCGCACGTTGACGCTCCCTCCCGACGTCGCAAGACGGCAATTGCCCCGAGGCTGCTGAGTGATGGTGGCTGAGACCCCTCCGCCGGAAGTGCTTGCCTGGATGTCTCCCATTACTTCCTGAACATCGATGCCGCCACCTGAGGTTTCTGCTTTCACGTTCCCCTTTGCCTTGGCAATGTGGATCGAACCGCCGGATGTGTTGGCGCGAACCTCTCCCTCCACGTCACCGATACGGATGCTTCCACCTGATGTCTCAACGTCGGCGATGCCGCTACTCCCCTCCAACTGGATGCTTCCTCCCGATGTCCTACCGTAAACGGGGCCCTGAATCCGGCCGAAATGCAGGCTTCCGCCCGAGGTTCTGCTTCGGACTTCCCCCTGAAGGTCATCGACGGAAATCGAGCCTCCCGACGTGTTGAGGTCCAGGTTATAGGCGTGCGGAACAGAAATGATGAAGGTCAGTTGCAAATGTTGCCTCTCGCGGTTCCACCAGCGGCTACCGCGCGGGAGTTTCGCGCTCACTCTAACATCGTTGCCGTTCTGGCTGAACTGAAGGTCGAGCTCTCTCAAGATGCTGTCGGCATCCGCCTGATCCCTCGTGTCCACCCTTCGGATCACTTCGACGTCGACTCGATTCGAGTCGCCCGCCTTCACCTGGATCGATCCCAAGTCGGCGTCCACGGTGAGCCGTCCACCCGGGTGGACCTGGAACGACCTGTTGATGCTGTCTTCAAGTGCGCTTGCAACGGCCCCCCAGGCGTTAGTCCAAATGCCGCAGGCCAATCCGATAAAGACCAACCCTATCCCTAAAATCAGACGTAGCGAGACTTTCATTTTCTCCCTCCATTTTGCCATTCTTACGGATATAGACCGGGTAAGGTTCAAAAAGGTTGGGGAGCGGAATATCGAATGTGGAAGTTCGAATGTCGAATGTCGAATTCGCTCTATGATTGAGCCCCGCTTGGCGGGGCGGCAGAAAGGCTAGTGGTGTTATCGGAAACCCTTAATGGGTGGTTTCTGTCGCCCGCTATGCGGGCTCGGATCGAACTAATATTACAAACTCCCCGGGTTTCGCTTCGCTCCACCCGAGGCTACATGCTATCGCCTGCTCCGCAGGCTCGCGTTAATTTCAAGAAACGATAACCCTTGGCGGCACCTGTGGACTTGCCGACCTGTTGACTTGTTGACTTGCTGACTGCACCTGCAAACCTGCTAACTTGCAAACCTGCCAACCTGCCAACCTGCACACTACTTATCCCCCCGACTGATAACTCAATCCCAGGGTGATGATTTTCTGCAACAGCGCTTGGTATCTCACTCCCGAGCCGGCCGCCGAGGCAGCAAAATCTTCACCCCTTTGAATGTCCGGATTAGGATTGGCTTCAAGCAGGTGAAAATGGCCGTCCTCAGTTAAGCGATAATCGAGCCTCGCATAACCACTGAGGCTGAGAATGCGATAGATGCGCTTAGAGATGCGTTCGACTTTCTTTAACAGATCCGGCCTAAGCTTGGCGGCTTGCGTGACCACGCCGACTTTTGCCTGATACTTCCGATTCCACTTGATTCTCCCGGTGGCGATGTTCGAAGCGCCCTCCGGCAGGTTCTCAAACAGCAACTCCCAAGGCGGATAGGTTTGCAGATTTCGATTTCCAATCACTGACACATAAACCTCGCGGCCTTCAATATATTGCTCCGCGATGGCAGCCGTGCCGGTCTGCCTGTGAATAAATTCCACGCGTTCCGACAGTTTGTCTTCCTCACTTACGATCGACGCCTGCGCAATCCCCGTCGACCCTTCTTCACTGACGGACTTTACCAACAGAGGAAATTTCAATTTCTTTGGTCGCCGCACCTTGCGGTTCATTGGAAATACGGCGAAACGTGGCACAGAAATGCGGTGAAATGCCAGGATCTGCTTTGAAAGCGCCTTGTCGTGCGCCAGCATCAAGCCTCTGGGGTTACAACCCGTGTAAGGCTGTTTGGCCAGCTCCAGATAGCTCACCACGTGCTGATCGTACAAAGCATCGCCGTGAAATTCCTCAAGCAGATTGAAGGCAATATGCGGTTTGTGCTCATGCAGAGCGGTGCGAATTACGCCCATGTCGCTGTAAAGCGGGACCGGGAATACCTCATGCCCCATTTTCCTTAGCGTGGAGATCACATCGTACTCGGTCTTCCACGGCTGAATCTGTTCCTCGGTGAGACCTTCGATCGATTCGGGAGGCACGAGGCCCTCTCGAACCAGAACCACGATGCGGAGCTTTTCCTTCGGTTTTAAGGTCATACTGCGACGTGATGATAGCCCGAGTGTACGATATTCATCGTCTGGACGGTGAGCATGATCATCAATTGCTGCTTGGCTTGGGTTTCTGGAAGAGTCACTCTCAGTTTCAGTTCTTTGCAGCGCTCCATCATGTTTTGAAATACGTGGTCAATAGCGTACTGATGAATGCCGGTTCCGTCTGCTACTACTTGGCACACTTCGCGCCGCACGGTGCGGAGAAAGCCGGCCGCGGTACGATGTTTTACCCGATGAGGCTCCCAGGAAAAAATTCGGCGCAGGTCTCGGTCGTAAAATGCCGGCCACTCCAGCGAGTAATGCTGGCGCTTGCGTCGATAATATTCGCGCAGAGTGGTTCTGATCTCGGGCAGCGTCTCCACTTTTCGTCGACGCCTGTTTTTCGGCTTAATCCCCACGAGTTCTTTCATCAGTTGATCGACATATTCAAGCTTTCGAAGCGCGGGCCACCCCTGGTAACGACCGCGCCAGCGCGAACCGGGAGTCAGCCAGACAGCGAATGTCTCGGCAAAATCTTCGGCCGGGTGGGCCTGAGCGTACCAGGCCTGGAGGTGCAACACGTATTTTCGGCTGTTGGGTTTGGGTCTGTAGGAATCAGGATAGGGACGCGCAAAGGAGCCGAAGATATCGTGCCAGCGGCGCTTGAAATGGAGACGATAGGCAGTATCCAGCGCGTGCCCGGCCTCGTGGCGCAACAGGCGCATGCACTCAACATCGGTCCCTCCTTCAACTTCGAGCATTTGCCGGCGTTCCAATTTGATCAGACGCGGATGCGCCAGATAAAACGGAATGGCGAAACCCGGAATACCATCAGGCGAGAACCACTCGTTGGAAAGCCACACGTGCGGCTTGAATCCGATCCAGCGCTTGGCCAGCTCCAGGTAAAGGCGTTTCACACGCTGCTCGAGCGGCGTACCTTCAATGGTTAATCCCAGGTCGCAGATACGGACGTTGAGCAACTCTTCGTCGCTCATGTGCGGCCAGTTAGATTTCGTGCTTACTCGAGCCATTTTGAAAATTGTAGGTCCAGTATTTGGTTGTGAGCCGTTCGAACCAAATGGGGAGGAAGCACTTTTGCGCTAGAGTGAGGGTCCCCGGTCGTTTTTACCACATTTCGAGGGAACTTCTCATTGCTTGGGGTCGTACTGCCTAGTGTCCGGAATAGTTTTTGTGTCTTCCAGACTTGGGAACCTTGGAAAAAATCCGACGTTCACCGCAGAGACACAACACGGCGGAGCCGCAACCAAAGTTTCGGGTAAATACGCAGCGATATGTCGGGAGATGCCGAAGGCGTCACATAAAATAGCCGGGGGCAGAGCGCGTATTTGGCGTGACGCCCCCGGTTTTCGGCCGTCAACGGCAGACAGCCTGAAGGGATGCCAGAGGAGGTTTGCACCCCTACAGGGTGCGGAGGTTCAGGCTGGGGAACGGTAACCCCGGGCGTCGCGCAAAAAACGCGCTCTGCCCCCGGCTACTCTCTGTGACGCCTTCGGCGTCCCGACCAAAATTCGTCGCGGCCTCAGAAGAAATTGACGATTAGGCGTCTCTGGGGTGAACGTTTGTGAATGATCCCAGCTTACGGGCGCGGGTCGGATTTTTCTTGCGCTGCATGTAATATTTTGCCCTGTGCTTCGTTCTATCTTTGGAGACGAAAGGAGCAGGTCCTTTGCAGGTCGCCAGTCGACAAAAGCCAGCTGTAAACGCGCCCGGTGAGCTCGAAAAACTCTTTGCCGAGCACTATGATCTGATATTCCGTACGGCGTACCGGATTACGGGGAGTTCGATGGACGCGGAGGATGTTCTGCAGACGCTGTTTTTGCGGCTGATTCGCAGGCAGCATGCCATCGACCCGAATGCCGGCGCCGGAAGCTACCTGCATCGGGCCGCCGTCAATGCCGCTCTGGACTTGGTGCGCCGGCGCAACCATCTTCGGAATGTCCGGCTTGACGACATGGCGGCGCAGCAGTTGCAGGACTCCAAGCCCCATCCGGACCGGTGCCGAAGTGATTCTGAACTGCGCGCCTGGTTTCGCAGTGCCCTTGCCGATCTAAACCCCAGAAGAGCGGAAATCTTCGCGCTTCGCTACCTGGAGGGTTACAGCTATCTGGAAATCGCCCGCGCTGTGGGCATGCGCCGGGCCACTATCGCCGTGATCCTGCATCGGACCCGCATCCGTCTCCGAAACGAGATACGTTCGTTCCTCGGAGGAAACGCATGAAATCCAAAGATAGAAACCCGGCTGAAATCCTGGCACGAGCCATGGAAGCTGTGCGCCAGGATCAGATGGATTCAGCAGAAGTAAAGAAGGCCGCATCGCGCGTTTGGGCTCGTCTTGCCCAGGACCCGCAATTGGGGCAATCTCCAGAGCCGCAAGCAGGCGTCTTCGAAGGCGTTCCGGCGGACGCAATTGGCAGAATCGGAAGCTGCGTCGATTTTCAGGCGTTGATACCTTCTTATCTTGCCGGCAATCTTAACCCTTCGCGGGTTTTGCTTCTCGAAGACCATACCGGCGAGTGTATTCCCTGCCGGAGAGCTCTGCGTGAGGCGCGACTGCAGCCGGCCATGCCCGCAAAACGTGGTACGGCTTCGCCTCAATTGCCTGCCGCCAACAGTCAGCGAAATCTTCTCAGGTGGGGAATTGCAGCCGCCATTTTTCTCGCGATTGCTTTAACGCAGTTGGACCGGCTGCAATGGTTGCTTCCGCTGCCCGCCGAAACGCACGCTATTGCCCAAAGAGTAGACGGGACTTTGTTCCGCGTATCACCAGAGGGGACTCAGGCCATGGCCGCCGGCGGCAAAATCGGACAGCGTGAGGAAATCCGCACCGCCATGAATTCAGGGGCGGTCGTGAGGCTGGCAGACGGCTCGACAATTGAGATGGGCGAGCGTTCTCAGCTCTCGTTGGAAGCAGCCCGAGACGGAACGACCATCCGACTGGGCCGCGGCAAGGTGATCGTTGAAGCAGCCCGGCAGCGCAGCGGCCATCTTTACGTGGCCACCAACGACTGCCTGGTTTCGGTCACCGGAACAGTGTTCTCGGTCAATAAAGGCGCCAAGGGCTCGCGGGTTTCAGTTATTGAGGGGGATGTTTGGGTGCAACAGGGAAAATCAAAGCAGGTCCTGCACCCGGGCGAGCAACTGGCGACTCACTCCAGTCTCACCGCCGTTGCCGTAGAACAGGAGATTTCCTGGAGCCGGAATGTAGATGCGCACATTGCGCTGTTGCGCGAGCTCACGAAACTTCGCAATGAGCTATCGGGAAAGCTCTCGGGACCGAGCTTGCGTTATGACTCCCGGCTTTTGGCGCTGGTCCCTGAAGACACCGTGCTGTACGCCGCCTTCCCCAACATCAGTGAGACGCTCGGTCATGCCTATGACATCTTCCGGCGGCATGTGGGCGAAGATCCGGCCCTGAGCGCTTGGTGGGACGAGCGGGCGCGATCTGCCCACGGCAAGCCAAACCTGGAAGAGATGATTGAGCGGATGCGGCGTCTGGGAAGTTTCCTGGGCGATGAAATCGTGATCGCCATCCCAAAGCATGAAACGCGCGGGTATGGCGAACCATTGGTGATGGCGGAAGCGCGGAATCCATCCGAACTTGCAGCGGCACTGGAAGACGATGCACTCCGATTGAACTCAGTCTCAGGGAATGGCGCGCTATTTCGAGTGGTGCACAACATTGGAGAGCTTTCCAACAGGCAGACGGCAGCAGGCCGAGGGCAGGAGGCAGTCGGCGAGAGGCAGGAGGCAGCGGGCAGACGGGAGGAGGCAGACGGCAGGAAGCAGGAGGCAGGAGGCAGGGGACTGTCGCAAAAGAGAGCTGAAGGCGGCACCAGTGAGTTTTCCATCTTTCTTGGCAATGGTCTCGTTGCCGCTTCGGCTTCGACCGAGGAGTTGCGACAATTGGTGGAAGTTCAGCAAGGAAGAGCCGGGAACCAGTTTTTGGGATCAAAGTTTCACTCGCGGATTGGGAGCGCTTACTCAGAGGGCGCGGGCTGGCTTTTTGCCGCTGACATGGAGCGCATTCTTCAAGACCTTCGCGAGAAGGAGCAGCATCGCAGCAACCCGTTTGGCCGCTACCTGGGAATTTCCGACATCACACAACTGGTGGCCGAGCAGAAGTCAGTCGGCGGAGAATCTGAAAATCGCGTGATTGTAAGCTTCGACAAGTCACGGCAGGGTATTGCCGGGTGGCTTGCGGAGCCGGCTCCCATGGGTGCGCTCGATTTCGTTTCGCCCGACGCGTTGGGAGTGGCGGCTTTTGCGGTACGAAATCCCGCATCGCTAGTAGACGAAATTTTCAGCTTGATTCAGAAGTCTGATCAAAAAGCGTGGCAGCAGATCCTGGATTTTCAGTCGCAGCGCGGAGTGAACATTCGGAGCGATATCGCAGCGCCACTGGGCGGTGAATTTTTGTTTGCGCTGGACGGGCCCGTTCTGCCGAACCCTTCTTGGAAGATAGTGGCCGAAGTGTACGATACGGCGCGACTTCAGAATACTCTGAAATGGGCCGTCGAGCAGTACAATCAGGAAGCCTCAAAGGACGGGAAATCAGGTCTGATGCTTACTCAGGAATCACTGGGTGGCAAAGTCTTTTATCGGTTGGTCTCGCAGGATACAGGCTATGAAGCCGACTATGTTTTCCATGACGGATACCTGGTGATGGCGCCAAGTCGGACACTGCTGCTTCAGACCCTGCAGTATCGCGATACCGGTTACACACTGCCCAACTCGCCCGCCTTCAAGGCGCTTCTGCCGGTTGACGGGCGTGCCCATTGTTCGGCGCTGATTTATCACAACATCCTTTCCACCATGGGAGCTCTCGCGCAACACCTTCCTCAGGCGGACAGTAAATTGAGCTCAGAACAATTCCGATCTCTTCAGCAAATTGCGTCCCAGAGCCCTCCGGCGCTTATCTGCATCTATGCGGAAAACGATAGGATCATTGCTGCGGCAAAAGGGGAGGTTTTCGATCTGGGAACATTGGCTGGTTTTGGCAGTTTGGGAGACCTGCTGTCCTTGCCGGCGGGGGCGGCGAAGAAGGCCAAGTAAATTTCGAATGACGAAGTTCGAATTGCGAATGCGATGACCCCTTACATCGAGCTTGAAGACCTCACAGTGCGGCTGGGATCTCGACCCATCCTCAAAAACCTTGAAGGGTCGTTTGGCGGACGGGCGATCGGACTGCTGGGTCCAAACGGGGCCGGCAAGACAACGTTGCTTCAAACCTTATTGGGTTTCTATCAGCCGAGTAAAGGTAGCGCCCGGGTGTTCGGCTTCGATATTCGCAATCAACTGCGCCAGGTTCGCCGCCTGATCGGGTACATGCCTGAGAACGACTCTTTCATAGCGAGCATGACGGGAATCCGCTTTGTCCGCCTGATGGCCGAGCTCTCCGGGCTTCCTGCTGCGGCGGCGATGGAACGCGCGCACGAAGCGATGTTTTATGTCGGCTTGGGCGAGGCCCGCTACCGACAGATGGGCACCTATTCGCTGGGAATGAAACAACTGATCAAACTGGCGCAAGCAATCGTACATGGCCCGCAATTGTTATTTCTGGACGAACCGACCAATGGGCTGGACCCTCCGGCGCGCCAGCGAATGATAAATTTAATTCGCGGGATCCGCGACCAGGGCGAAATCAAATTGATTCTTTCCTCTCACCTGCTTCGCGATGTAGAGGAGTGCTGCGAAGAGGTTTTGATTTTGAAAGACGGGCACGTCGCCTTCTACTGCAACCTGGAAGAAGAGAGAAGGGCCAATCGCAAGTTTCTCGAGATGGAGACCCACGGCGATTGCGCTCCGTTTCTGGAAAAGGCCCAGCAGATGGGATGTGAGTACGCCAGAAAAAACAGCCGTAGGATCAAAATGGTTCTCCCGGATGGAGTAGAGATTCTGGATCTCTATCGAATTGCCGCAGAAAGCCGGTTGCAGATCCGCCGGCTCGACTATAAGCGTGATTCGCTGCAGGATATTTTTCTGAAGGCCATGGAGGAACCGCATGGCAGTTTATAGACAGGACTACCGCCGTTATGAAGGCCCGCTCACCGATCCCCGGTGGCGCTTTATGGTCCTGCCTCGGTATTTCCTCGGCCAGGTCTTCCAGTCTCGTTTTTTTACTTTGTTCTTTGTCATCTGTCTTGCGGTTCCGGTGGGAGCTGCCCTGGGAATTTATTTCACGCACAACGTCAACGCTCTTCGCGCCCTTCACGTGCGCGTGGACAGATTGATTCCGATTGACGAGCGGTTTTTCCTTGGCCTTCTTTCGATTCAGAGCAGTTTTGGATTTCTCATGTCGGCGATCGTGGGGCCAGGATTGATTTCGCCGGATTTGGCAAACAACGCGCTGCCTCTTTATTTAAGCCGACCGTTCTCCAGGGCCGAGTATGTGCTGGGTAAAATGTCGATACTGGTAATTTTGCTTTCGCTGATTACCTGGATTCCTGCTCTGCTGCTATTTGGTCTGCAGTGGAGTCTGGAAGGGAACGTCTGGATGCTGGAAAATCTGCGAATTGCCGCCGCCATCTTGGTCGATTCCTGTATCTGGATCACTACTGTTTCGCTGTTGGCGCTGGCGTTGTCGGCATGGGTCAAATGGCGACCTGTGGCGGGAGCGCTTCTGTTCGGCGTCTTTTTTGCAGGCGCCGGATTCGGGGAGGCCATTAACAATATCCTGTACACGAAATGGGGATATTTGATCAATCTGGCGGCATTGATGGAAACAATTGCGACCTGGCTTTTTCTGGGGTTGGAATCGCCGAAATGGATCCCGGTTTGGAGCGCTTGTTTGTCGCTGCTGGCAGTGTGCGGCATTTGCCTGTTGCTGCTGGCGCAGAGGGTTCGAGCGTGTGAGGTTGTGAAGTGAAGCGCAGTTCGCAGTTCCCAGTTGCCAGTTCCCAGTTGCCAGTCCTCAGTGCCCAGTTCTTAGTTCCCAGTTCTCGGTGTGCAACTCTTACTGTCGCCTGCAAACGTTCAGGAATCAGCGGACAGTTCTTAGCGGCGAGCTAACGTGTGACCGCAATAACTGAGACTAAGTACTGGGCACTGGGAATTGGCAACTAGGTACCGGAGCACTGGGTACTGGAAACTGGTTACTGGGAACCAGGCTCTGAGCACTGGGCACTGCGCACTTCTTACGATAATGAGCGATACTCAAATCATCTTCGAGAACGTCTCCAAGTTCTATGGCGAGGTCCTGGGAGTCAACCGCATTTCTCTGGCCATTGATCCGGGAGTGACCAGCCTGGTCGGGCCTAATGGTTCGGGCAAGACAACCCTGATGAATTTGATGACGGGGATTTTAAAGCCTACCCGGGGAAAAATTCAGCTTTTGGGAATACCGGCGGACCATCCCGAGAAGTTCTGCGGCAAGGTGGGATACTGCACACAGTTCGATGCGTTTCCCAAAGGCCTGACGGGTTATGACTTCATTTATTCGTTCCTGAAGGTTCACGGCTACGTTCATCGCGAGGCGGAACAGCTCACGCGCCGTGCTTTGGAGCATGTGGGGATGACAGAGGCGGCCGGCAGGCGGGTAGCCGGGTATAGCAAGGGAATGCGCCAGCGCATTAAGCTGGCTCATGCCATCAGCCATCGGCCATCGCTGCTTGTTTTGGATGAGCCGCTCAACGGTCTCGATCCTATGGCCAGAGCGGAAGTGATCGACCTCTTCCAGGCGCTCGGGAGGGAGGGCCTGCATGTGGTCATTTCCAGTCACATTCTTCATGAGGTCGAAAGCATTTCCGATCGCGTGGTGCTCCTCAGCAATGGATACGTTGTTGCTGAAGGGGATATCCATGATGTTCGAGGCGAAATGGACGACCACCCCATGCAAATCCTGGTCCGGTGCGACAGGCCTGCCATCGTCGCTTCTCGACTATTTCAGCTGGACCATGTCGTCGAAGTGAAACTCAACAAAGACGGACGCGGGCTTCTAGTCAAGACCAGCGACGTCGATCAGTTTTACCTGATGTTGAACAGCTTGGTGCTGGAGAATGAATTGCTGATCGAAGCAGTCGCCCCGGCTGATGATGATGTTAATTCAGTGTACCAATACTTGATTGGGAAGAACGGAGGTTAGTGTTTCCGGGCCTCGGGTGTTGGGGGTTGGGTCTTGGGTCTTGGGTGTTGGGTATTTGGTGTTGGGTGTTGGGTGTTGGGTGTTGGGTGCTAGGTTCTGGGTGTTGGATATTGGGCTTGTGGTTTCAGGTTCCAAGTTTCAGGTTTCAAATCCAACACCCAACACCCAAGACCCAGAACCCAACACCCAAGACCCAACACCGAAACTGGAGACTGCAAAATATGGATAAAGTAGCGAAGCTCTGGCTTCGCCAGGTCCTTGCCATTTGGAGATTGGAAGCGACCAAGGCCTTCCGCGGCCGGCGGATGGTCGGTGTCTACTTCCTGGCGCTGGCGCCGGTGTTGCTGCTGGGCCTCAGGGCTGCACTGACATTGCACCCGCAGGAAAGGAGTAACCTTGGCTTGGCGGGCGTTATTTACGCCGGTTTGTTTCAGTTGTTCATGTTGAGACTGGCCATCTTCTTTGGCTGTGTTGGAATTTTTACTCAACTCTTCCGTGGAGAAATTCTGGAAAAGACGCTTCATTATTACCTGCTCACGCCAGTGCGACGGGAGGTTCTCGTAGCTGGCAAGTATCTTTCCGGGCTGGCAGCCGCCGTGGTTCTGTTTGCCGGAAGTACCACAGCGACATTTGTTCTCCTTTACGTCCCCTACGGTTCAGAGATCATCCGCGATTATTTTTCACGCGGTCCCGGTCTGAAGCATCTCGGAGCGTACATCGGTGTGACCGTGCTGGCTTGTCTTGGTTATGGCGCGGTGTTTCTGCTGGTGGGCCTTTTTTTTCGCAATCCTATGATTCCGGCTGCGATTGTCCTTGGCTGGGAATCAATTAATTTTGTCCTCCCCCCGTTGCTGCAGAAAATCAGCGTAATCCACTACCTCCAATCGCTTTGTCCGGTTGCAATTCCAGCCGGTCCTTTCGCGGTTTTGGTAGAGCCCACATCCGCCTGGATTTCTGTGCCCGGCGTGCTGCTGGTAACTGCCGCCGTGCTCTTTCTTGCCAGCTTGAAAATGAGGCACGTCGAGATCACCTACAGCACCGACTAGCACCTTAGGGGCGCACTCTTGCGTGCTTGCGGGTAGAGGGAGCACGCTGGAAGCGTGCGCTCCCAGCGGGCGTGAGTGTGAATTGTTCAAAAATCAACAAGTCATACCAATTGGTGCGATGGTTTCGTCGTGTCCGTAATGTCCTTTGTGGTTCAGAAAAGCTTAACCACCAAGGACACGAAGGACACAGCGTAGAATTTGCAATTTGGCTTAGCCACTCGTCTCCGGACCAACAACGAATCTCTGTCGGACTTTCAGTTGTGGTACAAGGAGTCTTATGAAGCAAGCACTGGACGTAGTCATTGTCGGCTCCGGAGCAACCGGAGGCTGGGTGGCGAAAGAACTGGGAGAGGCGGGCCTGAAAGTGGTGGTGCTGGAAGCGGGTCCCAGAGTGGATCCTGCCCGATTCACTACTCACATGCGGCCCTACGACTCGGAGCTCCGCGGCATCCGTAGCAGAGGGTTGAAAGAAAAGAAACCTATACAGAGCCTCTGTTACGCTTGCACTGACTACAACGAATACTTCTTTATCGACGACGCAGAACATCCTTACTCCACTCCTGACGGGAAACCCTTCTGGTGGATTCGCTGCCGAGTTGTGGGAGGGCGGTCCAATGTGTGGGGCCGGATGACTTATCGGTACAGCGATCTGGACTTCAAGGCCGCCAGCCAGGACGGTGTCGGCGAAAATTGGCCCCTCAGCTATCATGACCTACAGCCGTATTATGACAAAGTAGAGAGGTATATCGGCGTCAGCGGAGCAGCGGAAAATCTCCCGCAGCTTCCCGACGGTTTATTTTTGCCTCCCATGGGCCTGACCTGCGGCGAGCAACTTCTGAAGAAAGCTGTCGATCACATGGGCCGCCGGCTCACCATTGGCCGGGTCGCCATGCTGACGCGCCCGCACAATGGCCGCCCGGCGTGCCATTACTGTGGGGAGTGCGAGCGGGGATGCGATACGAATTCCTTTTATGCCAGCACGCTGACCACTCTGGAAGACGGGCTGAGGACAGGCAACGTCGAGTTGAGAACCAACTGCATCGTCAGCCATATTGCCCATGACGATGAGAATCGAGCGAAGAGCGTACACTATGTTGACCGCATCACGCGCGCGCAGCAGGAGATTTCTGCTCCGGTGATCGTGCTGTGCGCCTCGACCATGGAATCGACTCGGATCCTTCTCAACTCCAGATCGCCGCGCTTCCCGAGCGGGCTCGGAAATTCCAGTGGCGTGCTCGGCCATTACCTGATGGACCACGTCAAGCAAGGCGGAGCCAGCGGTTACTTCCCTCAGTTGGCGAATCGAAACCGCGAGCGGATCGGCAAGCGCAACAATGGAATCTTCATTCCCCGCTTTCGCAACTTGACGAAGGTCGATTCTCCTTTCCTTCGCGGATACGGTTTTGAAGGAGAAAGCTTCCAGAGTGAGTTCGATCACGCGACGTCCATTCCAGGATTTGGAGTGGAGTTCAAGCGAAGAGTGCGTCAAGAGGTTCCCTGGAACGTGAGACTCTACGGATACGGGGAATGTCTCCCCCGCATTGAAAACCGGATGGAACTGCGCCCGGACCTGCTGGACGCCTGGGGAATTCCCAGCGTCCACATTGTGACTTCGTGGTCGGACAACGAGGTCAAACTGGTGCAGGACATGGGAGATGCAGCCGCCGAGATGATCGAAGCGGCAGGCGGCGTTGTTGCCGGCGTCAGCAAGACGCCTTCCGTGTTTGGATTTGCCAATCACCAGGTTGGTGCCGCCAGGATGGGAAATAATCCCAAGACTTCTTACCTGAACCGATTCTGCCAGTCCCACGATGTGAAGAATCTGTTTATCATGGATGGTAGTTGCTTTGTCACTTCTGCATGGGCCAATCCCACGCTTACCATGATGGCTCTGGCCGTTCGCTCATGCGATTACCTGAAGGAAGAATACCGGAAAGGGAATCTGAAATAATTGGTTCAGCTTGTTTTTTACTTTTGCAGGAGGTCTTCGGTGAATTCTAGAAACCCAATCTACATACGAAGAATCCCGGTATTATTCCTTGCACTGCTGTTGGTCACCGGCTCTCTTTACGCCGGACCTCGCGTTCATCGGAGCCTGACGGCTCTTGATCGTTATGTCTTCAAGCCCGATCCCAACTACCATTACACACTGGTCAACACCGCCAAGGGCGAGGGTTGCACCACTTATGTATTGGATATGACTTCGCAGCAGTGGCGCAGCGCTGCAGACGTGGACCATCCGATCTGGAGGCACTGGCTGGTGATCGTCCTGCCCGATCAGGTTCAGACTTCGATTGGATTCCTTTTCATCAACGGTGGTTCAATCACAAGCAAAGCGCCTGTGTTAACGGATCCTGGTTTGGCGGCAATGGCAGTTAGAACGCATTCGGTGGTAGCCGATCTGCGCGGCGTGCCCAACGAGCCTCTGACATTCAAGGATGAAACTAGATCGCGCAATGAAGACGCCATCATTGCCTACAGTTGGGTCAAATTTTTGAAGACCGGTGATGAAACCTGGCCCCTTCGCCTTCCCATGACCAAGAGCGCGGTGCGCGCCATGGACACCGTCACGGACTTCTGCGGTAGTCGGGAACGCGGCAATGTGAAAGTCGACCGGTTTGTGGTGGCTGGTGGGTCCAAACGAGGGTGGACCACCTGGACCACAGCGGCTGTCGATGATCGCGTAATCGCGATTCTGCCCTTCGTAATTGATGTTCTTAACAACGAAAAGTCGATGGAACACCAGTTTCGCTCTTATGGATTCTGGGCGCCGGCGATCGGAGACTATACGGAGGCGCACATTCAGGATTGGTCCGGAACGCGCCAGTACAAAGCGCTGATGATTATCGAAGATCCTTACTCCTATCGCGATCGACTTACGATGCCCAAGCTGATTGTGAATTCGGCCGGCGACCAATACTTTCTTCCTGACTCCTGGCAGTTCTACTTTGAGGACCTGAAGGGGGAAAAGTATCTGCGTTACGTCCCAAATACCAAGCATAGCCTGGGGAATTCCGACGCGCGGGAAAGCTTGCAGGCATTTTACGAGTCCATCCTGGTTGGTTCGCCGCGTCCTAGATTTTCATGGAAGTTTGAAAAAGACGGATCAATCCTCGTGCACACACAGGAGAAGCCGGCGGAAGTGAAGCTATGGCAGGCTACCAATCCTAAGGCACGAGATTTTCGGCTGGACACGATCGGTCCCGCCTACAAGAGCACAGTACTGGCTCCCGACAGGGACGGGATATACACAGGACAGGTTTCGCGACCGCCAGAGGGATGGACGGCTTATTTCATCGAGTTGACATATCCGAGTGGCGGAAAATACCCGTTCAAATTCACGACCGGCGTGCGCGTTATTCCTGACACTTTACCATTCCCCGCGCCGGGCAAGGCGACTGCGAATCAACATTAATAAATTGGGTGTTGGGTGTTGGGTGTTGGGTGTTGGGTGTTGGGTGTTGGGTGTTGGGTGTTGGGTGATTTTCAGAGATCGTTGCTGTTTGTCAAGGCATTTTCTTGCTTTGAGATGAAATTTTCCTTTCGCAAAAATCCAAGGTGCAGAGTTCTGTACACTGAGGACGAGTAATTCAGAAGCGAAAGGACATCAAAATGAACGGTTTTCGGGATCTTCGTGTTTGGAGTGCCGGAATGAACCTGGTCGAAAGCGTCTATTGCTTAACTAGACGATTTCCGAAAGAGGAGACATATGGCCTGAAATAGCAGTCCGTCTTAGATATCTATCGAATTGAAACTGAGCCAACTCTCGTGGGCGTTTCCACCTTGGGAAAGCAACTTCGCTCCCTGCCCAGGGCGTTGTACAGGAAGGCCTAACTCTAAACGGTGACCCGACCCCTAACCCCCAACCCCTAACCCCCAACACCCAACACCCAAGAAAGTTCACCCGCGCCGGCGGCTGCGTCCGTAATCGGGTATTTCTCCCGAGTCGTAAATTTGGATGGAGCGCGTAACCCGCTGGAAGGCTCCCTGATAAGAGCCGAACTCATCCCGAGGGGCAACCGCGATCACGTAAAACAAATTACCGTCGCTCATCAAAGTAGTGTAGACGGCGACGATCTCGGGGCGACCGTTTACCTCGGAGACATTGTTCAGGCTTACGGCAAGACCTTCGCGCCCTCCGACATTTCCGCGCTGGTATCCGCTCTGCTGGCGCAGGCGCGAGTTACCCTGCATCAGGCTCTGGATGAACTCGTCGGTCGCCTGGCGCAAATCATGGATCTCGTTTCGAGTGACTCCAATCTGAACCCCATGCGTAAAAACACTCTGGCCGCCAGTCTGGCCATACGCGCCGTCTGGGGCAAACGTCACTGAGTCATTCCCCGCAAGCTCGCGCCAGTTTTCAGGCACACTTACCTCAAAAAGGTTGCCTTCGCGGTAGGTTCTATATCGCGAGGACGGATGCTCCACTCTTCCGCCGACCTGGCCGCTTGACGGATACTGTCCGCCTCGAGGATTGCCTTGGCCGCCGCGCATGATTTGTTCGGTTGATCGCGCCGGCGGCATACCCCGCAGCCGGGACTGAACGCTGGCGAAGTCTCTGGTATCGCGAATCGGATTGGTCACTTGGAGGTAGCGGGCCTCCTGAGCGATGTAAGCCTCGCGGTTTCCTGGGTTCGGATGGTCGCTGAGCCATTGCGGACCGCCACTGCCGCCACCCTGACGCTCGATCGTCTTGAACATGTTCACAAGATCCATCGGATCATAACCGGCGCGCGCCATGATCTGAGCGCCAAGAATGTCTGCCTGCTTTTCATACTCCCGGCTGAATCTTAGAAAAGCGGCGCCCAGGCCGAACTGACTTCCCTGTGAAATAATGCTCCCTGCATTGCCACCGATGACGGCTCCCAGAATCGCGCCTGCGATTGCTCCTATCTGATATTTCTCCGCCTTGGTCGCCTGCGCGGTGCCGTGACGAAGGGCCACGTGGCTCATCTCGTGCGCCATCACGCCGGCTACTTCTCCTTCTGAATGGGCTGCTTGAATCATTCCGCGATTGACGTACATGGGACCGCCGGGCAACGCAAACGCGTTGATGTCACTGGCGTCTACAACCTTAAAAGTGTATCGAAATTCGGGATGCCGGTATTCCGCCGGAATGGAGTCCGCAAGCCGCCGGCCGATGCGCTCGACGTAATAGGTCGTTTCCTCGTCGCGCAGAAGCGGCAATTGCTTCTCAGCTTCGACTGCCGCCTGCCTGCCGAGTTCCACGTCCTGGCTTGGGCTGTACTTGTTGCTGGGTGGAGTGATATGTGTTTGGGCCAGTGCCGTCACTGGAATTATAGAAAGCCAAATGGCGATCAACCACGTCAGCGGTTTATGCACGCGGCTTCGCTCGATTCCGTTCATGTTCCATTCCTCCGAAGGGCATAGCATCAGGTGCGTTCCCTTATTTTTAGTTCCTTATTACTTAGATAGCGTGCGCTCCTTTTGGTTTCAGACTGTCTGACCTGTCAAGAGACATCTTTCACCTCTCGCCTTTATGGTAAGCACACTAGAGTTATTTAATCACCGAATGCGATTTAGGCAATTTCGGCGTTTTTAAGGCTGGAGGGGCGCGTTATGCGCCCCCTGTTGCAGGTTTGCTTGGTAGGAATTGAGAACGTTGCAGGTTTCACACTTGAATATTCACAGTCACTCGGCACTCTCGACCTTGCGAATAACGAGGCCATTGAACATTTCTAAGCCCTGCGTCTAAACCACCGGTCGACGGCCTGAGATGATATTGATGAGGATTATCGCCAACGCGATCACCAACAAGAGGTGAATGAATCCTCCGAGCGTATATGAACTGACCACTCCCAAGAGCCAAAGAATCAACAGAATCACAAAAATGGTCCAAAGCATTTTTGCCTCCCTCTGTTTGCCGGCTGGATAAGTCTAAGAACTACCCGCAGACAAACCAATCAGAGTCAATAAACACTTTCACTCTCTTATGGAAATGGCGCTGGCGCAATGGGTTAGAAGCCGCAATTTGGGAGATAGTGATTTACTAGTGACCCTTAAGGGACCAAAACCGCAGAGGAGGATGCAGAGAGCTATCAAAAGGAGAGTTGGAGTGGCAGGAGACCGGGTGCTTGGTCTCCCGCCTGGGTGCCGCTACAAGCGCCCACTCCAGTCTTGAATATCGAGTTCCTCAAAAGATCGCGCCTAATTTGGGTCTTGTAAGGTGTGATCCGACCAGATAACACTATCCGACCAGATCAGACTATCGGACCAGATGAGGCTGTCGGACCAGATAACACTGTCCGACCAGATCAAGCTGTCGGACCAGAAAACGCTTGAAGTCCACATCACACTGTCAGACCAGATGACGCTGTCAGACCAGAACAAGCTGTTAGGCGCAAGGAGGCCGTCAGTCCAGTTGGACAGATTGGCATTATTAATGGCTGCGTTCCAATTCGCCCCGTTGCCCCATGACGTAATTCCGGTGGGATTGATCAACTCGCTGAACAGGATCTTATTGCCGATGGCGAAGGCTCCCCCGGCCCACACGGTCTCAGGACCTGAAGGTGTCGCCAGGGACCACTGTGCAGCAACCGAACCGCTGGGCAGCGTCTGAGTCTGCATATTGACTTTCGACGCCAGCAAGACGGCCGTGTAATTGTTCAGCAACCCTGCACCCTGTTCGAACATATGGGGCTGTTGAAGCTTTGTGGCCGACACCAGAAGCAACATCTTGGCGACGTTGGGCGTGAGCGCGGGGTTGGCCTGGAGCATCTGTGCGACGGTCCCGGTGACGAAACCGGCTGCGATGCTGGAACCGCTCAAATAGATGTAATAGTTACCAGTGAGCACATTGTTCGGATACTTTGTGTTGAGATAACTTCCCAGCTTCAGGCAGGTCGCTACGTGATTCCCGGGAGCGGAAAGGTCCGGTTTAAAAAGATTGTCTTTGTACGTCGGGCCGCGGGAGCTGTAAGTAGTAGCAATGTCATCGCCATGGGAGACTGTCCCGCGAGTGTTGATAGCCCCCACCGTGATAACCGCAGGATCATTTCCCGGACTGTTGATTCCTTCCCAGACTTTTACACCCTGTGAGTTTTTCCCGTTGTTTCCGGCAGAAGTCACTGTGACAATTCCCGCTGCAACCATTTGTTCGACCGCTTTGCACAGCGGGTCGACAGTGTAGGAATCAATGGGAGGATGTCCCAGCGAAAGATTGGCTACTTTGATGTTGTAAACATTCTTGTTCTGAATAACCCAGTTGATGGCGTTGATCAAGTTGCTGGTCGATCCCGATCCATCAGAGCCGACAACCTTGACGTCGACAAAGTTGACCCCGGACGCCACTCCCGCATACGTTCCCTTGGATTTGCTGCCGTCGCCGGCGATAATCCCCGCCACCGCCGTTCCGTGCCCGAATCCGTCTGAGTTAAAGGAGCTCAGCGCCGGCACTCCCAGAGTGAAATCGGCGGCAACCTTGACGTTCCTGTAATTGAGATCGGGGTGAAATCCTATTCCTGAATCAAACAGTGCCACGGTTACTCCCGATCCATCCAAGCCATTCCCGTATGTCAGGTCGCCTCCCAGCGTTGCAACAGGGATATTCTGAGACGTGGGACCAGAGGTGGAAGCTGTAGTTCGAATCGCCGCGTCGATGGTGATGTATTCAACTTGCTCGGATTCCAGCAACAGCTTGATTTGGGAGCCAGTCAGCCGTGCCGTGTAGCTGTTTATCAGCGGAAGCGCGTTTACTGTGGCATCCTTTTTGCTGGAACTATCTCTTGCGCTGCGCGCGAAAAAGGAAGGATTAACCTCGATAATTAGAGGCACCGCCGCGTCATAAGCCGGATCGCCGGCCATACGAGCCACTTGGTCTCTTAACACCGGTGAGATCTTATGGGCCTGCCGGACCAATACATCCCGCGAGTCGAGGTCGCGTCCGCCGAAAGAAGGGAAAATGAAGAGCGAAAAAATAAGAGCTAGGACTGCTGTGGCAAGTGCAAGTTTCTTTGTCGTTGTCATCCGCCCCCTGTTCACGCCCGGATATAAGCAAGCGGCATGCCAGACATGTGAGTCACATCACGCATTCCTTGCTCGGCCCCCGAGGAATGCGAATTTTCTCTTATCAATAGGCACTTACTGGAAGCATACTGGCAATGTTCAAGCGCCAGCCGATGCGCTGCAGGGGGTGGAGGGGATCAAGAACTTGGCGGACGCCTGACAAGATGTTGGCGTACTTTATCGGAAACTTGACGGAAACGACATTCGAAAAGGGCGTTTTTTGCTCTCGTCAAGAACTGGGATAGGCGCTTTTACTCCAATGTTTGCTTGTTAATACGTGCTCCGACATCGATGACCCTGGCATCCGGTTTGCGTGCAACGGTGGATGTCTCCGACGGCCGCTGGAGAACGTGTACTCGCCCTAAGGGCGACAGCAACTAGAAGGCCGGAAAAGATAAGGAGCCTACTGACGTGAAGAAAAAAAAGATACAGTTCGCAATGATAACACTGTCGATCCTCTGCACGCTTGGCTTGGTTTTTGTTGTACACCGCTCGTTCGCTGCGCAACAGTCGGATATAGTCGCAGATATAGTCATCCCGTTTACCAACTCAGGCACCGTGAATCCTTGCAACGGAGAAGTAGTTTCGCTCAGCGGAAGCATCAACCTCCGCTCGCACCTGACAATCGATCAGAACGGAGGAATTCACTTCAATATTCACGAGAACACCCAGGGTCTGAGCGGCACCGGGATGACGACGGGCGCAAAGTATCAGGTGAACTCTGCAGAAGACCAGGAGACCAATTTTAAGTCGATTCCAGCGGAATCGACCTTCACCATGCACTCCAATGTTGTCGCCCAGGGGTCCGTCCCCAACTTTGTGTTCCATCTTACGACTCACGTGACGATCAATGCCAATGGCGAGGTGACGGCACTGGTGCTCAATCAGAGTTCCGATTGTAAATAGGACCGCAAGGAGGGCCCGGCAACTGGTGCCGATTACTTCTCCACGGGCCAGGCGACTTCTCTGCGAGTAAATAGCCGCTTCCAGCGGTCTTTCCCAAAGGGTTTCAGCCCCGGCCTTTCCAGGCCGGGATCCAGCGCAATCGAAAATTTATCCAAGGCCGGTGCACAGGCCTTCAGGCAACCGGCTCTATCCATCGAAATAGGCAGTCAGTTTTCGCCGGCGTAAACGCCGGCTGGGTTGGCGAAAAAGGCCGTTGAAACGGCCTCCAGGCTGATGGTTGCGCTCGCGCATTGCACCCTGGCCTCGAAAGGCCGGGGCTGAGACTCTTCGGGAAAGGCCGCCGGAAGCGGCCTGGGCGCCGCGAAGCGGCGCTACCGGAGAGACGCCCCGTGGGGCGGGCTCCTGCACCATGAAAGATTGCGAGGGAGACGGCCCACCGGCCGTCTCTCCAAAATGTCCAAAGTCCAGAGGCCGCTGGAAGCGGCCTTGACACGGCCCTCAGACCATCTCTCCGCTGCCAAAAGTAGAAACTCCAGGACCAGCACTTCAGTGGTGGGAATCAATGCCCTTTGACCGGCGTGTCCTTTGTGGTTCAAGCCTTTTTGACCACCAAGGACACAGCGGACACGGCCAGCCACCGGGGCGTTTGTCATTTAAGATCAAACTCCTCCCATCCCTGTAAAAAAGAGTCGGCCGCTGGGCTATTATCACGTTCTCCCTACGGGACGGAAACTGCGTCACCAATCTCCCTCGTGAGAGTTTGTGAATAATCCGGGCTAACACCCAACACCTAATAGCCAGCACCCAACACCCAGTTGCCCTCACCAAGAGATTTCTAGCGACCCCCCCGTGCTGTGCTTGCTAAAATCTGAAAAGCTGTTGTGCTGAATTTGGAATTCGCGTCAGGAGAAGATTATGCGGCCCATATGGTCTGGTTCTATTACCTTCGGTCTCGTGTCTGTTCCCGTTCAGGTGCATTCCGCCCTTACCCACAGCGAGATCACTTTTCACCTGTTACATAAGAAGTGCCAGTCGCGCATCAAGCAACAGTTGTACTGTCCGACTTGCGAGCGCACGGTGGAACGCAGTGAGTTGGTGAAGGGTTATGAGTATGCCAAAGGCCAATATGTAATCATGGAAGAAAGCGACTTTGAGAAGCTGGAGGTTGTGGCGACGCGGAATATCGACGTGATGGCATTCGTCAATCTTAAAGACGTCGATCCCATTTACTTCAGTCGCCCTTACTTTCTCACGCCGGAAGGCGACAATCAAAAGACCTTCGCGCTGTTTACGCAGGCGATGGAAGAGAGCCAGAAGGCGGCGGTGGTCAAATTTGTGATGCGCGAAAAGGAATATGTTGGCTGTATCGCGCCTCGGGGAAAAGCCCTTCTACTTTATGACCTGTACCACAAGGACGAGATCAAGAACATCAAGGACTTTCAAGTGGAGTACAAGGGATCTGTGCGGCCCAAGGAAGTCGAACTGGCGCAGCAGTTGATCGGCAATCTTACAGAGTCGTTCGACCCCGATTTGTTGAGGGACACGTACCAGGAAAAGCTGGAAGACATATTGGAGCAGAAAGCAAAAGGACATTCCATCAAGTTGCCTGCCGCCGTGCGCCCGCCGGCCAAAGTAATCAATCTGATGGAAGCCCTGAAGAAGAGTGTTGCCCAAAGCGCGAAGTCGAAGCCTTCCTCCCGAACGGGGGCAGAACAGGAAGGAAAACGGAAGAAAGCGTAGAAGGATGAAGCGCCGGCGGTTTTGTGAACAGATTGCGGGCGGTTTTGCTTTCTTTTTCAGAGACAGCAAATCCGGCCTGTTTGGCCACCAGACAGATATGGCGCAGGTGAAATCGGAGAAGGCCGGCAAGTTGACAACGCAGGCAGTACAGAGGCGCGGGGAACTGTATTCGCTGTTGGGCGACGTTCCGTCCCGAAACCGCCCCCTTTCGACGCAAACGGTCAGCCAGCAGGAGCGCTCCGGTTACCTGCTGGAAAAACTGGTTCTGGATCTGAACGGAATCGAGCCGGTTCCAGCTCTCTTTGTGCGTCCTAAATCCGTATCGGGAAGAATCCCCGCCGTGCTCTATAACCATGCCCATGGCGGCGACTACAAATTGGGCAAGAGAGAGCTAATCGACGGCAGGAGCGCCTTGCAGACTCCTCCCTATGCCGACGTTCTAGCCTCGCTCGGCTATTGCTCCCTGTGCGTGGATACGTGGGTCTTCGGGGAACGCTCCACGCGCCCTGAACTGGATGTCTTCAAGGAAATGCTTTGGAAGGGACAGGTGCTGTGGGGAATGATGGTCTATGATTCGCTCCGGGGTATCGATTATCTGCTCAGCCGTCCTGAGGTCGATCCGGCACGTTTGGCCACGCTTGGCCTGTCGATGGGGAGCACGATGGCGTGGTGGGTGGCTGCGCTCGATGAGAGAGTGAAAGTCTGCGTCGACATTTGCTGTCTCACAGATTATCAGGCTCTGATAGAGACCAATAATCTGAAAGGACATGGCGTCTATTACTTCGTACCCTCGTTACTCAAACACTTTTCCACTGCCCAGATAAACTCCTTGATTGCGCCTCGCGCGCACTTGAGCCTGGCCGGGAACCTTGATCCCCTCACACCTCCGGCCGGGCTGGAGCGCATCGACCGTGAACTTAAGACAGTCTACGAAGAGACAGGCCATCCTGAAGCATGGAAACTGCTGCGGTACGACGTCGGCCACCAGGAAACGCCCGAGATGAGACGAGAGATTATAGGATTTTTGAAGCGTTTCTTGTAAGTTTCGGATCTCGGCCAAGTATTGCGTGATAGGTTGCCTCGGTGCACACGAAGGTCACAAAATTAGTCAAAATCTACAATGCCGTGTGGTTGGCTGGTGGTCCATTCGCTAAATCTGAATTGCCCCAGTCTATAGCGGCAACATGAGCTCGTTCGCTACTCTTAGATGTTGGAATTGCCAGAATCCGAGCGTGGAGAATGGATACCGGTTTTGCACTATCCACTATCGGATCCGCAGAAGACAGTTTCTACGGTCTTCGGCGATTCAGCAGGAGCGTTCCAATTGGATTTCCGGGCGTGACCTGCCAGATCTGATTATTGCCACCGGTTTCGTCTTCCCACAGGACAGACAATTGCCCATCAGCATCGGTTAAGACGATGGGAAATGTTACCTGCTGTCCCAGGTCGTTGGATACGTTGATGGCAGTAGAAAATGTCAATCCTCCGTCGGTTGATTTGATGAAGTAGACGTCACGGCCTCCGGGAAAAAGCGGCCCTGGCCCGAATACTCCCCACGCCAAGCCAACATTTCCTGCACTGTCCGCTAAGACGTAGGGAACGAACGAACGAATTCCCCGCAATGATGTTCTGGAGGCGTTAATTGGTTCCGAGAATGTGATTCCTCCATCAATGGAGCGGGAGAAGTAGACGTCCTGTTCGTTGCGGGTCAGGTCGCTCCTGATAAAAGCAACCAGGACGTGCCCGGATCGATCAACAGCCAGTGAGGGTGATGAGACAGACGGCGGATTGACAGTGACGCTGCTGGCCCGGGCCACGCTCAAGGGGGTCGAAAAGGTGGAGCCATCAGCGGATTGGGAAAAGTAAATATCGGGAGGCCTGGACCCCGTGGCTGCAAAGAAGGCGATCAACACCGTGCCCGACGAATCGACAGCAATGGCCGGCGAGCTGGCCAAAGCTGAGGGGAATCTCAAAGGACTCTTGGAAACGTTCACCCTTAAAGGAAAAGTTGCTCCACCGTCGCTCGATTTAGTAAAGAACACATCCTGAAACCCGCCTATCGGATCAAACAGCACGTAAGCAATGTGGATGGCGCCGCTCCTGCTGACTGCCAAAACTGGGGCGGAGACGCTCAGCCGCGCGTCGGTGATTTCCGTAACATTGGCCGGTCGTGAGAACGTTGCGCCTCCATCGACGGAACGGCTCATGAAGACATTGGAAACACTTGAATCCGGATTGATCCCGCGCCACACGACGGTAATCGCCCCTGAGTCATCGATGCCGATGGTGTGACTCAGTAGATTGACGCTGGGATCGCGAGCAATCACTGTCGATGTGACGCGCGTGCCCGCCCGGTAGCGGGAGTAGGTAATCGTTCCAAAGGGAGAAAAGAATCTTCCTGAATCTCCTCCCGATACGACATGCAGGTCGCCCTCACTGTCAACCACCGCCTTAGGTTGGAACACAGAATCGCGCACATCACTGACTGGATGTGGAACTTGGCCCATCTCCATCGGATTGGAAATGGTTATTCGAAGCGTGGTTGTGCGCGTCAGGTTTCCAAAGGTTCCAATGATTGTCACGGGATAAGTTCCCGGTTTTGCCAGCGGAGCCGTTTCCACTGTGACCGTGGCTTCGCTGGGAGCCTTGGTGGATTTCGAAGAAAACGCGAACCTCCATCCCGGATATGCAGGAGAAGCGTCCAGTGAAATGGCGCCGTCGAAAGTGCCTATTGCTATGCTCCTGATGGTGAAGTGTGCGGCGGCACCCGCAAGAACATTTTGAGTGAGCGTTTTGGCTGCGAGGATGAAATCTGCGGTCTGATTGAGCGCCTCGGGCGGCGACACAACCGCGGCTTCAATATCGGAATCCGTGCCCGATCGGTCGTCGGCCCAGGTAAGAACAAAGCCGAGATCGCCGGCGGACATCTGATTGTAATCTCCGTGATACGCAGTCCTGAAGTTGAACGGCGTCGGAATCAGCATCCAGTTGGCATTGGTGACGCGGCGATTCGTGGAGAAAGTGACCCCTCCGTCCTTGGAGGCGGCCATGTAAACATCCAACAGCACATCATTGCCCGGATCGTTCCTTCGGTCGTACCACATCACGCCGACGGTGCCGTCGGGCGCCACGGCGGTCGAGGGTTGAAACTGGTCGGTATCGGTTTGATCGTCGTTGACCCTGACCGGCGCGCTCCAGGTTGCGCCCCCATCGGCTGATTTGACAACGATAACGTCGCTTTCGTCGCGTGAATCGGACGGCTTGACATTGGCCACAACGTAAATGTTTCCGCGGTTCGGTCCGCCGCCAGCGTCGGCAGCGATGCTGGGGAAGGAGTTGGTCTCGAATCCGCCGCTGAGATTCCTTGAAAACCGAATCGATGGGTCTTTGAAAGCAGTAACCGGCTGTCCGAAAGTCTGTCCCCCGTCGGTCGACTTGACCACGGCAATCCCAGGAATGCGAGTGTCAAAATAGGCAACGTAAACTTCACCTACAGGACCGACCGCTATCATCGAGCCTTGAACAAACCCCCTGGCGTCGGCTGGTTGCCCGATCAATTGAAATTGAGACCAGGTCTCTCCGCCGTCTGTGGAACGAACAAAGCCGATGCCGCTGCTGGCGCCTCGTTCGGAAGTAAAGCGAGTCCAGGTCACGTAGACGTTGCCCCGGTATTGGCTACCGGTGTTATCCACGGCCAGCCATGGTTTGTCCACACTATCCAGGGAAGTCGTGTGCATCTGCGTGGCGTTTACCAGAGGCGACCAGCTGGCCCCGCCGTTGGCCGACTTTGTCACGCCGACCGTTGAGAGTCCCAGACCATTGACTGCAAGAAAGGCGTGGTAAAACACGCCGCCGGGGCCGGCCGCCATCACCGGATCCCCCAATCCCGAACCAAACGGATACAGCGGCGGAAAAGTTTCGTTCCAGGTGCGGCCGCCATCGTTGGAGTAGCTGATGCTGGAGCCAAAACCGCCGAGGCTTCCGTCGTTATAGCCCACTACGATATTGGACCCGGATGTAGCGCTGCTGGTTTCGCTTTGAAGGCGGCTGCGCAAGTCAATCGCGGGATTGTTAATTTTCCGCCCGTCGTCACTGAGACTGCTTCGGGGAATATCCAGGCCGTACTTTTGAAGAAGGTAGGATTGGAGGTTGCCTGAAAGCCGGTCAAATTCCGGAACATAAAGCAGCCACACATCCACAGCGTTTGCAAACCCTGGCTGCAGTTCTGGGCGCTCGTCGGCAAAAAGATTGCTCAGAGAGTTTCGTGCC
Organism: Acidobacteriota bacterium; assembly: GCA_036505615.1. Lineage (GTDB taxonomy): Bacteria > Acidobacteriota > UBA6911 > JACQSX01 > JACQSX01 > DASXTB01. Next base: position 29,719 of record DASXTB010000066.1, read on the forward strand.
GTTATCAGCGGCAGATTTTCTTCGGAAGCCAACCGCTGAACCTTCCCGGCTGAGAAGTGTCCCAGGCGTTTGCCGGCCGGAGTTGCGGCGAGGAAACTCAAAGAGAAAAAAGGAATGGCGAAGAGCCCAAGAGCATTTCTTAAAACAAGAAGAACAGAAAGACGGTCTTTTCTCATAACGACGTCCATTCTTGCATTAGGTTCCATCGACGTCAAAAGCGCTTTTTGAGCACGGAGTACGATTGAAAAAATTGACACTCTACCGGGCGCATCTCGCTCTTGCCGTCAATACCCCAGACACTGTATTTCAGTCTATCCAAAGTCTAGTTTGTGCATTTGGCGAATGCTGGCAAAAGTTCTGAAAAGCCTTGTAAGTTATTGAGTGATCACGCCTCGACGGGACGCCTAGGACGTAGTCAGGTGTTTATCTTACTATTGAGACCTTAGGTTCGTTGTTGCTTCCTCTGTACTCAGGTTCCTCTTCGATTCCACGGCGCAAAAACCCGGTGCTATTCGTGAATGGGGGTCGAGGAGAACCTCATGCGATTCAATCTAATGCTCATCACGCTAACTGCGTTTTTGGTCTGCGCAGCAGCGCGTGCGCAAAGCTTGCTGCCGCACAAAGATATGGTGTTCGCGCAGGTGGCAGTGGGAGATTCTATTGAAACCCGTATTACATTGACCAACCGCGGGACCTCTCCCTACTCAGGGACCCTGTTTCTGGTAAAAAATCAAGGGGAGGATTGGAATGCCACGGTCAATGGGGTTCAGATTTCCAAGGGAGCAACCGCCGTATCAATCTCCCCCGGCGCGACCACCACTTTGCGAATTACCGGAACGGACACCCAGGCGGGTTTTGCAATCCTGGCTGGCTCGCAGATGGCCACTTCCAACTGCCTGGACGGCAATCTTACTTATTATGTAAAGTCCGGATCTTCGATTGTGGACAGCGTTGGAGTTGCCGACTCAACAGAGATCTATTTCTCATCGATTCCCTTCGAAAACTTCGCGACCATTGCGCTCGCGCTGGCCAACATCGACGCTGAGGAACGCACCGCTAACGTGTCGATTACTCTATTTACCGAAAACGGCACTGGCGTGGCAACCAAGACCATCCCGCTGGGCCCGTTTTGGCATAAGTCATTCTTTGCGAGGGAGCTTTTTACCGGGATCACCATGGCCGGCAAGGGGCACCTGGAAATACAGTCGGACATAGCCATCTGTGGAACAGCGTTGAACGCGGTGGACGGCCAGATATCATCTTTGCCCGTATCGGCGACCGGCCGTGTCTACAATCTGCGCGCCACCGCCTCGGACGGCACTTCTTTCAGCGGGCAAGCCAGTCTTTGGGCTGAAGGCTTCTTCGTCAAAGGTTACATGATAATCACGGAAGCTGGTGGAATGAAAATAACGCCCGAGCCATATCTTGTCTATGGACGGCTGATTAAGGGCGTTCTGAGGCTCTCGTTCTATGCCAAGGGGAAGGCGTTTCAAGATCGCGAGGTCAGCGTTTACACTACCTATCGCGACTTTTCTTTTGAAGCCAACTCGCTGTCAGGCACGCTGGTCGTGACCTATGTGAACGAAAATTCAACTAGCACCGGAAGTTTTCAACTGACTAAGACCAACTGACGGACTGTAACCGACAAACCAGTAGTGATTAATAGGACACGGATAACACTGAATAACAGGGAACGGCGAATGTCTTGACTGGGCTCCGCCGCTTTTGCAACTGCTCATCCACTTAGTCGTCGCCCCGTCAAGACATTCGCTAATCCGTGTTTCCCGCGTTATCCGTGTCCTATTAATCACTATCGATTTGTTGGTTACACTCCATTAGGTTGACTTGTCCTCCTCGGAGACGGGCCGCTTTGAATCTCCGCCTCTTCGCTATATTCTCTGTTCATGATCGATGTGGAACGGCCGCACCGCCGTTACAACCCCCTCGTCGACGAATGGGTGCTCTGTTCCCCGCAGCGTACCCTGCGGCCGTGGCTCGGACAAACAGAGCCGGCTGAGCCGGCAAATATTTCCCACTACGATCCTAGCTGTTACCTGTGTCCCGGCAACGCAAGGGCGGGCGGAATCCGCAACCCCCGCTACACTAAAACGTTTGTCTTCGACAATGATTTTGCGGCTCTTCTCGAAACGGCTCCTGATCACTTCAATGAACGAGATCTGTTGATTGCCAGAGCAGAATCAGGAAATTGCCGCGTCATTTGTTTTTCTCCGCGCCATGATCTCACCGTATCGCGCATGGATCTGCAGGCGATCGAAGCAGTAGTGGATGTGTGGACCGGAGAAACGCAATCTTTGGGAGCAAAGGATTTTATCGGCTACGTTCAGATTTTCGAAAACAAAGGCGCCATCATGGGTTGCAGTAATGCGCATCCGCACTGCCAGATCTGGGCCACCGGGGAAATCCCGACCCAGCCCGCCAGGAAAATGAAAAGCCAGCAGAAGTATTTTCGAAGCCACAATTCGGACCTTCTGGGAGACTACCTGCAGCTTGAGCTGACTAAGCAGGAGCGAATTGTTTGTGAAAATCAGCACTGGGTCGCCCTGGTGCCTTTCTGGGCCTACTGGCCGTATGAATGCATGCTCATCCCGCGCCGGCTGGTTGCGGATCTTCCGGCGCTGTCACGCGGCGAACGTGCCGCGCTGGCGGAAATCCTGAAACGACTGACCACACGTTATGACAACCTGTTTCAGTGTTCGTTCCCCTATTCGATGGGGTGGCATGGGCGCCCTACAGACGGCGAGCAACATCCTTACTGGAGACTGCACGCCGTCTATTACCCACCTTTGCTCCGGTCGGCTACAGTGAAGAAATTCGCTGTGGGCTACGAAATGATGGGAGAGCCACAACGCGACATCAGCGCGGAAGTGGCCGCTGCCTGCCTGCGAGAAGTTTCAGAACGTCATTATCTGGAGTTATGACAGAAACCACTCAGGCAGGGCCCCTAAAACAACGGTTCACAGAGATCTTTGGAACCGGCCTGGCCCCCAAGATTGCCGTTGCTCCTGGTCGCGTCAATCTTGTTGGAGAGCATACCGATTACAATGAAGGTTACGTTCTACCGATGGCTATTGATCGTTGTCTGGCCGCCTGCTTTACGCCGCGAGGCGACAGAGTTCTGAAAGTTCACTCTATGGACTTTGCCGAGACTAGAGAATTTGTTTTGCCGCCAAGAACAGAGGGCGCATTGCGGCAGGCGGAGAGCGGATCTCGCTCACGCTGGGTGGACTATGTCCTGGGAGTCTTCTTGGCGATGCAGGATGCCGGATTCGAAGTCTCCGGAATCAATATGGTACTGCAGGGAGATATACCCATCGGAGCCGGGTTGTCATCCTCTGCGGCGCTGGAAATGGCAGTGGCCAGAGCTGTGTGCGAAGCTTTTGGCATCCTGTGGAACTGCGCGGAAATGGCGCGACTGGGGCAAAAGGTGGAGAACAATTATATCGGAGTCAGTTCCGGCATCATGGACCAGTTTGCCGCGACCGCATCTTTGGAAAACTGCGCGTTGCTTCTAGACTGTCGCACGCTGAAGAGCGAGCCCGTCCCCATTCCACGCGATGCTGCAATTGTGGTCATGGACACCGGCGTGCGCCGAACGCTCTCAGGCAGCGCGTACAATGAACGCCACGCGGCCTGCGTCCGCACGCTAAACGTGATTCGAAGCCGCCACCCTCAGGTCATCGCCCTGCGTGATGTGGACCTGGATATGCTGGAGCAAAGCAGAGAATCGCTGGACAAAGCAACGTTTAAGAGGGCCAGGCACGTGGTTGAGGAAAATTGGCGTCCGGTGCAAATGGCGGAAATGCTGCGCGCCGGGGACTTGGCCAAGGCCGGCGAGCTGATGAAGGCGTCGCATGCCAGCCTGCGCGATCTTTATGAAGTATCCTGCAAAGAGCTTGACCAGATCTCGGAACAGGCCTGCCGCCATGCGGCTTGTTTTGGGGCGCGCATGACAGGCGCAGGTTTTGGAGGTTGTGCCGTTGCGCTGGTACAGAAGCGGGAAGTCAAGTCATTCATGGCAGATGTTCAGGCAGGCTACCAGGCAAAAGTAGATGCTCCCTCTGCCCTTTTTGAGTGCCAGCCATCCGCCGGCGCAAGGATTCTGGAATGAGGAATGACGAATGTCGAATGACGAATGACAAATGAGGCATGGACCGGCGAGGGAATTATCGAACAACCGTGTCTCCAGTTCCACTTGGTGCTCACAAAGTTCACAAAGGGGTCAAATTTTGACAGAGCCCAAACCCTTCGGGTTTTTTCGGAACCCGAGACTCGAGACTCGAGACCAACTTCAGCGAAACGGATGTTCGATTGAGAAGTAGAGAAACAAACCACGAGGGGGAGCTGAACCTGTCAGCGCCATTGGAACTCCAATTCCCCAGACCAGTTGGGCAGACCTTACGTTGATCGCAGTGCGAAATCCGGGTATCGCCAGTACTGGATGTGTCCATTCCGCCCTTGAATCTTCAACAGTCCTTTCTGCGGCAGCCAGAAATTCCAGCATCAGATTGAGCTTCGGATGTGCCTGCCAGATGGAGCTGCCGCTGATCCTGTAGGCGCGCGAATCGGAGGCCGGAAACCAAGTTCCTCCGACATTGAGATGGAAGTAAAAATCTGATACTTGCCTGCTCAGCGGCAGACCAAAATCGAATCCAGGCGAGCCCTCTCCCAACCCTTTCTTGCCGCTGGGAAGTATCAAACTAACTCGGGGGGAAATTGCAATTCCATCTTTGTCTTCGGTCGCGGCCTGGAAGCGATAATTGATCAATATGTCTTCCAGTCCCGCAGCCTGGCCGTCGATGGAAGTGTAAGGGATGCTGTAGGAGAGTTGATGTTTCATGCCGCTGACCGGCCATTCCTGTGTGAAGGTGAACTCCCAGGAGTCGGAATCAGCTCCGCGACCACGGCTGCGCAGCAGCGTAAATATGTGCTGCACCACGCCGGGCTCCTGATTGAATGATTCTTCTATGAAAAAGGAATTGTCCTTGATTTCAAATTTTTTGGATGCATGGGACACCGATTGTGCCCCGGCGAAAGAAACCAGGCGGCACGCGGCGGCAAGAGCCGGAAGTACTCGCATCACTCTCATGTGGAGGGCATGGCAGCAAGGAAAGGAAGATCATAGTCCACAGTGCCGCAAACCCGCAATCAAAGTTACCGACGCATGGGTAGCAACGGTCTCCAAACGCCGAAGGCGACTGGTCGAACTTTTTCTGCAACAGATCCTGGGCTACGGTTGGGGAGAGGTTCACGAGGAGGCCGAGAGACTGGAACACGTTGTCTCCGATACTTTCATCGAACGGCTGGATACGCTGCTGAACCATCCTGATAAAGATCCCCATGGAGAGGCTATACCGGATGCTCAGGGATTTCGAACAGCGGAGGACGATGTTTGCCTCGCGGAGGCCGGAGTCGGAGAGTATACGATTCGGAGGGTGACGGGCGGAGAGCCAAGATTCTTAGCCTACCTGGAAAAGGCAAAACTTGTTCCCGGCAAGAAGTTCGTTCTCCTTGAGAAAGCTCCCTTTCAGGGACCCTTGAAAGTACTTGTGTCGGGAATCAGGACGGCTAACTACATTGGATTGGAGGCAGCCAAGCGCATCTACGTTTCCCAGGCGCAGAGTCAAAAAAAGAAGCTGAGAAACTGAGCGCCTCCTACCTGCGGGAACCTAGCCTACGAATCTCTATATTGGAGTTCACTGTCTCGAGCGAAATCTTTTCGCCGCCGCCATTCAGATTTATGACGGCGCGCACTACACCCCGATCGTCTTTCGCATGAGTGTCCAGCTTGAAATCAGAGTGTATATCGTATTTTTCGCTCCGGCTCGACCATCGTCCCTCGATGCGAATGAGCGCTTCCACAGTGACTCGAGCATTGTCGGGCAAATAGAGTCTTATTTCGCCTCCAGCGGAAACCAGCGTGCTCGGGCCTTTGCCGCTGGGGATCAGCTCGGCCTCGATATTTCCCCCCGCTGTTTTTGCGTTGACCGATCCCGAGACGTTCCTGAGGCCAATATTCCCACCCGAGGTCTTTGCATCCACCACACCTGAGATGTTTTCCAGACCAATATCTCCGCCGGATGTGTGAGCGGTGATTGTTCCCGCTCCTCCGCGCAAGCTGACATTGCCTCCCGAGGTACGAAGCGAAGCGTTGCCGGAAACTTTCCCTACAGCCACGTTTCCGCCCGACGTCGAGACGTCCGCCTCTCCGCCAACGTCTCCAATTGCGATGTTTCCACCCGAAGTGTGCGCTCTCAGAGTTTTTCCCACGTTTCCCACGGCGATGTTGCCTCCCGAGGTGGAGATCTCCACCTGGCCTCCGGCGCTATCTATGGCGATGTCGCCGCCAGATGTCTTCATCAGTGCGTCTCCATGAATTTTTCCTGCACTCATGTTTCCGCCCGAAGTTCTCATGTCCATCTTTCCGTTTACATCGCCGACACGAATGTCCCCCCCGGACGTCGAGCCTGTCAGACTGCCTGACATACTGCCCCTGATCTCAATGTTTCCTCCACCGGTCCGAATGTCGGTGTTGAACTGAGAAGGAAGGTTGATCTCCCATCGCAGTCTGTCTGAACGATTTCTCCGGGGCCGGAACTCCACCCGCACCGTATTGCCGGTCTGCGACATTCGCAGGTAGCTGATCTCGTCGCGGTCGATTCCATCCGCCTTCACGAAGACTTCGTTTTTCTCCCAGGGACTGAGAACGACGTCTCCACCGCTTACTGACACCTCGAGCAGGCCTCCCCTGGTTACACTGAAGGACTTCGTCTGCGCGCCGCTCTCCAGCTCGAGGCAAAACGCTGACTGACAGGCTGCGATACTCAACAGCACCGCTACAAAGAAACGTCTCATTTTCATCTCTGCGTAACCTCTTCCAGCACCGATTTGGCCCGAATGCGAACATAGTTGTTGTCGTCGGAATTCATTTTGTCTTTCAAGATACCGACCAACTCCGGACCCGCCAGGTGTCTCTGATCGGCCGCTGTTTGCAGGCTGCGGATCGCCTCGATTCGCAGACCCGGATTGTTGTCATGCACCAGTACGTGGAGAAAAGCGCGCTTCATCTCCTCATCAAAGGGGTATTTCTGCAGCGTCATAAGTGCTTCTTTGCGGACACCGGGATTGTCATCGGACTGAAGCGCCATGATCAGAGCCGATTTCACTTCACGGTCAGAGAGCCTGTGTTGATAGGTGCGTATTGCGTTTATGGCGTTGAGGCGAACGCCGGGATTCTGGCTGTTGACGAGCGCTCGCGCCAGGACTTTTTGGACTCGCTCATCGCTCATCCCCGCTCGCAGGCGAACTCGCCGCGTGGCGTCAAAGGACAGTTCCACTTGTCCGTCATTTGCGTCGGAATCTAGAATTCGAACGTTGGTGATATCCACATCTGCCAGCGCCTCTACCCCACTTGGTCCGGGTTTCCCTGGACGGAACGTCACGTAACCGATGAAAATGCCGGCCGAGAGCATCAGCACGGCCGCAGCCGCGACTTTCAAAAAGACCGGGCTTCGGAAGCCCCCCAGCACGGACCTTTCAGAAATGCGGGCAATCCAGCCAGCAGCCGTCGAGCGTCGTGAGCGCTCCAGCCGGAGAGCTCCGTGAAGCTCCTCACGCGCTTGCTTCAGAAGTGGGTCGATCGATTCTGACATGGGTACCTCCAGAGTCTCGTGCAGGCTCTTGAACTCTCGAAGCTCGGCGCGGCACGGTTCGCAGGCTTCAAGATGTCGCTCCAAGAGGTGCTGCTCTTCTTCATCAAGCTCGTCGTACAGAGACAATTGAATCCAATCTCTGAATTGTTTGTGATTCATCTAGGGACCTCCCTTAAAACTAAACCTTCTGCCGCCTCCTGACCCGCGAACTATTGACCAGCAGGCCTGCTGAGTTCGGACTGGGACCCGAACTCTCATTGCCCGTAGACTCCCTTCAACTGCTCCCTCATTCTCTCGGTGGCAGTGAAAAGGTATTTCTTCACCGTTCCTTCCGCGCACTGCATCATGGAGGCAATCTCCCGCAACTTATAACCCTGGTAGTGTCTTAGAGTGAAAACCATCTTCTGCTGCGGCGAAAGCGCCTGCATGGCTCTCCGCACGTGCAGGGATATCTCACTATCTCTGGCGTGCCGGTCAGAGAGCGTCGGGTCGGCCAGCGAGTCGGACCACGAACGGAGCGCTCCGTCCTCGCCTTCATGCTGCTCATCGAGAGAAGAGTGAAGATGTTCCTTGCTCTGCGAGCGGTGTGTCAGACAGGTATTGGCTGCAATCCGGTAGATCCAGGTTGAGAACTTGCTTCGAAATTCAAATTTGGACAGTGCCCGGTAGACGCGTATGAAAACTTCTTGATAGATATCTTTTGCGTCTTCCGCGTTGCTTGTGTATTTCAGAGCCATGGATAGAACCTGCCTGTCGTAGCGATAAACCAACTGTTCAAACGCACTTACGTCACCCGCCTGAGCCTGTGCGATTAGTTCGTTTTCATCCGGCGTCATGGAATCTGCTCATTTTCTTAGACCTGAAGGATTTCTAAAAGGTTGTAAGGGTTTAGATCGCTAACCCCGGTTGGTGGGCGCCAGAGTGTGGCCCAGGGCGAAGCGCAGCGGAGCCCTGGGACGGCAATTAAAAGAAACCGTCAAGCCCGTCCCGCAGGGTGGGACGGGCGGCAGACGCCTCGGAGGCGCCGAAACGGAGGCCGAGTCGCCTGGGGTGTCGTCTGTCGCCCGCCTGAGGCGGGCTCAGCGCACAAGTAACCCTTTAAGAACCCAGGACTCCGCTATGCTCCGTCCTGGGCCACACGCTGGCGCCCGCCGCCGCAGGCTCTCTAGCGAGGCTGTTGATTTGTTCAACACGCCTTCATGGGCTCGGCTACAATTCTTTACAGTGCCTCTTAAAGCCGGCTATCCTACTTCACCGCCGTAAACATAATCTCGATCAATCCATCAGGATTAACCAGGCCCGCTTCCACGGTGGCCCTGGCTGGGAAATCCTTCTTAAATACTTCCCGGTAAGCTTCATTCATGGCAAGGAAATTTTTGACATCGGTGATGTAGACAATGCCGTCCACGACATGCTCCTTGTCGAAACCAGCCGCTTTCAAAGTGCGCTCTATCTTTGCCAGCGTCTCCCGCGTCTGAGCCTTTAAATCACCCCGGTTGGCTTCCGTATTACCCAGCATTCCCGAAAGGTAGAGACGGTTGCCAATGCGAATGGCTGAACTTAGATTTGGGTTCAACCTTGCAGCGGTGCCGTCGGCGTTGGGTGTTGTGATGGCCTCGCGCGGTTGGCCCTTGACGGCAACCATCGTAATCTCCACGCTGAATTGGGGTCCTGCGAGCCCGGTCTTTACAGTGGCTCGCGCCGGCGGGTTTTTGGGGAAGTAGCCGCGGTAGGCGGCGTTCATTTCCTGAAAGCTGGCGACATCGGTGATATAAACTCTGGAACTGACAATGTCGGCGTGCGTCATCCCGGCGGCTCTGAGAATTTCACCGGCGCTATCCATTATGGTTTTTGTCTGTGTGCCCACATCACCCGAGACGACGGAGTTGTCCTTTCCATTTCGCGACACCAGACCCGCGAGAAACAGCGTGTCTCCTGACTGGATTCCATAACTGTATGGGTTGGGGGACAGCATCCAGCCGGCTGGGTGGATGACCCGGCGGTCAGCACCGTTGGGAACAGCGACCATTGCGATCTCCACCAGAATTTGCGGCAAGGCCAGATTGGTCACAATTGTGGTGCGTGCAGGCGGGTCTTTAGGCCAGTGAGTGCGGTACACATCATTCATGGCCGCAAAGTCTTCGGCGTGCTTCAGGTAAACATTTACAGAAACCACATTGGCCAGGCTTGAACCTGCCGCGCTCAGGACTTCGCTCAGATTGTCCAGCGCGCGTCGAGTCTGGGCCCTGATATCGCCGGAGATAACATGGCCTTGATCATCCGTTGCCACAGTTCCGGCTAAATAGATGAAGCCGCCCGCCTGCACTGCCGGACTGAACGGAAGCCCTAGATCCGGGCCCATCTTGAATATTTTCTTTTCGGTTGGTTGCACGCCGAACACTCCTAGAGATGTGAAGAGTAAAACAGCAATAGCCAGCCATAAGCGCATAGTTCGTAGCCTCGAAGATGGAAAGCAGAAGAAAATTCTACAAGACAAGGGGACAAGGGGACAAGGGGAAGGCAGAAGGCGGAAGGCAGAAGGCAGGAGGCAGACGGCAGGAGGCAGACGGCAGGAGGCAGGAAGCGGGAGGCGGGAGGCAGGAGGCAGGAAGCGGGAGGCGGGAGGCAGGAGGCAGGAGGCAGGAGGCAGGAGGCAGCTAGCTGAGAGCTAAGGAATAGTTGCAAAGACCAAACTTGAAAGAGGACGAAAA